>NZ_ATLN01000125.1:0-307571 GCF_000416195.1 Pseudomonas sp. CFII68
GCGGCCCCGCGCCGGCAATGGCCGCGAAGTGGTGGCCGAACAGAATGTGTTTGTTGGTCGGGACATAGTCCAGGCCATCGTTGTTGAGCACGGCGGGGGTGGCCCGGCGCGCATCGAGTTGCATCACGTTGTTGGCGATGAAGAGGCTGTAGTAGCGGTAGGCGACCAGGTAGATGGCCACGGCTGCGACGACGATCCAGAGGGCATTGATGGGTTCGCCGCGGCGCAAGGCCACGACACTCAACGCACAGGCCCCCAGAACGGCGACGGCAAACCAGGCGAGGTGTTTAACCAGACGGGTTGTCATTGCGTGTCTCCTGCCGATATCCAGTGGATTGCGGCGATTGTTTTTATAGTGTGCCCCGGCTATTCGGAGCCGACCCAATATCCCTGCAATGGGTCAATAAATAAATCCGTAGTACTACGTAGACCCCCAATTCCCCCTGTGGGAGCAAGGCTTGCCCGCGATAGAGTCAATACGGTCTTTCATACACCGCGGCGCCTGCATCGCGAGCAAGCTTTGCTCCCACAGGTCTTGCGCCACAGGTTTTATGCCTCATCCATGGGTTTGGCATATGATGCCGCCATTCGCCTCCCCGCCGAGTCCGGACAGGAGTACAGATGCTGCTCAAACACAAAATCGTCGCCCTCGGGATTTTGCCGCTGGTCCTGGCCATCGCGGTCATCTGTGCCCTGGTGATCTCGCTCAATCGCCAGTTGGGCGATCAACAGGCGCAGCTGATCGAAGACAGCATCCTGGCGAGCAAGCGCGCCGAGCTTAAGAACTATGTCGAGATGGCGCAGAGCCTGATCGCCCCGCTGTATGACAACGGCCGGGGAGACGAGCGCGCGCAACAGCAGGTCCTGGAAGAACTGCGCAAGCTCAGCTTCGGCATCAACGGTTACTTTTTCGTTTACGACCGCCATGGCCGCAGCCTCATGCATGCCCGCCAGTCGGAATTGGTGGGGCAGTACCTCTGGGACATGAAGGACCCCCACGGCCTACCGGTCATCCAGGCACTGATCAAAAGCGCCGAATCAGGCGAAGGGTTCCAGCGCTACGCCTGGAACAAGCCCTCCTCCGGCCAGGTGACCGACAAGCTGGCCTATGTCGTGATGCTGGACAAATGGGGCTGGATGCTCGGCACCGGGATTTACCTGGAGGACGTTGAGCGCGCCACCCAGCAAGCCCGTGACGAAGTCGCCCATGGCATCCACACCACCATGCAAGCCATCGCCGCGATCGCGTTGGTGGCGGTCCTGCTGGTGTTCGCTGGCGGCATGACCCTCAACGTCAGCGAACATCGCCTGGCCGACAAAAAGCTGCAGCGCCTGAACCAGCGCATCGTCAGTTTGCAGGAAGAAGAACGCTCGCGGGTCTCTCGCGAGCTGCACGACGGCATCAGCCAGTTGCTGGTGTCGATAAAATTCCAGTTCGAACTGGCCAGCCATGTGTTGGAGAATGGCCAGGAAAACGGCCTGGGCATCCTGAAAAACGCGACCGACCGGCTGGGCGAAGCCATCGGCGAGATCCGTAGCATCTCCCACGACTTGCGTTCGTCCCTGCTCGACACCTTGGGCCTGCCCGCCGCCATCGGCCAGCTTGCCAGCGAATTCCAACAGCGCAGCGGGCTGGAAGTCTCCTATCGAAGCAACGAATTCGATTGCCGCCTGGAAAATGGTGCCCCTGTCTCGCTGTTCCGCATTGCCCAGGAAGCCCTGACCAATATCGAGCGCCATGCCGGGGCCAAAAGCGTCGGCATCACCCTGTTCGGCTCCAGCCAGTCCTTGCGCCTGACGGTGGTCGATGATGGGATGGGGTTCAACGTCCCACAAGTGGAACGCGGCCATGCCGGCATCGGCCTGCGTAATATCCGCGAACGGGTCGAGCATTTCGGTGGACGCCTGGAAGTGACCTCGGTACCGGGACGAAGCGAACTGGACATCCTGCTGCCCATGAACCTCTCGGTCACGCAAAGCTGATGCGCGTCCACTCCAACAAGAGCACTTGCCGATGAACCTGCCTCCCGTGATTCGCGTCGCGCTGGTCGACGACCACTCCCTGGTCCGCGACGGTATCAAGGCCCTGCTGTCCGTCATGCCCCGACTGGATGTGGTGGGCGAAGCCGAGAACGGCGCGCAAGCGATCGAAATGGTCGGTCGCTGCCAACCGGACCTGCTGCTGATGGACATCGGCCTCAAGGACAAGAACGGGCTCGAGCTGACCCGGCTGCTGGGCAAGCAATACCCCAACCTCAAGATCCTCATCCTCAGCATGTACGACAATTATGAGTACGTGAGCGAATCCGTGCGCTCCGGCGCCAGCGGCTACGTGCTCAAGAACGCGCCGTCGCGGGAAATCATCGCAGCCATCGAAGCCATCATCAGCGGCGGCACGTTCTACAGTGCCGAGATCGCCCAGCGGCTCGCCACCGACCCACACACCGATAACGAGCTGACGCCACGGGAGAGCCAGGTGCTGTACAAAATGGTCCAGGGCCTGAACAACAAGGAAATGGCCCGTGAACTGGACATCAGCGTACGCACCGTCGAAACCCATCGCCTGAGCATCCGCCGCAAGCTGAACATCGACAAGCCCGCGGCCTTGGTGAAATACGCGATCGACCACGGGATCATTTCGCGCTAGGCCCTTGCTACACTCCCCGGTCTTGTTCCCTTCCGTTGCGAGACGTCCAATCACTATGAAAACCATAACAAGCTCGATGACGCTCTGTGGCCTGTTGGCGCTCTCCGGCAGCGCCCTGGCCGAGCCGGCCCCCTCGCTGCTGGACCAGGTCCTGCAACGCGGCGAACTGAAGGTGTGCACCACCGGCGACTACAAGCCCTATACCTTTAAAACCCAAACCGGCGAATACGAAGGCATCGATATCGACATGGCACGCTCGCTGGCCGCCAGCCTGGGCGTCAAGGTGCAATGGGTGCAGACCACCTGGAAAACCCTGATGCCGGATATGGTTGCCGGTCAATGCGACATCGGCATGGGGGGGATTTCGGTGACGCTGGAGCGCCAGAAGAAAGCCTATTTCAGTACCACCCTGGACGTGGATGGCAAGATCCCGCTGGTGCGTTGCGAAGACCAGGAGCGCTACCAGACCATCGAGCAGATGAACCAGCCTTCGGTGCGTCTTGTCGAGCCGGCCGGCGGCACCAACGAAGCTTTCGTCCGGGCGTTCCTGCCCAACGGCCAACTCAGCTTCCACGACAACGTGACCATCTTCCAGCAACTGCTGGACAAGAAAGCCGACGTGATGATTACCGACGCGTCGGAAGCGCTCTACCAGCAAAAACTCAAGCCTGGCCTGTGCGCGGTCAACCCGACCCGCTACCTGCAATATGGCGAGAAGGCCTACCTGCTGCCTCGGGACGACACCACCTGGAAGATGTACGTCGATCAGTGGCTGCACCTGAGCAAGGCCAATGGCAGCTACCAGAAAGTGATTGGGCAATGGTTGGCGGTACCAGCGGCTCAATAACAGAGAGGCAAGAACCTGTGGGAGCGGGCTTGCTCGCGAAAGCGGTGGGCCAGCTTACAGTGATGCTGGATGTCCCTACGCATTCGCGAGCAAGCCCGCTCCCACAAGATTGTATCTGCCCAGGCCTGACGTTGGTGTCAGGCCCACTCATCTCACTGCGCCGCCCGCACCTTGGCGATCTCCTCGTACATCGTCTTCACCAGGTCGCCGTCCAGGGATTTGGCGAATTTGTCGATCACCGGCTTCACACGCTCGCGCAAGCGATCTTTCTCCTCTGGGGTGATTTCATTCACGGTCATCGCACCGGCCAAAGTCGCCTTGGCCTTGTCCATGCCCGCCGCCGTGACTTCGCGCTGGAATATTTGCGCCTCGGCCGCGGCCGCGCGAATCATTGCCTTTTCATCGTCGTTGAGGCGGTTCCAGGTTTTCTGGCTGATGATCAACGACTGCGGGTTGAAGATATGGCCCGTGACGGAGAGATACTTCTGCACCTCGTAGAACTTGTTGCCCTCGATCACCGTGAAGGGGTTTTCCTGGCCGTCGATGGTGTGCTGCTCAAGGCCGGTGTAGACCTCGGGGAACGCCATCGGCACGGGGTTGGCGCCCAGGGCGGAGAAGGTTTCCAGGTAGATCGGCGACTGGATGACGCGGATCTTCAAGCCCTGCATGTCTTCAAGCTTGGTCACCGGGTGCTTGCTGTTGGTCAGGTTACGGAAACCCAGGTCCCAATAACCCAGCCCTACCAGCCCCTTGCTGTCCAATTGCGCCGCCAGTTTCTGCCCGACCGGCCCATCGATGACCGCATGGGCTTCCTCGACGTTGTTGAACAGGAACGGGAAATCGAGCATGGCATAATCCGGCGCCTGGGCGGCCAGGATGCCGGAGTTGAGCACGGTGATGTCCAGCGTGCCACCCTGCAACGCCGACACCGTTTGCACGTCGCCGCCTAGGGTACCGCCGGGGAACAGGCGGACCTTGATCTTGCCACCACTCTTTTCGCTGAGCAGGTCGGCGAACTTCTGTGCGCCCTGCCCTTGTGGATGCTCCTTGACGTTCTGGAACGCGAATCGCAGGGTGCGCTCGCGAATTTCATCGGCGTGACTGACCACGCTACCCAGCAGCAGTCCCGTTGCGCACGCCCCGGCCATCAGGGTTTTCATCAGTTGTCCCATGTCACTCTCCGATCATTATTGTTTTAAGGTCGAGCTAGCCAGCACCGGTGTTATCCGGTGAAGAATTTCAACGGTCCCAGGACCAATTGCGGAAACAGGACCAACAAGAACAGCACCACAAACTGCGCAAACATGAACGGCCACACCCCGCGCACGATTTCCTCGAAGTCCAGCTTCGCCACCCCGCAGACCACGTTGAGCACCGTGCCCACGGGAGGCGTGATCAGGCCGATGGCCGTGTTGATCAGGAACAGCACGCCGAAGTACACCGGGTCGATCCCCGCCTGGATGACGGCCGGCATCAGCACCGGGGTGAGGATGAGGATGGTCGGGGTCATGTCCATCACCGTTCCCACCAGGATGATCAGCACCATCATCACCAGCAGCAGAAGGGTCTGGTTGTCCATGAAGGGCGCCAGCAGTTCCGCCAACTGGCCCGGCAGATCGGCGATGGTCACCAGCCACGATGAAACCATGGCCGCCGCCACCAGCAGCATCACCACCGAGGTGGTCTTGGCCGAGGACAGAATCACTTCGTACAACTGGCTGACTTTCATTTCCCGGTAGATCACCAGGGACACGAACAGCGAATAGACCGCCGCGACCACGGCAGCTTCCGTGGGGGTGAAGATGCCGAACTTGAGGCCCAGGATGATGATCAAGGGCAGGCCCATCGCCCAACTGCCGTCGAGCAAGGTGCGCAGCACTTCGGCACGAGAACGCTTGGGCGGCGTCTCGACGTTCTCGCTGCGGGAGATGTACCACCAGGCAACGGCCAACGAAGCCCCCAGCATCAGACCCGGCACGATACCGGCCAGGAACAGCTTGGAAATCGACACCCCGGACGCCACGCCAAAGACGATGAAACCAATGCTCGGCGGAATGACCGGTGCGATGATGCTACCGGCGGCGATCAGACCGGCCGAGCGCCCTCGGTTGTGCCCGGCCAGCACCATCATCGGCACCAGCAACGCCGCCAGTGCCGCCGCATCGGCCACGGCCGAACCGGAGAGCGACGCCAGCAGGCAGGACGCGATGATCGCCACATAACCGAGGCCACCACGCTTGTGCCCCACCAGCGCCATGGCGATGTTGACGATGCGTTTGGACAGGCCACCGACGTTCATGATTTCGCCGGCCAGCATGAAGAACGGCACAGCCATCAGCGGGAAGCTGTCCGCCCCGTTGAGCAGGTTCTGGGCAATGATTTGCGCGTCGAACAGATCCAGGTAGAACATCAACGCCACGCTGACCACCAGCAAGGCAAACGCGATGGGCATACCCAGCGCCATGCTGCCCATCAGGGAACCGAGGAAAATAACCAGCGTCATGGGCGGGTACTCTTGATGGGGTCAGGGGTGACGGGGTTATGTGTGATTACCTCGGCGTCGTTGGCCTTGACCATCACCAGCTCGTTATCCCCGAGCTTGCCAAACAGCGCCAGGTAGAGCTCGTAGAACAGGATCGCTGCGGCACTGGCGCCAAACACCAGGCCAGCACCATAGAACAGCGCCATGGACAATCCTGAGGCAGGGGCGACGACATTCAGGTTGATCGCGGCCTGCTGCCAACTGCCACTGAAGATCAGCCAGCAGATGTACAGCATCAGCAGATGGCTGATGACCAGGCAGATACGCTTGCCGGCCGGCGGCAAGCGCTTGACCAGGCTGTCCATGCCCAGGTGAGCACGGTCCTTGAGCGCCACCAGGGCACCGAGAAAAATCATCCAGACGAAAAACCAGCGCGACAATTCCTCCGACACACTGATGCCAGAGTTGAAGGCATAGCGCAGCACCACATTGCCGAACACCAGCACGATCATCGCGACCATGCACAACACAATCAGCAGCTTGAGCAGCTTGAAATACAGATCGACGACTTTTGTCATTTTGAAGAACTCCGAGGCTTGTCGAGCGCCGACATCCCGCTGGCGCGATAGGACCGCAAACAGCGTGGCCGCTATCGAATCGAACCTGAGAGGCTGGAAGATGCTCCAGGGCTGGAACAACGGGTCAAGGGGAAATGGGGTGCTCGCAAACGCAAAGGCATGAGTATTCCTCTATTTTTATTATGGTCTTGGTCACGTTGGACAAGACTGATTGCCGATAAAATGTACCACCCGGTTAGTTTGGTCAATAAGCCAGGCAGGTGTGCAACACAAAGCGTGCGATTATCGGTCGGACCGGGCGAACGAGTTGCTGCCATTTGGATTCGAATGGGCGATTCCAGGCAACCTGTCTTATTCATAAGTAACGACTCTGCCGAGTGGGCCCTGGCGACAGAAACACCGCTCCAATTTATTAATATAAAAACTCGAATTAAATTGAACCTTCATTAAAACGCAAACTTCGCGCACAACTAACCAACCCTCTAATCGAGTAGCCTCCCGACGATTTACAGGCGCCATTTCGATGACGCATCGCATGATCAGCAAGCAACTATTCGGCGCCAAAAAAACCACAGCGCCGCTCATCCTAACACCTGGCGCGCATATATCCACCATCTAACAACATAGAAAATCCTTTAAAATCAATAGGTAATATTCCATACAGCGGCAACAAGAAAACACTAAACCCCCACTTCCAAACACTCCTCTAGAAAATTATTAAAGGAACTTTTCACATTAAACCTTTGCACTCATGATCTTTAATGCTATTAATCTGCCGCCCCGATTTTGAAGATGCTACCGCGTCACTTCCTGTGTACGTCAAACCGCTGTCTGACAACGGGCTACTACTTAAAACTTAAATTGCTTATTTACTCGAACGCCTCATCGCGTCCGGGTGGGCTGTTGTGCGGCGCAGCACACTGCGCAAGGAAGGGCGTCATGGCAACTAACCATCCACGAATCAAGATTCTCTCGATCTTCGGTACCCGTCCGGAAGCCATCAAGATGGCGCCCCTGGTCAAGGCCCTCGCCGCCGAACCGGGCATTGAGTCGCTGATCTGCGTCACCGGCCAGCATCAGAGCATGCTCAAGCAAGTCCTGGATCTGTTCGATCTCAAGGCCGATTTCACCCTCGACGTGATGACGCCGCACCAGACACTCAACTCCCTGACTGCCGCGTTGTACGCAGCCATCGACCCGGTGCTGGAACAGACCCGGCCGGATCGGGTGCTGGTCCACGGCGACACCACTTCGGCCATGGTCGCGTCGATGGCCGCCTTCCATCGACGCATCCCCGTCGGCCACGTGGAAGCGGGCCTGCGCACCGGTGACATCTACAGCCCTTGGCCGGAAGAAATGAACCGTCGGTGCATCGACCTCAGCGCCGACCTGCTGTTTGCCCCCACCGGACAATCGCGCGACAAGTTGCTGGGCGAACGCCTGCAAGGCCGTTGCCTGGTGACCGGCAACACCGTGATCGACGCACTGCAACTCACGGCCCGGCGCATCAATGACGATGCCCGGTTGCGTGGCGAGCTGGACCAACAGTTCCCGTTCCTGCAAACCGGACGCAAGCTGCTGCTGGTGACCGGCCACCGTCGGGAGAACTTCGGCGAAGGCTTCCTGGACATCTGCAAGGCCTTGCGTCACCTGGCCCAGCGGCCGGATATCCAGATCGTCTACCCGGTGCATCTCAATCCCAACGTCCTGGGCCCGGTGACCGAACAATTGGGCGAGTTGCTCAATGTGCATTTGATCAAGCCGCTGGACTACCTGGCGTTCGTGCGCCTGATGCAACACGCCCATGTCATCCTCACCGACTCCGGTGGTGTGCAGGAAGAAGCGCCGTCCCTGGGCAAACCGGTGCTGGTGATGCGCGATGTCACTGAACGCCCTGAAGCGGTGGCGGCGGGCACGGTGCGCCTGGTTGGCACCTTGCCAGCATCGATCATCGCTGGCGTGGATGCGCTGTTCGACGATGACACGTTATGGCGCCGCGCCTCGCAGGCGGCCAACCCCTATGGCGACGGCAAGGCCAGCCAACGCATCGTCGATACCCTGATGGGGCGTCCCGTCGACGACTTCGTCGTAGCCCCGCTGCCTGCACGGCAGCAACCGGTCGCTCCGTCCCTGTCCGAGCCGCGCGAGTTGCTCGCCGATTTCAACTGACCACTGTCATTCCCCTTATCAGATCGAGACTTGCCTGAATGAAGCCTTCCGTTGCCCTCCCTACAGGTGCGCTCAGCGCCCTTGCCTGCGGCTTGAGCCTGCTCGCGCTCATGCCGACCTTTGCCCTGGCCGCGGACAGCCCGCTGACCCAGGCCATTCATCGGCTCAACGCCGATACCCGCCAGACGCGTGAGGTGCGTTTGAGCGACCTGGGCATCACGGCGCCGATCCTCTTGAGCGCCAGCGACGCCCGCCGCGAGCTCTACTTGCCGGTACCCGCCGGCGTTGCCCTCGAGAACGCGACGCTGCAACTGGACGCCAATTACCTCAATGGCGAAGGCGGTCGCAACACCCTGCTGCTGTCCCTCGATGGCTACCCGGTGCGCGCCGAAGGGCTCAGCGAGGCACAAGGCGATGCCAGCGCCACACTCGGCGTCGACAAGGCCGCGCGTGACAACGGCCTGGTACGCCTGGGCCTCGCCTGGTCCTCGGTGGTGTCTCGGCCATTGTGTGAAGACGATCGGGTCATCGGCAATGTGCTGCGCATCCAACCCGAGACGCGCCTGAGCTACAGCTACGACGC
Organism: Pseudomonas sp. CFII68; assembly: GCF_000416195.1. Lineage (NCBI taxonomy): Bacteria > Pseudomonadati > Pseudomonadota > Gammaproteobacteria > Pseudomonadales > Pseudomonadaceae > Pseudomonas > Pseudomonas sp. CFII68. The sequence continues at coordinate 9,307 of NZ_ATLN01000125.1, forward strand.
CAGCCAGTTGCGCGACGTCGGTGCGGCCTGGGCGGCCTTGCCCGGCGAGCCGGGCATTCTCGTCGCCCCCGGCTCGTTGTCCGCCGCCAGCTACGATTCGGCCTGGCGCCTGGGCGTGGCGCTGGAGCGCATCGGCAAACACAGCCGCATCCTGCCCTTCCCTGTCGTGCAGGACAGCGTGGACTTGAGCGGCCTGCGCATCCCTGCCGAGTTATTGAGCATTCCGGCCTTCGCCAGCCTCAACGGCAAAGGCCCGCACACCTTGGCCAACCCGGCCGAGATCGGCGCACTGCTGGTGTTGGGCCAGAGCCCGAACGTACAGGCTGACCTGGCGATCAACGACCCGGAACTGCTCAAGGCCATCAACCAATCCCTGGACGCCTTGCAAAGCCAGGTCCAAGGCCTCGACACGACAGCAGCCAGCGCACTGAGCCTATGGCGCAAACAGCACATCAACGCCGCACTGGCGAGCGCCGACACCGACAGCGTACGCCTGGCGCTGCTGGGCACTCGCCCGGTCCTGATGATCGCCCCACAATCCACCGGCAAAGCCTTGTCACTGCTCGGTACGGCCTGGAGCAAACTGGCGAAAAGTCGCCAATTGACCGTGAGCGAAGCGCAAACCCCGTTGAGCGAGGATGGTCGTTTGACCCTGTCGCGACTGGGCGGCGCCCCCGGCAACTTCGACGTGGCCTCGCGATTCGACTGGAGCACTTCGTTCCCCCTGGGCAGCGTGGCGTACGACGGTCGCCTGCCCGTCATGGCCGTGGTCGACGTTTCCGCAGCCCCGGGGGCTTCCCCTACAGCACCGGTGGCCTCGCTGTTTTTCAATGATTTCCTGATCGGCGCGCAGCAACTGACCGCCAACGGTGAGCCGCAGCGCATCCAGGCCCACATCCCGCGCTACGCCCTGGGCTCGAAAAACACCTTGCGCGTATCGTTCCAGCGCCAGCCGGTCAGCGACCGCTGCCTGGAAACGCCGCAAGCCTTCCCGGTGTCGGTCCTGCCGACCAGCCATATCGTCCTGGAAAAAACCTCGCTGGACGACGACTTCTCCGGCATGGCCGCACGCTTCGCCGCGGACACCCAGATCCTGGTGCCCCAGGCCTACCTCGACCAACCGGCCAGCAGCCTGGCGCGGGTCATTTCGGTGGCCGACACCGCCGGTGTATCGCCGCTGCGCGCGCAACTCAAGGTCAGCGCTGATGCGAACGCCGTCGTCAGCCCGGACAAAGCCTTCCTGGCCTTCGAGTTGCCGCTCAAGGACAGCCAGGAATCGGTCCAGGTCGATGAGCAAGGTCGCCTGCGCATCAACCACAAGGACCAGGTGCTGCTGGACGTGCAGCCCCTCAACCAATTGGCTTCGCTGCAAGTGGTGCAGAGCGCAGGCCAACATGGCCTGGTCTACCGGGCCCTGGGCAACCAGCCGCCAAGCCTGGCCAAGCCGATTGTGCTGACCCGTGGCGACGTGGCGATTCTGGGCAACAACGGCGCCGTGGCGATCTTCGATACCCAAGACCCAAGCGGTAGCCTGCTGATCGACCGCGAAGAACCCAAGGGCCTGGACGCCTGGCGTAAACCTTCGCTGCTCTGGCTGATTCCGGGCGCCATTGCCCTGTTCCTCCTCTTGTTGCTGGCAGGCCGTAGCGCCCGCCGCAATCGCCAGTAACGGTACCCTTCGATGACGTCGCTTTATTGGCCCTATTGGCTGGCCCATTACTACAACTACCTGGAGATCGCGACCATCGTGGTCGCGGTGCTGATCCTGATCTCCAGCCTGGACGATCTGATCATTGACCTGTGGTACTGGTCTCGTCGCCTGTACCGCAAGTTCACCGTGGACCGCCGCTACCGGCCGCTGACCGTCGAGCAATTGTTGGCCCGGGACGAACAGCCCCTGGCGATCATGGTGCCGGCCTGGCTGGAATACGACGTCATCGCACCGATGATCGAGAACATGGTGTCGACACTCGACTACCAGAACTACGTGGTCTTCGTCGGTACATACATCAACGACCAGCGCACCATCGACGAAGTCGAACGGATGCGCAGGCGTTACAAGCAACTGCACCGCGTGGAAGTGCCCCATGCCGGGCCGACCTGCAAGGCCGACTGCCTGAACTGGGTGATCCAGGCGATTTTCCTGCATGAGAAAACCCATGGCATGACCTTCGCTGGCGTCGTCTTGCACGACAGCGAGGACGTGCTGCATCCGCTGGAACTGCGTCTGTTCAACTACCTGTTGCCGCGCAAGGACATGATCCAGTTGCCGGTGGTGTCGCTGGAGCGCAACTGGTACGAATGGGTGGCAGGCGTCTACATGGACGAGTTCGCCGAATGGCACGGCAAGGACCTGGTGGTGCGTGAAAGCATGACCGACACCGTGCCCTCGGCCGGCGTCGGCACCTGCTTTTCCCATCGCGCCCTGCGGGTGCTGGCCGGTGAAACCGAAAACCAGCCGTTCAACACCGACAGCCTCACCGAGGACTACGACGTTGGCGCGCGATTGGCCAAGGTTGGCATGAATGCGATCTTCGTACGTTTTCCGGTGCAGTTCCGGGTGCTGCGCAAATCCTGGTTCCGCAAACCCTACGAATCGACCCTGACCATGCCACTGTGCGTGCGCGAGTTTTTCCCGGACACGTTCCGCACCGCCTTCCGGCAGAAGGCCCGCTGGACCCTGGGCATCGGTTTGCAAGGCTGGGAGCAGATGGGCTGGAACGGCTCGCTGGCCAACCGATACTTGCTGTTTCGCGACCGCAAGGGCGTGGTGACGGCATTCGTGAGCATCATCGCCTACGTCATTCTGGTGCAACTGCTGGGCTTGATCATTCTGCGCCACAGCGGCTTGTGGGATGTCACCTTCCCCACGCCGTTTGAAACCAATGGCCTGGTCAAATACCTGCTGTTGGCCAACGGCGTCGCCTTGGCCTGGCGCATCCTGCACCGCTATTACTTCACCACCGTGCTGTACGGTTGGCAGCATGGCTTGCTGTCCATGCCCCGCATGCTGGTGGGCAACTTCGTCAACTTCATGGCCGCCTCCCGGGCCTGGCGCATGTTCCTGGTGGGCAAGGTCATGAATCGCAAGCTGGTCTGGGACAAGACCATGCACGATTTCCCTTCCACCGACCTGGTCGCCATCGCGCCACGCCGCCTGGGCAGCGTGTTGCTGTCCTGGCAGGCCATCACCGACACGGCCCTGCAAAGCGCGCTCGACGAACAAAAGTCGCGCAACGTGCCTTTGGGGCGAATTCTGCTCAATAACGGCTGGCTGGACGATGAAACCCTGGCCGAAGCCATCGCGTTCCAAAATGACCTGCCCCGGGTCTTTGATGTCGCCGAGAAAGCCGCTGCCTCGACGTCCTCGTTGAGCCCCGAATTTGCCTTGCGCTGGCGGGTCGTGCCCCTGGGACGCAATAGCGAAGGCTGCGAACAGATCGCCGTCGCCAACCCCTTGCCCGACGAAGGCCTGCGACAGGTCAGCGCCGAGCTGGGCAGCGAGCCGGTGCAATTGATCGCCCGGGAAAGCGAAATTCTCGCGCTGTTGCGCAAGCTGCCTGCGCGCAATGGTCATGCCGTGCCCAATGCCCGGGCGCCGCTGCTGGGCGACCTGCTGATCGAAATGGGCCAGCTCGATCGCGACGAGTTCAGTCGCGTCATGCTCCAGTACCGGCCGCAACACCACGGCCGCATCGGCGATTACCTGGTCGACAGCGGTGTGCTGCCACGCGCGACGATCGAACAGGCTGTGGCCCGTCAGCACAACCTCTACCCAACGGAGCTCCCGGCATGAACCGCCGCTTCCTGACCCTTTTGGCCACGGGGCTGAGCCTGATACCCGCGTTTGCACTTGCCGAAACGTTGCCGCTGCCACTGTCCGGTCCGGCCTATACCGCTGCCAACGAGGCCTACAGCGCCTACGAACGCAAGGATTACGACCAGGCCATCGCCAAGGCGCGCGAAGCCCTGCGCCTGCGGGCCGATGTGACACGCCTGAACACCTTGATTGAATTGGCCGAACGGGACAAGAAACTGCGCGACCACCCCCGGTCCCTGGTCGCGTCTCGTCCCGCTGGCGCAGCACCGGGTTTCGTCGCCGCGTCCCAAGGGTTCAAGGCCTATGGCCGCGAACAATTCGGCCTGGCTGCGCAATCGGCCCGCAAGGCCGTGACCCAGGCACCCCGACGCCGTGAATATCGCCTGTTGCTGATCGATTCCTTGCAGCGCCAGCAACACTTGGAAGAAGCCGACCAGGCCACCACCGATGCCCTTCGCGTCTTTGCCAACGACAACACGTTGCTGATGCGCCGCACAGCCATTCGCCGTCAACTCGCCGTACCGCTGGCAATCCAGGGCTATCGCGCGCTGGAGCAAGGCAACGTAGCCCTGGCCGTGGATCAGGCGCGCAAAGCCGTGGCCTGGGCCCCGGAAATCACCGCCAACCAGCAGTTGCTCATCAGTGCCCTGCTGGCGGCGAAGGCTGACGTGGGTGCCGAACAGGCCGCTTCTGCCGCGCTGACACTGGACGATCGCCAAGCCGCGCCGTGGATCCTGCGCAGCTATGCCCGTAACCGCCAGGGCAAGACGCAGGCGGCCCAGGACGATCTTCACTACGCCCAGAGCCTTGCGGGCCTGTCGGCAGGGGAAGCCCGTGACATCCGCTCCGCCCAGGCCCAGTCCTCACCACCCGTGCTGCTGTGCCAGGAAAGCACCTACGGTCTGACCTGCTCCATCTCGCCGGCGAACAGCGGCGAGCAGGCTCCGGTGAGTGATCTGCAGTTAGCTTATGATTGGGTTCGGGCCGGCGACGACGAAGCAGCCCATACCGCGTTCCGCAAGGCGGACGCCACCGCGCGACTGGCACCGGCACCCGCCCAGGACGCTGCCTACAACGCCATGCGAGTCCATGAAGACGACGAAGCCGTGGCCTACTTCAAGCGTGTCATCGATGGGCAAGAAACCGCTGAGACTCCGCTGTCTGCACAACAGCTGTTCGATACCCGTCGCACCGTGGGCGATGTATCGCGCAGACTCGGCCTGACCAGCACCACCAGCTATCGCGGCAACAGTTCCAGTGGCCTGAGCGCCGCCCCGGGCACCAGCAGCAGCGGCAGCGAAAGCAATGACCTGCTGCAAAACAGCACCGAACTGTCGTGGCGTCCGCTGGGCTATCGCAATGGCCGCTTTGTCGAACTCTACGGACGCATCACCGACACCCTGTGGAGCAAGAACAGCGATTCGGACACCGGCGCGGATGCCTTGCAAGGCGCCCTCGGCGTGCGGGTCAAGCCCTTCAGTTCGGTCAACATCATGGCCGCCCTTGAACGGACCTTCCCGCTGGGTTCTTCCAATGTCGACGGCGACTGGCTGGTGCGACTGGGCTACGGTTCGAGCATCGGCACCGATCTGCGGGTCGATGTGCCGAGCTGGTGGACTTCGCAGCTGTACGCCGAGGTCGGCCACTACATCAACGACTCGCGAGACTACTTCAACAGCGAATGGCAAGTGGGCCGCAGCTATGCCATCGGCGGGACCGGCTCGCGCTGGGTGGCCTTCCCCCATGTCGTCGCGGCGATCGACTACGATTCCAAGATGAAGAGCGAAGGCGGCAATGACTTTTCTTCCGGCGACGCCGGGGGGATCGGGATAGGAAACAACGTACGCTATTGGTTCCGGGAAGACGCCTACAACGCGCCACGCTCCTATGTGGACCTGTCCCTGCAATACCGGGCCAGGGTGTTTGGCGAGGATCGCGCCAAAGGCGCGTTCGCGCGCCTGACCTACTCCTACTGAGGACGTTGGTGGGACATTCGGTTCGTCGGTACGAAAAACGGCTCGCCTTGCCGAGCCGCGACTACACTGCATCCAGAAGGGACTTGTTTGAATAGCTTCGCAAAGTTCATCAATCGCAAGACCATCGCGGCGCTGTTTGTGGCCGCGCTCCTCAGCGCAGGTACAGGGACGTACTACATAATGACCACCACGACACCGAACATCGTCGGCATCGCCTGGCAGCCGGACAACCAGACCGTCGGCATCAGCGGCAATTGGGAACAACTGGGGGTGCACGAGCTGCTCGTGCAATGGACAGTGGTGGACGACCAGGCCTTCGTGCCCGGCACCGGCCTGCCCAGCGTACCCGTGCTGCCGGACTGGGCGCGCATCGCCCAGGCGCCCTGGGCCCAAGATGTCATCCTCGGGCTGGCCGGCTATTTCAGCGAGAACCGCTCACGGGAAAATATCGAGCAACTGGCGGCGCTGTCAGAGCGCATTGCCGGGTTGCCGACGCCCTTGCATGTCACCGGTTGGTATTTTCCGGCTGAGGTCGACCCCAGCTGGTCGGGCGCCACGGAGCTGCCGGCCTTGCTGGCCAAGCTGCCACGCCCGCTGTGGATCAGCGTCTACGACGGCGCCAACATCGGCCCCGCCGCTACCGCAGACTGGCTCAAGCAATGGTTGCCGAACGACATCGGCGTGTTTTTCCAGGACGGCGTTGGCGTCTATGCCCGCACCGCCCCGGTTGCCCGCAACTACGCCGACGCCCTGCGTGATCGGCTTGGCCAGGATCGCGTGCGGATCATCGTCGAAGCCTTTCGCCCCAAATACGGCGGTGGCTTCCGCTCCGCCACGGTCGACGAGCTCAAGCCACAACTGGCGGCCTATGCAGGCTATCCGCTCTACCTGTTCGACGGGCCGCACTACATGCCGCCAACCTTGGTGGACCAGTTGAAACAAGCCCTGGCCCAGCCTTGACCGGGCCTTAAAGCCATCCGCTTGCCCTCGCTTACTGAGTTTGTATCGGTCTGTATCTGAAATGCGGGCTGATACGAAACATTGAATTTCGCCCCTCCTGGCACACATCGTCGATACATCCGCGCGTTTAACTGTGATCACCGGACAGCAACACATTCGCTGCCACGGACCCACTCAATCAAGCGCAAGGAGAATCACCATGTTCAATTTCTCGAAAGTATCGTCCCTGGCTATCGCCCTGACACTGGTTGGCGGTGTCGGCCTGGCCAATGTCGCCTCGGCCACCGCAGCCAGTGCATCGACTCACGACCAGGCGCAACAGCTGGCTGAAGGCGGTTCTGATCGGTTGCTCGAGAATCGTGTGGCTGAAGGTGGCTCAGATCGCTTGCGCGAGAACCGTGTGGCCGAAGGTGGCTCAGATCGCTTGCAGGAGTTGCGTGAACGCAGCGCGGTGTGAAGTGATTTTGTGGCGAGGGCGCTTGCTCCCGCTGGGCTCTGTAGGAGCTGGCGAAGCCTGCGATCTTTTGATCTTGAGCTTTCGACTCAATGAGCAGTGGAAAGATCGCATCCTCGCTGTGAGTGCCTGACAGGTCGGCTCAAGGCTTGATGTTCTTCAGCTCATTGAGCAACGCGAGCAGTTGCTGCATCTTTTCCTCGCCAAACTGCTCTTCGATCCGTCGATAGTTGCTTTCCATGCCCTCGCTCATGGACACGAAGCACTGCTGGCCGCGCTCGGTCAGCCCGACAAAGACCCGCCGCTGATCCTGGCTGGACTTCTGCCGACGCACCAGCCCATCACGTTCCAGGCGACTGAGCACACCGGTCATGCTCGGCTTGAGGATGCAGGCCTGGTGAGCGAGCTGATGGCTTTCCAGCTCCCCTTGCTGATGGAGGATGCGGATCACCCGCCATTGCTGTTCCGTGAGGTCATGCTGGTTCAGCGCCGGGCGAAAAAAAGCCATCGCCGCTTCGCGGGCTTGCAACAGCGTCAGGGTCAATGAAGGTCTGGGGTTGGCCATGTTCGAACTGTGTGGATGGGCGAGTCGGCAGCTTAGTTGGGCCGCCAGGCTGCTGCAAGAAGCATGGCCGCGCTATGTCACTATGGAAGGGGATTGTGTGGGAGCAAGCTTTGCTCCCACAGAAATCCCTCTCCCCACCATTCAGCGCAAGCCCGATTGCCGCTGGCGATACTCCCCCGGCGTGAGCTGTGCGTAGCGCTGGAAAAAACGGCTGAAATAGGCCGGGTCCTTGAACCCGAGCTGGTAGCAGATTTCATTGGCCGAGCTGCCGGTGAACAACAACAGGCGCTTGGCCTCCTGCATCAGCCGCTCCATGATCAGGCGCTTGGAAGGCAGGTCGGCGATGCGTCGGCACACGTCATTGAGGCGCGCCTCGGTCACGCCGATGCCTTCGGCGTAGCGCGACAACGGCCAATGCTGCAGGTAGTGGGCCTCGATCAACTCGTTGAAGCGGTGAAAGATCTTCAGGTCTTCATGCCGGGCCGGCCTGGCCTCCAGGGAGTTGGAACACAACCGTAGCAGGCTGATCATGATCAGCCGCGTCAAAGCGTCCAGTGTTGCGCTGCGCCCCGGGCGCCCGGCCGTCACCTCCTCGCTCAATTCCTCGAACAGGTATTCCAACCGCCGCACCTCCCCCGCCTGCCCGGGCCCCAGTTGCGCCAGCGCAACGCAGGCTGCCGGCATTTGCACGCCCGCCGGCGCCAGGCTCGGGTCGGCGTCGATCAACTGCCACACCAATTGCTGGCGCACCGTCAGCACATGTCCGTCACTGTCGGCCTCGGTCACGAAGGAATGGGGAATGGTCGGTGGCGTGAGGAAGAACATCGGGCCGGATTCGACGTACTGCTGATCATCGAGATACACCCGCACGGTGCCGCTCTTGACGTAGTGCACCTGGAAGAACCGGTCGTGGCGATGAACCGGCATGTTGCGGCCGAAAAAATCCGCCAGGTTGGCGAGTCGGTCGTAATGCACTTCGGCGTCGCTGTAGCGCTGGTCGTACACCTGACCAATGTTGATGTTGGGGATCGGCTGACGGTCAGTCATCACGCAGTACTCGTTTTCTTATTCTGGTCCAGGCACCTGCCGCACCCATCCTGCACCGAATCCGGCAAGGCAACCAGTGCCCGCTCATTCTGTCACGCTTGACGATAGTTAACATCTTAATTATAACTGTTAACACATTAACAATAACCGCAGAGCCCTCACCCCTCTGCATCGCCAGGAGACAAGCATGAGCCGTGCCCTGCATGACGTCGCGACCGGCACCCTGTTCGGGGTCGCGCTGAACTACCAGGGGCTGCTGAAACAGCGCCTCGCCGAGTTCGAGCAACCGCCCTACCAGAAGCCGCCGCTCAAGCCCGTGCTGTTCATCAAGACCCCCAACACCCGCAACTGGCACGGTGCCGAGGTGGTTCACCCCGGTCGCGGCGAAACACTGCAACCAGGGCCGGCGCTTGGCGTGGTCATGGGCAAGTCAGCCAGTCGCGTCAGCGCCGCCGAAGCCCTGGACTACGTGGCCGGCTACACCATCGTCAATGAATTCAGCCTCCCGGAAGACAGCTATTACCGCCCCGCCGTCAAGGCCAAGTGCCGGGACGGCTTCTGCGCCATCGGCCCGGAACTGGTGCCCACCGCCCAGATGGCCGACCCGCACAGCCTGGCGATCACGCTGTACGTCAACGGCGAGGTTCGCCAGCAGAACAGCACGGCCCACTTCGTTCGCAACATTCCCCAACTGATCGCCGAGATCAGCGAGTTCATGACCCTGCATGCCGGCGACGTGCTGATCACCGGCACGCCTGAGGGCCGGGTCGACGTACTGCCCGGTGACCGTGTCGAAGTGGACATCAGCGGCCTGGGCCGTCTGGTCAATACCGTCGTGGCCGAGGAAACAGGAGCAGGTTCATGAAACACGCGCGCATTCGTTTTGAAGGCCAGGATCAAGCCGTCACCGTTGAAGCTCACAACGCTGTACGCCTGGCCGACGGTCGCGTGCTGGCCGAGGATCAGGTCCAGTGGCTGCCACCGGCCACCGGCAGCATGTTCGCCCTGGGCCTGAACTATGCCGATCACGCCGCCGAACTGGCGTTCAAGCCGCCGACCGAGCCCCTGGCGTTCATCAAGTCCCGCGGCACCTACACCGGCCACAACCAGGCGACCTGGCGTCCCGACAACGTCGCCTACATGCACTACGAGTGCGAGCTGGTGGCGGTCATCGGCAAAGCGGCGCGCAACGTCAAGCGCGAGGATGCGTTGGAATACCTGGCCGGCTACACCGTGTGCAACGACTACGCGATCCGCGATTACCTGGAAAACTACTACCGCCCCAACCTGCGGGTGAAAAACCGTGATGCCACCACCCCCGTCGGCCCATGGATTGTCGATGCGGCCGATGTGCCGGACCCGAGCAACCTGACGCTGCGCACCTGGATCAATGGCGAACTGCGCCAGGAAGGCAGCACCAGGGACATGATTTTCGATATCCCGTACCTGATCGAATACCTGTCCAGCTTCATGACCTTGCAGCCCGGCGACATGATCGCCACCGGCACGCCGGAAGGCCTGGCGGACGTGGTGCCCGGCGATGAAGTGGTGGTGGAAGTGGAAGGCGTCGGTCGCCTGGTCAATCGAATTGTCAGCGAAGCCGAGTTCTTCGCATCCCGTAAAGAGGCTTGAGCAGCATGATCAAACACTGGATCAACGGCCGTGAGGTCGAAAGCAAAGACGTCTTCGTCAACTACAACCCGGCCACCGGCGAGGCCATCGGCGAAGTCGCCAGCGGCGGTGCCGAGGAAGTCGCCCAAGCCGTGGCTGCGGCCAAGGAGGCCTTTCCAAAGTGGGCCAATACGCCCGCCAAGGAACGCGCCCGATTGATGCGCAAGCTCGGTGAACTGATCGAGCAGAACGTGCCGAAACTGGCCGAACTGGAAACCCTCGACACGGGCTTGCCGATCCACCAGACCAAGAACGTGCTGATCCCGCGTGCCTCCCACAACTTCGATTTCTTTGCCGAAGTCTGCACGCGGATGGACGGTCACACCTATCCGGTCGACGACCAGATGCTCAACTACACCCTGTACCAACCGGTGGGTGTCTGCGCGCTGGTATCGCCCTGGAACGTACCGTTCATGACCGCGACCTGGAAGACCGCGCCGTGCCTGGCCCTGGGCAACACGGCCGTGCTGAAGATGTCCGAGCTGTCGCCGCTGACCGCCAACGAGCTGGGGCGCCTGGCGGTCGAGGCTGGCCTGCCCAATGGCGTGTTGAACGTGATCCAGGGTTACGGCGCAACCGCCGGCGATGCGTTGGTGCGCCACCCGGATGTGCGGGCGATCTCTTTCACCGGCGGCACCGCCACCGGCAAGAAAATCATGCAGACCGCCGGGTTGAAGAAGTATTCAATGGAACTCGGCGGCAAGTCGCCGGTGCTGATTTTCGAAGACGCCGACCTCGAACGCGCCCTCGACGCCGCGCTGTTCACGATTTTTTCCCTCAATGGCGAACGCTGCACCGCCGGCAGCCGGATCTTCATCCAGGAAAGCGTCTACCCGCAGTTCGTGGCCGAGTTCGCCGCCCGCGCCAAGCGCCTGATCGTCGGTGATCCGCAGGACCCGAAGACCCAGGTCGGCTCGATGATCACCCAGGCCCACTACGACAAGGTCACCGGCTACATCAAGATCGGCCTCGAAGAAGGCGCCACCCTCCTGGCCGGCGGCCTGGAGCGTCCGGCCAATTTGCCGGCGCACTTGAGCCGCGGCCAGTTCATCCAGCCAACGGTGTTCGCCGACGTGAACAACAACATGCGCATCGCCCAGGAAGAAATCTTCGGCCCGGTGGTGTGCCTGATCCCGTTCAAGGACGAGGCCCAAGCCTTGCAACTGGCCAACGACACCGAATACGGCCTGGCCTCGTACATCTGGACCCAGGACATCGGCAAGGCCCATCGCCTGGCCCATGGCATCGAGGCCGGCATGGTGTTCATCAACAGCCAGAACGTGCGCGACCTGCGCCAGCCTTTCGGCGGCGTAAAGGGTTCCGGAACCGGCCGCGAAGGCGGACAGTACAGCTTTGAAGTGTTTGCCGAGATCAAGAACGTTTGCATCTCCATGGGCAGTCATCACATACCCCGGTGGGGTGTATGACCCAAGGTCAGTGATGAACCCTGTGGCGAGGGGATTTATCCCTGTACCTGTGGGAGCAAGGCTTGCCCGCGATGAAGGCACTGCGGTCTTTCAGAAATCGAGTCGTCTGCATTCGCGAGCAAGCTTTGCTCCCACAACCAAGATTCAACAAGAACAATTTTTCAGGAGAATCATCATGGGCGAAGTCGTCCTGGCTGCGAAAATCTGCCACGTTCCCTCGATGTACCTGTCGGAGCTGCCCGGCAAGCACCACGGTTGCCGCGCCGCCGCGATTGCCGGCCACAAGGAAATCGGTCGTCGCGCCCGGGAACTGGGGGCCGATACCGCCGTGGTGTTCGACGTGCACTGGCTGGTCAACAGCGCCTATCACGTCAACAGCGGCGCGCACTTCAAGGGCATCTACACCAGCAACGAGCTGCCGCACTTCATCAAGAACATGGAGTACGAATACTCAGGCGCCCCGGAACTGGGCGAGCTGATCGCCGCCGAGGCCAATGCCGCCGACGTGCGCACCCTGGCCCACAACATCCCGAGTCTTGAACTGGAATACGGCACGCTGGTGCCCATGCGCTACATGCACATGGACGTCCCTCAGGAACAGAAATTCGACGTCGTGTCGATTGCCGCCTGGTGCGCCTGGCACCGCCTGCAAGACAGCTTCACCTTCGGCGCCGCCGTGCGCCGGGCCATCGAAAAAAGCGATCGCAAGGTGCTGGTGCTCGCGTCCGGCTCGCTGTCGCACCGTTTCTCCGATGATCGCAACGCCGAAGCCAACATCCACAACTGGACGCGGGAATTCGACAAGCAGGTCGACCTGCACGTCGTCGAGATGTGGCGCCAGGGCCGCTGGAAAGAGTTCTGCGCCATGCTCCCGGACTACGCCGAACACTGCTTTGGCGAAGGCAAGATGCATGACACGGCGATGCTGCTGGGGTTGCTCGGCGGGCCGGACTACGACAAGCCTGCCGAAATCATCACCGAGCCTTTCGGCAGCTCCGGCACCGGACAGATCAACGCCGTCTTCCCTGTTTGACACTGCGGCCGTACGGCATTCCCGTGCGGCCTGAAGGAGCCGTTCATGCCGCATTTCATCGCTGAATACACCGACAACATCGAACCACAAGCCGACCTGCCCGGCCTGTTTGAAAAGGTCCACGCCTTGCTGGGCGACAGCGGCGTGTTTCCCCTGGGCGGCATCCGCAGCCGCGGCGTGCGCCTGGACACCTGGCGCATGGCTGACGGCAAGCACGACTACGCCTTCGTGCACATGACCTTGAAAGTCGGCCACGGCCGTGACCTGGCCACCCGCCAGAAAGTCGCGGAAAAACTCTTCGAGGTGATCACCGCGCACTTCGCCGAGCTCCAGGCCCAACGCCTGCTGGCCCTGTCGTTCGAGATGATCGAGCTGCACGAACAGCTCAACTTCAAGGCCAACAACGTCCACGCCTTCCTCAAGGGCCAGGCCACCTAGGCCCATCCGCCCTGCTCCTCCCATCGGCCTCTCTGACAAAAAGTACAAGATCATGAGCACAGCCCATACCGCCGACACGGCCGGCACCGTCGCGCACGACCGCACCCATGCCACCATCACCTGGCGGCTGATGCCGCTGCTGCTGGTCTGTTACCTCTTTGCCCACCTGGATCGCATCAACATCGGCTTCGCGAAGATGCAGATGAGCGCCGACCTGCAGTTCAGCGATACGGTCTACGGCTTCGGCGCAGGGCTGTTCTTCATCGCCTATGCGCTGTTTGGCGTGCCCAGCAACATGGCCCTGGACCGGGTCGGTCCGCGGCGCTGGATCGCCACGCTGATGGTGGTCTGGGGCGCCTTGTCCACCGGCATGTTCCTTATCGACAGCGCCGCCGGTTTCTACGTGTTGCGCTTTCTGCTGGGCGTGGCCGAGGCCGGTTTCTTTCCTGGCATCCTGGTCTTTCTCAACCGTTGGTATCCGGCCCGGCGCCGGGCCCAGGTGACCGCGTTGTTTGCCATCGCCGTGCCGATGGCCGGGGTGATTGGCGGACCATTGTCCGGCGGCATTCTCGAGCACTTCCATGACCTTGGCGGCCTGCGCGGCTGGCAGTGGATGTTCGTCATCGAAGGGCTGCCGGTGATCCTGCTCGGCCTTGTTGTGCTCAAGTGCCTGCCGGACAATTTCGAGACGGTCAGGTGGCTCACACCGCACGCCAAGCAGCAGCTGCGCGAACAACTGAGCCTTGAAGAACAGCGCAAATCCATCACCTCGTTTTCGGCGATCCTCAACAATCCGCAGGTCTGGTTGTTGGTGGCGGTGTACTTCGCCGTGATGCTGGCGGTGAACACCCTGGCCTTCTGGATGCCGACCCTGATCCACGGCGCCGGCATCGGCAGCGACGGCAAGGTCGGGCTGCTCAGCGCGGTGCCGTACCTGGCCGGCTGTTTCTTCATGATCGGCTGCGGGCGTTCCTCCGACCGCCATCGCGAACGCCGCTGGCACCTGTGCGTGCCGCTGTGGATGGCCGCGCTGGGTATTGCGGTCACCGGACTCTCACCTGGTAATCCGACCCTGGTGCTCAGCGGCCTGATTGTCGCCGGCATGGGTGCCAGTGCGGCGTTGCCGATGTTCTGGCAGCTGCCGCCAGCCTTCCTGTCCAACGCCACCCAGGCCGCCGGCATTGCCCTGATCAGTTCCTTCGGCAGCATCGCCTCATTCTTCGCGCCCTACCTGATCGGCTGGATGCGCGACACCACCCAGAGCGCCAGCCTCGCCCTGTATGTGCTGGCCCTGCTCATCGCCCTTGGCGGCTTGCTGGTGCTGCGCACCCGGGCCGCCATCGTCAACCCTCAATAAGAGACCCTTGCCATGCTTGACCAGAACCTCATCCAGCAAGCCGCCGCCCGCCTCGACCATGCCGAACGCTCCCGCGAACAGGTGCGGCAGTTTTCCCTCGATCACCCGGACATCACCATCGAGGATGCCTACGCCATCCAGCGCGCCTGGGTCGCGCAAAAAATCAAGGACGGTCGCAAGCTGGTCGGCCACAAGATCGGCCTGACCTCCCGGGCCATGCAGGTGTCGTCGAACATCACCGAGCCGGACTACGGCGCACTGCTCGACGACATGTTTTTCGATGAAGGCACCGATATCCCGTTCGAGCGTTTCATCGTGCCACGGGTGGAAGTGGAGCTGGCGTTCATCCTCGGCAAGCCGTTGAAAGGTCCGAACGTGACGGTGTTCGACGTGCTCGACGCCACTGAATGGGTGATCCCGGCGCTGGAAATCATCGATGCGCGCATCCAGCAGATCGACCCGCAGACCAAGGCGACCCGCAAGGTGTTCGACACCATCTCCGACAACGCCGCCAATGCCGGCGTGGTCATGGGCGGTCGCGCCGTACGCCCGACCGAGATCGACCTGCGCAAGGTGCCGGCGGTGCTCTACCGCAACGGCGTGATCGAAGAGTCCGGCGTCTCGGCGGCGGTGCTCAATCACCCGGCCAAAGGCGTGGCCTGGCTGGCGAACAAACTGGCGGCCTATGACGTCACCCTGCAACCGGGACAGGTCATCCTCGGTGGCTCCTTCACCCGCCCGGTGGCCGCCAACCCCGGCGACACCTTCCATGTCGACTACGACATGCTCGGTTCCATCGCCTGCCGTTTCGTCTGATCGGAGACCGTTTCATGGACATGCCCATCAATACCTTCAAGCAACGCCTGCGCAGCGGCGAGGCGCAGATCGGCCTGTGGCTGGGGTTGGCCGATGCCTACTGTGCGGAACTGGCGGCCAACGCCGGCTTCGACTGGCTGCTGATCGACGGTGAACACGCGCCCAACGACTTGCGCACCTTGCTCGGCCAGCTTCAGGCCGTGGCACCCTACCCCAGCCAGCCGGTGATACGCCCGGTGATCGGTGACACGGCGCTGATCAAGCAAGTGCTCGATATTGGCGTGCAGACCCTGCTGGTGCCGATGGTGGAAAGCGCCGAGCAGGCGCGGGAACTGGTGCGCGCCATCCACTACCCGCCCCATGGCGTACGCGGCGTCGGCAGCGCATTGGCCCGGGCATCACGCTGGAACAGTATCCCCGGTTACCTCGACAAGGCCGATGAACAGATGTGCCTGTTGGTCCAGATTGAAAGCCGCGAGGGCCTGGCCAACCTGGATGCCATTGCGGCAGTGGAAGGTGTGGATGGGGTCTTTATCGGCCCGGCGGACCTGAGCGCGTCCATGGGTTTTCGCGGCAACCCCGGTCACCCGGAGGTGCAAGCGGCCATCGAAGACGCCATCGCCCGCATCCGCCAGGCCGGCAAGGCAGCCGGGATTCTCAGCGCCGATGAAAAACTGGCCCGGCGCTATATCGAACTCGGCGCGGCGTTTGTCGCGGTGGGCGTGGATACGACGGTGTTGATGCGGGGCTTGCAGACACTGGCGGCGACGTTCAAGGACACACCGAAGCCTGCGGTTGGCGGCGTGTACTGATCGGTATCAAATACCTTGTGGCAAGGGGATCGGTGGGAGCAAAGCTTGCTCGCGAAACAGGCACCTCGGTCTCTGAAAGACCGCAGCGTCTTCATCGCGGGCAAGCCTTGCTCCCACAGAAAACAACTAGCCCGGGGTCTCAGCGCCTGATCGCCTTCAGCTCATTGAGCAACCCCAGCAGCGTCTGCAATTTTTCCTCCCCTAACTTGTCCTGCAGACGCTGGTAATTCTCTTCCATGCTCTGGCTCATCGAATCGAAACTCGCCTGCCCTTGCGGCGCCAGGCGCACCAGCACTCGCCGCTGATCCTGTTCAGCCTTGCGCCGCACCACCATGCCCGCCGCTTCCATGCGCACCAACACGCCGGTCATGCTGGGTTTGAGGATGCAGGCCAATTCGGCCAGGCGATTGATCTCCAGCTCATCGTGCTGGCTGAGAATACGGATGACCCGCCATTGCTGCTCGGTCAAGCCATGTTGATTGAGGGAAGGCCGGAAAAACCCCATGGCCGCTTCGCGGGCCTGGAGCAGAGTCAGGGTCAAGGATTGGCGCAGCTTGGGCATGAGTATGTTCGCGAGAGGGATTTAGTTAATGAGTTAACTAAATCTTATCATTTTCGATGCCGAGTTACCTGCGGCGAGGGGACTCATTGTGGGAGCAAAGCTTGCTCGCGATACAGGCAATGAAAGTCTTTCAGAAATCGAGTCGCCTATGTCGCGAGCAAGCTTTGCTCCCACAACACCTCTCTCGCCACAAGGGGTGAATGCCAGTCTTTACTGAATGTCGCTCAAGCGCCCTTGATCACGCCCTTGAGCACTTGCTTGAAGTGCTCGACCTGTTCCTCGCTGAACGGGTCGAACACCTTGTCCTGCTGCTCCTTGGCAATCGCCCAGAGCCCTTCGGTCTCATCGATACCCTTGGCAGTCAGGCGTACCCGCTCGCCTTCATCGCTCACCAGGCCCTTGCGCTTGAGGTTGGCCACGGCTTCTTCGATCTCGCGCGCCGGCATCGCCACTTCCCGCTGCAGGTCGCACAGGTTCAGCCCGGCGTCGTTCTCCAGCACCATCAACATCCGCGCCTCACTGGTGCGCAAGCCGGTGGACAACTGACGCGGCTGGTAGCTGGCCTGATAGGCCCGCAGTGCCTGGGTCATCAGGTAATACAGGTTATGGCTCAAGCGTCCCTGGAAGTGACTGCTGGGGGATTGGCCCTCTTCCCGTTTGGTCATGCGCGTGTGAGGCAGCACCATCGAGTAGGCGCCCTGGTGATAGAGCAACGGCGAGCGTCCGAAATCATCAAACGCCACGACCTTGCCGATCATGATCCAGTGATCGCCGCCATCGACCTGCTGGAATTTTTCACAGTGAAAACGCGCCGAGCAATCGACAAACACTGGGGCGCCGCCTTCGCCGGTCTCGAATTCGATTTCAGCGAAGCGGTCCTCCTTGGGTCGTGCGAAGTTGTTCGACAGGTCGATCTGGTCGGCGGCCAGCACGTTCACCGCAAAGTGGCTGGCGGCTTCGAACACGCCATGGCTGCTGGATCGTTTGTCGATGCTCCACAGGATCAATGGCGGGTCCAGGGACACCGAGTTGAAACTGTTGGCCGTCACACCGACCTTGCGGCCATCTTCAGTGGCAGCGGTGACCACGGTCACGCCGGTGGCGAAGTTACCCAGGGCCCGGCGGAACGCGCGGGTATCGAAAGCGGTATCACAAAGACTGGACATGCAAGACTCCCGGCCGCCTCGAGCGACGGCCTCGATTATTGTTCTGGGGTTCAGCGAACAGGCGGTCAAACCATGGAAGAATCAGGCTCAAGGCCCATCAGCTCACGACCGAGAATCTGCGCGCAGACGTCGTAGTCGGTATAGGCATGGGCGCCGGTCAGGTGGGCGTCGCGGAACAGCCGTTGCAACTCATTGCTTTCGAACCAGGCACCGCCGCCAGCCGCCTCCATCAAGCGATCGACGGCCTGGATGCACATCTTGGTGGCGTAGCCCTGGTTGGTCCGCCAGAACGCCAGGGTTTCCCGGCTGGGGTATTCGTGGCGCTCGCCGTATTCGGCGTGCTCCTGCCAGGTTTTCTCCAGGAAGGCACGGGCCGCCGCCACCTGATGGGTCGACTCGGCCAGGCGCATCAACGCCGGGGTAGCGGCACCGACTGCCGCGCCGGTGTAGGCCCGCACGCGGTTGCGGGTTTTCTCGCGAAAGACCTCCAGCATGCGTTCGGCCACGCCGAGGCTGACCGTGGAGAAACCACTGGCGAAGTAGGGGCGGTATGGCGAGTAGAAAATCTTGCTGTCGGGGTAGAGGCCGAATCCGCCGGACTTGCCCTCCATCATGTCCTTGGCTTTCTGGATCCGGTGTTCCGGCACAAAAGCGTTGTCGATGATCAACGTCTTGCTGCCACTGCCGCGCATGCCCACCGCAAACCAGTCATCGCGAATCGCATAGTCGCTGCGCGGCAGCACTGCAAAGCAATAGTCCTGGGTGCCTTCGGCGTTTTTACGGCGAAACCCCACGATCGCCCATTCGGCATGATCGCAGCCGCTGCTCCAGCCCATTTCACCGCTGAACATCACACCGCCCTCGACGTCCTCGGTGCGGCCAAACGGCGCGATGCTGCTGCTGGCGGTGGCATCGGGATCATCGCCCCAGACTTCCTGCTGGGCCTTGGCCGGGAACATTGCCAACTGATGGCTGTGGGTGCACAACAGGCTCATGGCCCAGGCCGTGCTGGCACAGGCACCGGCCAGCAGCGCGATGCAATCGGCGAACTGCGGCAGGGACATCTCCATGCCACCGTAGGGTTTTGGTTGGAAGGCCCGGTGCATGCCGATGCTTTTGAGCAAGGCTATATTCTCGGCAGGCACGCTACGGTCTTTCTCCGCCTGGAAGGCATTGGCAGCAATGACCGGCAGGATCGGCTTGAGGTCTTCGAGCAGCGGGTTTGGCTTTTTCATGGACAGGCTCTTTTATTATTGGCATCTGCCGATCCCGCCTCTGCCCGGCAACCTGAGGTTGCACAAACAGCGGGATCAGTGATTAAGGCCGGTCCAGTATGGGCAATCACGGGCGGCTGAAAAATGCACCTTCCAGATCCAAGATTGTACTTTTCATGGGCAGGTTTCGGCTCCCTGGCGCGCTCGGTCAAATACCCCGGCACGGATGATCAAGACAGGCACCCCCATCCGGGCTCTTAATAGGGCCATCCCCTGCAATGCCTTGCGTAGGCGTTGCAACGGAGTTTCCTTTCACTTTGTCAGGTTGCGTCATGATCAATATCGAAACGCCCACCTATTACACGGCCACCAAGAAATACAACCTCAGCTTCCCCACGCTGGAACAGGACGTGGACGCCGATGTTGTGGTCATTGGCGGCGGTTTCTCCGGCATCAATACCGCGCTGGAGCTCGCCGAAAAAGGCATCACCAACATCGTGGTGCTGGAGGCGCGTTACCTGGGGTTCGGCGGCACCGGGCGCAATGGCGGGCAGATCATGGCCGGCATCGGTCATGACCTGGAAAAGATCAAGAAGGACGTGGGTGAAGACGGCCTGCGCCAGATCTTCGAGATCAGCGACCTGGGCGCCGACATCATCAAGGACCGTATCGCCAAGTACGCCATCGATGCCGACTTCTGCCACGGCTACGGCTACATGGGCTTCAACGCGCGCCAGGAAAAAACCCTGCGGGCCTGGGAAAAAGACTTCAAGTCAATCAACAGCAAGCACGAGATCCGCTTTCTCGGCGGCTCCGACGTGCAGCAGATCATCGGTTCCAAGGCCTACAGCAGCGCATTGCTGCACATGGGCGGCGGGCACGTGCACTCGCTGAACCTGTTGCTCGGCGAGGCCAAGGCCTTGGTCAGTCACGGCGTACAAATTTTCGAGAACAGCCCGGCCCTGGAAGTCAGCTATGGCGAACGCATCACCGTGCGCACCGGACGCGGCTCGGTCAGGGCCAGCAAGCTGCTCTGGGCCTGCGACAGCTTCCTGAACAAGCTGGAACCGGAACTGCATCGCTCGACCATCAACACTTACGCCTTCCAGATGATGACCGAGCCGTTGTCGGACGAACTGATCCAGCGCATCAGCCCGATTCGCGGAGCCTACAGCGACATTCGCCCGGTGATCGACTACTACCGCGTCACCCACGAAAACCGCCTGCTGTTCGGTGCCGCGACGCCGTTGGTGGAGCACATCCCCCAAGATCTGAAGGCCTGGAACCGGCGCCTGATGCTGAAGATCTTCCCGTACCTCAAGGACGTGAAGATCGACCTGGCCTGGGGTGGCCCGATGGCGTGCAGCCCGAACCTGTTCCCGCAGATCGGCACCCTGCCCGGTCGCAGCAACGCGTTTTTCGTCCAGGGCTACTCAGGCTTTGGCGTCACCCCGAGCCACATCATCTGCAAAGTGCTGGCCGAAGGCATGAGCGAAGGCTCGGCGCGCTACGACCTGGTCAGCTCGATCCATCGCCCGACCATCATCGGCAAAGACGCCATTCGTCCATTGCTGCTGACCGCCGGCAAGTCCTGGCATCAGCTGTCGGGCTACTGGAACGGCCGTCGCTGAGGGAGGGGATTTATCCCGCTGCGCTGCCGTAGGAGCTGTCGAGTGAAACGAGGCTGCGATCTTTCCATTGACCATTGAGTCTAGAGCGAAAGGTCAAAATCAAAAGATCGCAGGCTTCGCCAGCTCCTACAGCACCCCACCCAACTTCACTATTTTTCAATCATCAGGAGTCACTGCCATGCCCCTTATCACCCTCGAAAAAGACATCCAGCTGTCCGACCTGGACGCCTGGGGCACCGTCGCCGATCTCGGTTCGCAGATTCTCGAAGGCGAAGTCAAAGCCTTCGGCAAGATGACCTTCGGCGCACCGACCGACCCCGTCAGCAGCGCCTACTTCGGCACCACCCAAGGCAAGTTCCGGATGGTCTACCCCTTCGCCGAACAAGCCACCGTGGTCACCGGTGAAGTGGTGCTCACCGACGAGACCACCGGCCAGAGCACCCGCTACAAGGCCGGCGACAGCTGGTTCGTGACCAAGGGCACGCCGGTGCTGTGGGAAGTGCTCAGCGAGAGTTTCGTCAAACACTACTTCGCGGTAGCCTGATCGGACTTGGCTGCCGGCCCCACCGGCAGCCCTCTCGGCGAAGGTGCGAGCATGAACGTCATCCCCACCCAGGACATCGCCGGCCAGTGCCTGCACGCCTTTACCCAGCTGGTTCCCGTCAGCCGGGCGGCGTTCTACTGCGTTGATCGGCAGTTGCAGGTCCATGACTTCAGCCTGCATGGGATGAGCGGCGAGATGCACCGCGACTACCTGGACAACTACCGCCAGTTCGATCCGCTGCACCCGCGCCACTGCGTGTCCAGCGAGTTGGCCGTGGTGCCGTTGAGCCTGGCGATGGCCCGCCAACCGCGACGTGACAACCATCGTTATCACGACTTCCTGCAGCGCTACGGCGTGGTCGACGTGGTGGAAGTCTTCGCCCATCGGGACGGTCAGCCCCAAGCCGCGATTTCGTTGCTGCGCACTGCCGAGCAAGGCGTCTTCACCAGCCAGCAGTTGAGTCAACTCAGCGCGTTGCAGGCCTTGCTGCAACTGGCCGTGGCCCATTTGCCTGGCCATGAGGACCCACTGGGCGACTTGACGCCCAAGGAACGCCAGATTGCCTGGCTGCTGCGCCAAGGCGTCAGCAACAAGCAATTGGCCCGGGAGCTGGAGGTGGGCTTACCGACCATCAAGACTCACCTGATCCACCTGTTTCGCAAGGTTGGCGTGAGCAGCCGTACCGAGTTGGTCAGCGCACTGTTCCTCTGATCAACCATTTGGTTGATAGGCCGCCGTTGCCCGGCACCGCATGATCCGAGTGGCTAACTCAACCACCGGAGCCTTGCAATGAGCACCTCTTCAGACTGGATCACCGTCGGCGCCCTGGCCGATGGCTTTGCCCCCGAAGCCTTCATCCTGCCAAACCTGGCCGACCTGGACGGCAAGACCTTCACCCTGCATTTCGCCAATGGCTGGCAGATCGAGCATCGCTTCGAGCAGAATGCCGTGTCCTGGAACGCCGCCGATGGGCACTCCAGCGGCACCGCGCCCTACCGGGCCACGTCGGTACGCCCGGGCCTGTACCTGGTGGACTTCATCAAGCGCGAAGGCGAGCTGACGTCATCGATAAGCCTGGTGCTCGATACCGCCAGCGCGTCCTTCACCGCCGTGATCGGCCGCATGCCAAGCCAGCAAGAAACCGGCGAAGGCCTCTACAGCCGGGCGTTGACCGGCAAGCCCCTGACCTCGGTTCAAGCGCAGTTCCTGCACGGCAGCCTCGATCGTCCCTGGCAGCCTGGCCTGTGCCCGCACGCACCGACCACCGAACTGGTGGGGCTGCGCAACCTGTATCGCTACAGCCCGAGCGAAGTCTATGAACACATTTACCTCAACGACCAGTTCTACTCGTGGCAGTGCCTCAAGGGCGTTGAACAAGGCCTGTGCGACACCGATCGCTGCGACACCTACAAGATCGCCGATCAGCTGTACCTGTTCGTGTGGCGGGAAAAAATCATCCCGACCCTGGGCCTGGTGCTGATCGACCTGCAACAGCATCGCAGCGACGGCAAGATCTTTGGCTACGCCGGTGAGTCGTTCGATGAGTATTCCAATTTCCCGGTCAGTTCCTACTGCCAGGTTATCAATCAGACGGAGTATCCCGATGCCTGAATTACGCACCGTCGTGATCACGGGCGCCGGCACCGGTATCGGTGCGGCCTGCGCCCGCCTGTATGCCGCCGAAGGCGCCAACCTGGTGCTGATCGGTCGACGCCGCGAGCCCCTGGAAACCCTCGCCGAGGACATCGGCGGCCTGGTGCTGGTCGGCGATGCAGCCTGCCCGACCACCTGGGACGGCTTCGTCGAGCAGATTCGCACGCGTTTTGGCCGACTCGACGTGCTGCTGGCCTGTGCCGGCGGCATGGGATTGGGCAGCGCCACCGAGACTCAGCCATCGGCCTGGGAAGCGGCCCTGCGCAGCAATCTCGACAGCGCCTTCTACAGCGCCCGGGCGTGCCTGCCCCTGCTGCAGGAAAGCGCCGGCAACATTGTGCTGATCGCCTCCATTGCTTCCTTGGCGGCAGGCCCGCACGTGTGCGGCTACACCACCGCCAAGCATGCGCTGCTGGGCCTCAACCGCTCCCTGGCAAGGGATTACGGGCCTCACGGCGTACGAGTCAATGCGATCTGCCCAGGTTGGGTCCGCACGCCCATGGCCGATGAAGAAATGCAGGCATTGATGCAGTTCCATGGCGAAACGTTGCAACAGGCGTATGACCGGGTCTGCGCCGACGTGCCGTTGCGCAGGCCGGCCAGTGCGCAGGAAATCGCCAACGTCTGTCGTTTCCTGGCCTCGCCTGATGCGTCGATCATCACTGGGGCGACGTTGGTGGCCGATGGCGGTTCCAGCATCGTCGACGTGCCGACACTGGCCTTCAGCCGGATGGAGGCGACCGATGCCTGAGGATCTGGATTTCAGCGGCCAGACCGTACTGGTCACGGGCGGCGCCCAGGGCATTGGCCGAGCCATCGTCGAAGCGTTTGCCCTGCGAGGGGCTCGCGTGGTCATTGCCGACCTGGGCCTGGCCCGGGCCGAAGCAGTGGCCGGCGAATTGACCGCCGTGGGCTGTCAGGTGCAAGCGGTGGGGGTTGACCTGGCCGACGCAACGGCGGTCTTCGGGATGATGGCCGAGCTGGAGCAACGCTTGGGGAGGCTGGATATCCTGGTGCACAACGCCGGCTATTTTCCGCTGACACCGTTCGCCGAGATCACCCCGTCGATGCTTGAGCGAACGCTGGCGGTGAACTTGTCGGCGCTGTTCTGGCTGACCCAGGCCGCGTTGCCGATGTTCCGGCGCCAGGGCCAAGGCTGCGTGCTGGTGACCTCCTCGGTCACCGGCCCGCGGGTCGCGTATCCAGGGCTCAGCCACTACGCGGCCTCCAAGGCCGGGGTCAATGGTTTCATTCGCAATGCCGCGCTGGAGCTGGCGGCCGAGAATGTCCGCGTCAATGGCGTCGAGCCGGGCATGATTGCAACACCGGCCATGGCGAATCTCGGCGACGATGAGGTCAACCAGGACATCGCCCGTCGGGTGCCGCTGGGTCGATTGGGCCAACCGAGCGACATCGCTGGCGCCATGCTGTTCCTGGCGTCGAGCCTGGCCAGTTATGTGACCGGGCAGACTTTGGTGGTCGATGGGGGTTCGACTTTGCCGGAGGTTTGAGCCTACGGGAGCGGTGCCTCGCTGACGATGGTGGTGAATGTACCGCCGCCTTCGCGAGCAAGCCCGCTCCCACACTTTCCAATGTCATCCAAAAAAATCATGTTCATCACAAATCCCTTTGTGGGAGCGGGCTTGCTCGCGAAAGCGGTGGTTCAGACTGCAAAGCTATTGGACACATCCACTCAAGCCACCCCCATCCCCACCTGCAAACGGCTGGAACGAAACTCCTTGGGCGACAGCTCGAACTGCTTCTTGAACGAACGGCTGAAATGCGCCGAATCGGTAAAGCCCCATTTGTAGGCAATCGAGGTAATGGACTCGTCCCGCAGGAACGGGTTGGTCAGGTCATCAGCGCTGCGCTTGAGCCGGGCCCGCTGGATGTAGCGGCAAACGCTGTCATCCTGCTCTTCGAACAAGCGATACAGATGCCGCACCGAAATATTCAGCCGATTGGCCAGGCCCACCGGGCTGAGGCCGGGCTGGGTCAGTGATTCGTCGATGACCTTCTGCACATAGCTGCGCAAGTGACTACCCTGCAACGCCACCCCTTCGTCACGGCCATCACTATCCTGTTCCAGGGCCGAGCCCAACAGCGAAACGAAGGCACTCTGCAAGGCTTCACCCTCTCCCGCCGCACCCTCGCCGTCCGGTGTGTCCCTGCACAGCTGGTCCATCAAGACATGCAGCATCCGCCCACACGCCTTGCTGGACGACACCTTGCCAAAGGTCCTGGTTTCCCCGCCCAGTTGCCGCGACACGTCCTGGCGCGACAAGGACAGCACCGCGTGTTCGATCAGGCCGAACGGGGTGATTTCAAGCGCCCCAACGGAATCCATCAACAACAATTCACCGGGTGCCAACTGGATGCTCCGACCGTTCTGGGTAATGCGGCAGTAGCCACTGCGCTGGCTGACCAGGAGGCAATCCTGGTCATCATCGTGATCGGCGTTGGGCGAGTGACGCTTGATGTTACCGGCGTTGGTGCGCAGGTTCGCGAGGGCAAGGCCACCCCGATGGAAGTTCGACACTTCACCAATGAACAGCGCACGATTGAAGGCCAGCTCGGTGTCGAAGTGGCCGCAAGTCGCCCGCAGATCCCGGTTCCAAGTGTCCAGACCGTCCTGCCCAACCTGTTGCATGCTCATGGCATTCTCCGCAGTGGCTTTTTGTTTTTGTGCGGCAATAGTTAACATGTTATCTATATGCGCGCAACAAGTACCTGATCGCCAGAGCAGTAGCAGGAATGATGCCAGGGTAGAACAAAGGAATCAGAGCGTTGCCAACACCCGCTGCAGGCCGCTCAAGGTCGCCAGCAAGACAGTGCGCTGCTCCCGGCTCAACGGGATATAGCGACGAAAGGCCGGCATGCGATTGACCACTTCGCTACCGCCCATGTGTTCCAGGCGCACGCACCACTGGCGTCCTTGCAGATCGATGCGCAGCCGTTTGAAATCCAGCGGCATGAGGGCCTGGTACAGCACCGGATCCTGCTCCACGGCCGCCTGCAACCGGGCCGCCAGGTCACTGCGCCCGTCCCGCTGCCGGCAACGAATGCCGCTACGCCAAACAGCCCCGCCGTGGTGCAGTTCCAGACGCGCCGTGCCCTCTCGGGAGGCAGGCACGCGCAGCACGAACTCGGTCATCACCAGGTGCATCAACAACTGCGACTCGGTGCGCTCGACAATCTCCAACTGCAAGCTGCCATCGTCGGTGGCGGCCGTCGCCGTCGCCGGGCCCACCACCTCGAAGCGCACCAGCGCCAGGTTACGCCGCAAGTGCTCCAGGGTCGCCCCAGGCCGATAACCGGCCGGGACGCGCTGGGCGCTGAACAACTCAGACAGTTTTTGCAGCAGGGTCGATAAACTCGCCCGCAGGTTGCCCTGGCTCATGGGAGAACTCCTTGGCCAGCACGTCTTCTACCGACGCTGGCTTGAATGGATTGACCTTCTGTACCACCAGGGTCCAGAACAAGGCATACGCCGCGGTGCCGCCGAGCATCACCGCGAAGGGCACGTAGATGTCTGCCGGATTCATGCCGGGCGGTGTGATGAACCACATGCCCAACACAATGCCGACACTGGACAGGATCTGTGGCAACGGGAACCACGGCGAGCGATAGGCCCGCGGCAGATCAGGGCGACGAATCCGCAGGCTGACCACCGACACGGTCACCAGCAGGTAGGCAAAACTCCAGGCACATACCGCGGCCAGCACCAAGTGCATGATGTTGTCGGGATTACCGCCCAGCCACCACGCATGCAGGCAAGGAATCAGCATCGCCACCAGGATGCACAGCAACGGCGTCTTGAAGCGTGGGTGCAGATAAGTGAAGACCTTCGGCAGCGCGCCGTCCACCGCCATGCCGTAAAGAATTCGCGGCACGCCGGCCATCAGGGTGTTGATGGTCGCCGCACCGGCAAACAGAAAGCCGATGCCCAGCCACATCGGGCCGATATCGCCCATGACCTGTTCGGCGAAGCGTGGAATCGCCATGGGGGTGTCGAGCAGATGCACACCGCTGGTGGCATCGAGCAGCACGTTTTCCACCTGGCGCTTCATCGCTGCGCCGTAGATGAACATGCAGGTGGCGACGCTGAACAAGCCCAGCATCATCGCCCGGGGCATGGTTTTCGCAGAGTTGCGCAGGTCCGGCGCCAGCGGTGTGACGAATTCGCAGCCGACAAACATGAACATGGCCATGCCCACCAGCGACAACACCGTGACCAGATCGGTGCCCACCACGGACGCGCCAAACCAGCCCTCCAGCTCCACCGCCGGCGCAGCGATCAGGCCCAGCACGCCGAACACCATCAGGGTGGTCCACATGCCGAACGTCAGGATGATTTCGGCCCGGCCAAAGGCACTGACACCGAACGCATTGAGTACGCCAAACACCACCACGAACCCCACGCCCAGCAACCAGGAGCCGCCTGCCGATTCGGCCAGGGTGTTGAGGTGCTCGAAGTTCACCAGGGCCATGACACCGGCCAGGATGGTCTCGGCGGTGCCGGCGAACACATGGACAATCAGATAGGCCGACAAGGTCCCGGTAATCGCGAAGAAACGTCCCATGCCACAGTTGATGTAGTCATAGACCGAGCCGGTGGTCGGGAGCATCGACGCGGCCTCGGCAAACGTCGTCGCCTGGGCCAGCATCATGACCACGGCGATCAGCATCGCCACGGCAAAGGCGCTGCCACCAATGCCAAAGCCCATGGTCGCGGTGAGAATCACGGGGCTTGCCATGATCAGGCCAATGGTGCTGGCCAACGCGGTGGGAAAGCCCACCGAACCCCGGTTCAAGTGCTCGGTGAGCCTGTCATTGATCGACATGGTGCAGATCCTCGAAAGCGGATTTTTAGTAGGGATGCCACTGCCGTCCAGGAGCCGGCGATCATGCCTTCCCCAACCAGTCCCTGATCGAAACGGCGTTGCGTGCAGCCTTACTCTGCGCTGCGCCGCCCCGGGCGTCTTGCCCATGTCTGCCGCCGGTTTTGTTGCTGCCTGCCAACACCGCGGCGCTGGCGGCCTGAGTCAACTCCATGGCAGGCAGGTGAAAGACTTCCCTGGGTACCACTCCCCTTAATGCGCGCTCTGCTGTCCTATCACACTGGGGAATCCACCATGGAGCACACACGCCGTACACCTTTGCTGCGCACCGCCATCGGCCTGGGCATTGCCCTGCTGGTCGCCGATTCATCGGCGCAGGCCTATGAGCTTTACACCGACGAAGACACCACCGTCACCGGCAACTTCCTGGCGGTCTACGGGCTGTTCAACAGCCGCAAGAACTACGACGGCACCGCCGGCGGTTCGAGCTGGCGCGAAGGTTTCATCAAGTATGGCCTGAGTATCGACCAGACACTCGGCGGCCTGGGCAGTGTCTACGGGACGGCCAACCTGGTCAGCTCCGGCACTTGGGGCGATGGCGACGCAGCCGGCTTGAGCGACGGCTCCGAACGCACCACCAAGTTCGATGAAGCCTTTGCCGGCTGGCGTTCGGGGGATCTGTTCCCGGCATTGGGCAAGGACGGTGTCGACTTGTCCTACGGCCGCCAGGTGATCACCCTGGGCGACGGTTTCATCATCAACGACGATGGCCTGAACCTGGGCAAAGGCGTGGCCGATGGCGAGCTCAACCGTGGCGGCGCCTATTACCTGGCGGCCCGGCATGCCTTCGACAAAACCGCTGTCGTGCGCCTGGGCGGCAAGGAAGGCGTGCATGGCAGCCTGATGTGGATCAAATCCGACAACCGCGCCCAGGCCAACACCGAAATGGCCGCTGGCACCCTGGAATACACCGCCGCGCCTGGCACCCTGGGGCTGACCTATATCCATGGCATCGATGTCGATGACCGCTACGCCAGCGACTTCCAGAAGCAGCGCGACGGCATGGACATCTACAGCCTGCGCGGCGCCGGGAATGCCGGCATCGAAAATGCGCATTTCTCCTTCGAGTACGCCTGGCAGGACAAGGACGCGGGCCCGGAGAAAGCCTGGTACACCGAAGCCGGCTACACCTTCGCCGACCTGCCCTGGACGCCAGACCTGACCTATCGCTACAGCCGCTACTCCAAAGACTGGGACTCGATGTTCAACGGCCAGAGCCGTGGTTATGGCACCTGGTTCCAGGGTGAAGTGGCGGGCAACTATGCCGGTCCGTTCAACAGCAATACCGCCATCCAGCACGTCGGCCTCAAGCTCAAGCCGGCAGAAACCGTGACCATTGGTGCACTGTTCTTCGACTATCAGACCCTGCATACCCGTGACGCGCTGAACCTCGATGCGCAGGAGCTGGACCTGTACGTGGAATGGGCGGTGAATGAGCACCTGATCATCACGCCATTGGTGGGCCTGTACAAGCCTGAGAAGGATGCGGACAGCGGTGGCAATCAGGTTGGCGGCAATGGCACCAACGTCTATAGCCAGTTGGTGGTGGCGGTTCCGTTCTGACAGGCCGACCGTAGGAGCTGCCGCAGGCTGCGATCTTTTGATCTTTCGCTTTTGATGCAAGTGTCTTTGGGAAGATCGCAGCCTCGTTGCACTCGTCAGCTCCTACGGGATAGCGATTGGTCTGTTATCTGTGCTGGTGCAACATGGTCTGGATCTGATGGGTCGCCTGCCGGGTGCTTTGCGCCAGCTTGCGCACCTCATCGGCCACCACTGAGAAACCGCGCCCGACATCTCCGGCCCTGGCGGCTTCAATTGCGGCGTTCAAGGCGAGCAGATTGGTCTGGTCGGCAATGCCCTTGATCACCCCCACCACCGTGGCAATCTGGGCGTAAGTCACCTGGTTCTGTTCGAGCATGCGCTGATGGGTGGACTGGGCCGAGCGCTCGTCGCTGATATCACGCACCGCACCAATGATCCTCACCAGTTGCCCATGGGAGTCGCGTACCGCCCGACCGCGTTCACGACACCAGATGTAATCCCGGGTCTTGTGGCGCATCCGGTATTCGAAGACGTATTCACCGCTGCCCTGTGAGCCAAGGATTTCCCGGTCGAAAATGGCCATGATCTTGGGCAAGTCGTCCGGGTGGGTGATGCCGACCTGAGCATCCCAGCCATCGGGCAAATCATCCGGCCCATACCCCAGCAGCGCACGGAACTGACTGGAAAAGCGCATGCCACTGGCCGGGTGCTGGAGGTCACCGTTGACCACGGTAATGTCCCAGCAGCCTTCCGTCAGAGTCGACTGCAGCAGCTCCCAGATCTGCGCATCCCGGCGTTGTTGCTGCAGCTGCTGGCTGAGTTCGCCCAAGCGAATTTCAAGCACCTGCTCGCGCTCGTGGGCTTGCTCCAATTGCTGGCGAACCTTGTGCAACTCATGCTCGCTTTGCTGCCAGCGCAAGGTTTGCGTCTCCACTTGTGCCTCGACCTGATGCAGATGCGCAGTCGCGCTCGCCATCTGCCGTGCATGCTGCTCAAGGACTGTGCGCAGTGGCGGATACGCGTCGAGCAGCGGCGTGTCCTCCGTTTCGCCGGCCAGTACGCGCTGCACCTGTGCGATCAACACCCGCTTCTGTTTGTTGGTCTGGAGAAACATCGCCCGCCCCTATGCCATCAAGTCGAAACCCGGATCTGATCGCAAACCGGCCAGGCTGGCTTGTCCCTGCCTGCACGGGGCCTTGCTCCTGGCTGCCAACCACCCAGGCTGGCAGCCACAGACATACGGCGCGGCAGGCACAGTCAAGCTGGACGGTCCTGCCGGGATTACCCTCGGGGCTTTCCCTAATTCGCGATCAGGAAACCCTCATGAGCGATATTGCCCTGCTGCCTCAGGTCGAAGCCTTCCTCGGTAGACATCACGCCCTGTTCATCGACGGTGGCTACGTCGAAAGCCAGAGCAGCCAGACGCTGGACGTCGTCAACCCTGCCACCGGCCAAGTCATCGCCCAGGTCAGCGACGCCACTCCCGGCGACATTGATGCGGCGGTGGAGTCGTCCCGCCGCGGCTTCAAGCAGTGGTCCCAAACGGCACCCGCAGTCCGCGGCCATGTGCTGCTCAAGTTGGCGGACCTGCTGGAACGCAACCGCGAAGAGCTGGCGCAGATCGAGACCTGCCAGTCGGGGAAGATCATCCACATCTCTCGGGCCTTCGAAGTCGATCAGGCCGCTCATTTCCTGCGTTACTACGCTGGCTGGGCGACCAAGATCAACGGCGAGACGATCACCCCATCACTGCCCTCCTTCGCTGGCGAACGCTACACCGCCTTCACCTTGCGCGAACCGGTCGGGGTGGTGGTCGGCATCGTGCCGTGGAATTTTTCCACCATGATCGCCATCTGGAAACTGGCCTCAGCCCTGGTGACCGGTTGCAGCATCATCATCAAGCCCAGCGAGTTCACCCCGCTGACCATCCTGCGCATCGCTGAACTGGCCATCGAGGCCGGCCTTCCAGCCGGTGCCCTGAATGTGTTGACCGGTGGCGGTCTGGTGGGCAAAGGGCTGATCGAACACCCGGGCACCAACAAGGTCTCATTCACCGGTTCCGTGCCCACCGGCCTGGCGGTGGGCCAAGCGGCCATGGGCGCCGGGTTGACCCGTGCAACCTTGGAACTGGGCGGAAAGAATGCGGCGGGGTTCCTGCGTGATATCGATCCCGAGGTAGCGGTCAACGGCATCATCGAGGCGGGCTTTCTGCATTCGGGACAGATCTGCGCGGCGGCGGAACGGTTCTTTGTCCATCGCTCGCAGATCGAGTCGATCATGGACAAACTGGCCCAGCGCCTGAGCAAACTCACCATCGGCTCGCCCCTGGACGAACGTACCGAATTCGGCCCGGTAACCAACCGCCAGCACCAGCACAAACTCGCGGAATTCTTCGCCAAGGCCCGCGCACAGAACAACACCATCGTCCACGGTGGCAAGCTGATCGATGGACCGGGTTGCTATGTCGAGCCGACCATCATCCTCGCCAATCGCCGCGACGACAGCCTGCTCAACGAAGAAACCTTCGGCCCGATCGCCACGTTCTTCCCTTACGACACTGAGGAGGAGTTGCTGGAACTGATGAACGACACCCCCTACGGCCTGAGCGCCAGCCTCTGGACCAACGACCTGGGCAAAGCCCTGCGCATGGTCCCCGCCATCGAAGCTGGTACGGTCTGGGTGAACATGCACACCCTGCTCGACCCGGCGGTGCCTTTTGGCGGCAGCAAATCTTCAGGGATAGGCCGTGAATTCGGCAGTGCATTCATCGACGACTACACCGAACTGAAGTCGGTGATGATCCGCTACTGACCTTCAAGGGCTCTGGGACACCCCTCTGAGCCCTCTTGTGGGAGCGAGCTTGCTCGCGATAGCGGCCCATCAGTCAACCATGATGCCGACTGACCCAACGCCTTCGCGAGCAAGCTCCCACAGTTTTTTCCGAGTCGCCCAAGCCATCCGCGACCACCAAAAATCCCCTGTGTGGGAGCTTGCTCGCGATAGCAGACTATCAGCCAACCATGATGCCGACTGACCCAACACCTTCGCGAGCAAGCCCGCTCCCACAATTTTTTTCCGAGTCGCCCAAGCCATCCGCGACCACCAAAAATCCCCTGTGTGGGAGCTTGCTCGCGATAGCAGACTATCAGCCAACCATGATGCCGACTGACCCAACGCCTTCGCGAGCAGGCTCGCTCCCACAGTTTTTTCCGAGTCGCCCAAGTCATCCGCGACCACCAAAAATCCCCTGTGGGAGCGGGCTTGCTCGCGAAAGCGGACTATCAGTCAACCATGATGCTGAATCTGACGCCGCCTTCGCGAGCAATCCCGCTCCCACAGTTTTAACGCCGGCAGGCGTTGACCGGTGGGACTCGGCCACGCCAGGGTTGGGCGCGTTCCAGTTGGGCGGCCAGGGCCAGCAAGGTGCTTTCCTCGCCAAAGCGACCGGCGAAGTGCGCCCCCATTGGCAGGCCATTGGCGCTCCAGGACAACGGCACTGACATCGCCGGCTGACCACTGGCGTTGAACAGCGCGGTGAACGGCGAATAGCTGTGGTAGCGCTCAAGCAGTTGATCCAGGCTCATGCACACATCCTGCAGATCCAGTTCGCCAATCGGCACCGGTTCACGGGTCAGGACCGGGGTCAGGATCACGTCGTAATCCTGCATGAACACTGCCAACTGCCGGCCCAGCGCATGAATCCATTCCACCGCCGCGACATATTGAGCGCCGCTGACGTTGCCCTTGTCCCGCAGGATGATCCGGGTACGCACCTCCAGTTCTTCCGCCTGCACGGCGAACCCACGCATCTGGCCCAGCAGGTCGACATAGCGACGAGTGCTTGCACCAATAATGCTGAACACGTGGTCGAGAAACTCCAACAACCCCACCGGCAGGCTCACCGGTTCGACACGATGCCCCAAGGACTCGCACAACCGCGCGGCCTCGCCCACCGCCTGAAGGCTCTGGGGTGACGTAGGCCAGGGCTCGAGTTGCTCGACCAAGGCAATGCGCAGCGGCTTGGGATCAGCCTGCACCGCCATCACATACGGCAACGCCTGGATCGGCGCGGCGTACGGCGCGCCCAGGTCCATCCCGGCGGTGGCATCCAGCAGCGCCGCACTGTCGCGCACCGACAAGGTGATAGCATGAGGCGTGCCCATCCCCGCCCAGCCCTCGCCCACCATCGGCCCCGACGGCAGCAAGCCACGGCTGGGCTTGAACCCGAACACGCCACAGCAAGACGCCGGCACGCGCAATGAACCGCCACCGTCGTTGCCGTGGGCGAATGGCACCACGCGGGCCGCCACCAGTGCCGCCGCACCACCACTGGAGCCACCGGCGCTATGATCGGTGTTCCAAGGGTTGCGGGTCGCGCCGAAGCGCGCGGACTCGGTGGAGTACGACGTGCCGAACTCCGGGGAAGTACTGGTGCCCATCACCTGGCACCCGGCACGCCGCAACCGCGCCACGACTTCCGATTCAAAATCCGCACGACAATCGCCCAGCGCGCGCGAACCGTTCGTCATCGCCGCGCCGTTGACCGGTGAAAACAGGTCTTTGATCAAGGTCGGCACACCGGCCAGCAGGCCTTGTCCGGCCTGAGGCTTGCGCGCCGCCTCCCGGGCCGAATCGTACAAGCGCTCGGCCACCGCATTGAGCTGCGGCTCGACCCGCTCCAGGCGCTCGATGGCCGTCTCCAGCAGTTCGCCGGGCTGAACCTCGCCACGCCTGACCCACTCAGCCAGCGCCGTGGCATCTTCAATGTCCATCAAGTGGTGGATGTCTTGCATACCCATGTCTCAGGTTCCTTATGTCATGACGATTGATGTGATCCGAGAGTGCTCGCCTGCCCCTGGCCCCGTGCTCGCAGGCCGGCCACGACCCAGAGCAGCGCCAAGGCAAGACTGGCCAGGGCCAGCCACTGGATGGCGTGACGCAGGTCACCGGCAAAGACAACCACCGAGGCCACCACCAACGGACTGACGAACTGGCCGATGTACAGGCACGAGGTAAACCCGCCCAAGCCCCGCCCCCGGGTGCTGGCGGTCAGGGCGTTCATCACCGGCACCATCACGTTGGGTACCAGCAACCCGGCCCCCAGGCCCTGGATGAATACCGCCACCAGCACGGCGTTGTAGCTCTGCCCGCGCATCAGCAGCCACAGCCCAAGGCCCATCAGCCCGAGCAACAGTGCGTTGCAACCAGCGATGCCGAAGCGGCGGCGCAGCAACGGCCACATCAGCGAACCGCCCAGGGTCGCCAACAGGCTCAACCCCGCGGCCAGGCCAATCATCGTGCTGGAGGTGATCCCCAGGCTGACCAACAGCATCGGCGCCTGGATCGGCATGATGAACGTCAGGACCATGCCGCCCAGGATCATCAGGTAGCCGACCAGCAGTTGCAGCACGGCGACCTTGGCCGGTCCCGACTCATCGACGCTCTGCTCGACCCTCTGCAGCTCCGCCACTGGCGGCTCCCAGAGCACTTTCATCATTACCGGCACCAGCAGCAGTGGCAGCAAATACAGCAGGAACGGCGTGCGCCACGAGTGCTCGCCGAGCACCCCGCCCACCACGAAAAACAGCGCCCCCACCAGGCCAATAGTCACCACCTGCCGATTGACGTAGCGCAACCGCTCCTCGCCCTGCCAATAGTCAGCGATCAAGGTTGCGCAGCAGGTCATCACCGCCGCCTCCGTGCACCCGAACAACAGCCGCGCACCGACAATCGAAGGCAGGCTGTCGAGCATGGCAGGCAGCGCACCGAGCAAGGCGTAGAGCACCGTGGCAATCACCAGCAAGGCTTTGCGCCCTACGCGGTCGGCCAACCAGCCAGCCAACGGTGCGCACACGGCAATCGCCAAAGCCGGACCGGTAATCGCCAACGGCACCAGCAGATCGGCGCGCGGTTCCATGGGACCGAATTCGGCGCCCAATCTGGGCAGGATGGGCGTGACCATCACCGCGCCCATGATCGTCAGGCTGCTACCCAGCATCAGCACCCCACCTTCGCGCCAACTGGCCTGGCGCGACGCAGTGGTCGCCGTTGAAACGGAACTTGATTGGTTCATGGCGAGCCCCTTTTAGAAACTTTGAGAAATACGCAGCGCCGCGGTATAGCCCTCGGCGCGGTTTCGCGCGTCGAGCTCCTTGTAGACATGCAGCCACACCGGGGGGATGCCGGGCTTGAAGTAACTCACCGCCGGCCCGACCGCCAACACCCGGGCACGATTGCCCGCCTCCAGGCCCGGCGCATCGTCATCGGTGAATTGCCGGTAGTAATAGCCGCCCACGCCCACGGTCCACGGGCCAACGTGTTGACCCACGGCGAACTCGTGGCGGTACTCGACGCCATTCTTGTAGTCGGTGGCGTGGTTGCGCGTGTTGATGTCGGCTTCGAAGCTGGAAGACACTTCGAAGCCGCTGTCGGAGATGTAGGTGGCGTTGAGGATCGGCGAGAAGGTCCAGTGGTTGAGGCCCGGCGAGATCAAGCGATCCTTGTCGTAGTCGCCTGTGGGGGCCTGGATCTGGAACTGGGCATTGACGAACAAATTCGGTGAAAGGGTCCATTGCAAGATCACCGGCAGCACCTGGATATCAGCCAGGCGAAACGGGTCGGCCGCGAGGTCCAGCGGACCGACAGGCGTCTGCACCTGTAGCGAGGCGTCCATCTGGAAGAACGGCACGACGGCGCCGAAGCCGTACTTGGCGCCCAGCACGGTGTAATCGGTCATGCGCATGTAGGCGACGCCGATGGACAAGACATCCAGGGAGAAATTGTTGTCCGCAGACTTGCCGTGGCGATCTTTCTGCACGTTGGCCGAATAGAACGCAGTTCGCAGGCCGACAGTGCCGAAGGGCGTGGCCGGCGGCATCATGCCCGCGCCGAAATCGTAGACCCCGACCGCCGTGGTCGGCGCGCCGTTTTCGGTGCCATGGGCAGCGCCACAGACAGCGATCAATCCCAGGGTTAACCCAGTACAGCGCAAGACGTTGGTTTTATTCTTCTGATTCATCGAATGCCCCTCCCGACCATGTGGTGTAGGGGTCATCCTAGGGAGCCGGCCGGTCAGCCGTTATCCGTTTTCAGCACAGATGCGTGCGACGCAGGGTTTGTGAAGGCGTCTCGCCGAACAACACTCGATAGTCGCTGGAAAACCGGCTCAAATGCCAGAAGCCCCAGCGTGCCGCCACCTCCTGTACACCTTGGGCATGGCCGCCGCTGCGCAGTTCACGACGCACGGCATTGAGGCGCAACGCCCGCAAATAGGCCACGGGGTTGATACCCAGCGTCTCCTGGAAGCAATACTGCAGTTTTCGTCGGCTGGCACCGATGTGGTTGCACAGGTCGAGGATCGACAGCGGCTCATCGACATGGGTCAAGGCATATTCCCGGGCGCGGTCGACCATGCGCTTGCGCGCCGTGGGGTTGAGCGGCGGCGCCTCATCCGGTGCCACCAGTTCCAGTATGTGCAGCATCACCGTGTCACGCAGGCCACGGCGGATCGACTCGTAACCCAGTAACGAGTCACGCCCCTGCTCGCCACCTTCAAGCTCATCGAACAACGCCGCCAGCTCGGCGGGCAGCGTCGAGTTGCCGAGACGGTAACACTTGGGAAGATCGGTAATTCGAAAGCGACTGCCCTGTCGTTCCAGCACATGCTCCAACGCCTGTTCGTCGATGGCGACACTGAGCAGGTCGAGATGCTGGGGTGTGCGCAGCTCGGGCAGGTTCTGGCCACGGGCGACCAACAGGCTGGGCTCGATAATCGGGTGCCCGGAGCAAAAGACCGGCCCATCGGCACTCAGTGGCACGCTGAAGGTGATGGCACCCTCCCAGGCCATGCCTTGCTTGGTCAGTGCCTGATTAGAGCGGTCGCGCACCAGTTGCATCCAGTCCGAGCGGAACTCGACCAACTCGCCTTCGAAGCGTCCGGGGGTCAACTGGTCATAGCAAACCTGCCAACCACCCATGTTGCGGGCGTGCTCGTCGATGTCTGCGGTACGAAACCGATTGATCGGCAGCGTCGGCAACAGGTCCGACGAGATCGCTGGCTGCGCCATGTTGGAGTTGTTCATTGACCCGACCTTTGATGATTCCAGGGCATACGGGTCAAAGCTCAGGCAAGTTCCATTCCGCCCCGTGGGCCGATTGGGCAATTGTGCCGAAAACGGATAATCGCTCAGGACTCAACTGCCGGCGCCGGCATGGGCCTCTTCAAAGAAATAGTCCTTCCAGCTGTCGGCCTGGTTTTTCAGCACGCCCAGTTCGTGCAGCTTCTGCGCATAGATGTAGGTGCGTTGCGGGACGACGGTGAAGTCGATTTCGGGGTCCGTGACGATTTTTTCCACCAGCGGCAGCGGCAACTTGGACTGCTCTACGCGGATGTAGGTCTGGGCAGCGGCCGGCTTGTCGGCCTTGATAATGCCTTGCGCCTCCACCAGGGCGTCGTAGAACGCCTTGTAGGTCTTGGGATTTTCGTCGTGGAATTTTTCCGTGGTGTAGAGCACGTTGAACGTCGCCGGCCCGCCCAGCACATCATAGGAGCTGAGCACCTTGTGTACGTTGGGGCTTTGCAGTGCCTGGTACTGGAACGGTGGGCTGGAGAAGTGCGAATTGATTTCTGACTGACCGGCGATCAGCGCCGCCGTCGCATCCGGGTGCGGGAGGCTGACCGAGATGTCGTCGAATTTCTTGAAGTGATCGTTGCCGAACTCCTTGGCGGTTTCGATCTGCAGCGTGCGCGACTGGAACCCCACACCTGCCGCCGGGACAGCGATCCGGTCCTTGTCGGTGAAGTCCTTGAGGCTTTTCACGTTCGGGTTATTGGTCAGCAAATAGTTGGGCATCGACCCCAGCGAGGCGATGGCCTTGACGTTCTGCTTGCCGCGAGTCCGATCCCAGATCGTCAGCATCGGCGGAACGCCCGCCGACACCACATCCAGGGCACCGGTCAGCAAGGCTTCGTTCATCGCCGTTGCGCCGGAAATGCTGTTCCAGTCCACCTTGATATCGAGGCCCTGGGCCTTGCCATGTTTCTCGATCAACTGCTGGTCACGCACCACGTCGAGGATCAGGTAACCGATACCGAATTGCTGGGCGATGCTGATCTTGCCTTCGGCGTGGGCCAAGGGATTGAGCAGCGCAGTGGCCGCCAGGGAAACCAACAAGGTGAGCGCAGAACGCTTGAAAGCCATGGTCTGATGAACCTCACAGTAAGTGAAAAAGACTGAAGACAACGACTTTAAAGCTATAAGAATGTTAATTTAAATACCTTAATGGCATATCAATAGCACCTAAATGTTCGGCATCCGAACCCATGAAATCGCACTCACGGGTACGATCACTTGATAATCTTGCATACCTCCCTGACGAACACCCAGCGCGAAGCGATCATGAACGAGATGACCCTGGAGGTCGGCATCGCCGCCGAGTCCATTTCCCAACCGCGCACACTGGTATTCCTGGCTTATCCGCAGATGGGCCTGTTGGACCTGACCGGTGCCCAGACCGTTTTCTGGGCCGCCACCAAAGCCATGACTGAACGCGGCCTGCCCGGCTACACCCTGCACACCGCAAGCCTGGAAGGCGGATTGATGCAGACCGCCGAAGGCTTGGTCGTGGATACCCGTGCCCTGCACGAGCTCGACGGGACGCTCATCGATACGTTGATCGTGCCTGGCGCACCGGACATACGGCAGGCGATGATTGACTGTGTCGACCTGGTGCAATGGCTGAGCAAAGCCTCGGTCAAGGCCCGGCGTACCGCATCGGTATGCAGCGGCACCTTCCTCATGGCCCAGGCTGGTTTACTGGACGGACGCCGCGCGGCCACCCATTGGGCCATGTGCGACATGCTCAAGAGCGGCTTCCCGTCGATTACAGTGGACCTGGACGCGATCTTCATCCAGCAGGACGCCGTGTGGACCTCGGCCGGTGTCAGCGCCGGCATCGACATGGCCCTGGCACTGGTCGAAGCCGATTGTGGGCGCGAGGTGTCCCTGCAGGTGGCCCGTGAGCTGGTGGTGTTTCTCAAGCGCCCCGGCGGACAAGCGCAGTTCAGCCAACTGCTGCAGTTGCAGATGCAGGACAGCGCCGGGTTCGACGAACTGCACGCCTGGATGACCGAACACCTGGATGACGACAACCTCACCGTCGAACGACTGGCCCGCCAGGCAAGGATGAGCCCACGCAATTTTGCCCGGGTCTACAAACGCCAGACCGGACGAACCCCGGCCAAAGCCGTCGAGATGTTCCGCCTTGAAGCCGCGCGTCGAATGCTCGAAGACTCCCAGCGCAACATCGACCAGATCGCCCGGTCCTGCGGCTTCGGTGACGAGGAACGAATGCGTCACACCTTCCAGCGCCATCTCTCGATTTCCCCCCGGGAGTATCGCAACCGGTTTTCCCGCTGAGCACTAACCCCTTAGGGTACGGTCCCGTCAGGCCACTCTCTTCGAATGCTCCCGCGGGTCGGCCTGCTCGGCCAGGAACGCGCTGCAACGCGAACGCAGCCACCGCTCCCCCGGATCATTGTGCGAGGCGCCGCGCCAGACCATGGAAAGCTCGTGCTGTGGCAAGCAGATCGGGGCCGCTTGCGCCCTCATGCCGGTCGTCACCGCCATCGCCTGGGCAACGTAATCCGGCACGATGGCGATCATGTCGCTCTGGGCCAACAGCACGGGCAAGGCGCTGAATTGCGGCACGGTCAACACCACCCGCCGCTGTCGGCCCATCAGGCATAACGCGCGGTCCGAGTCATCGATAACATTGCCCATGGACGACACAATCGCATGGGGCCGACGGCAGAACTCGTCCAGCGTCAGTTCACCGGGCTGCGAATCGGCGCGCAACAGCATCGGCCGAATCGGCCGCAGCAGCTTGCGTCGGGCATTGGCCGGCAGTTCCAAGGTTGGGCTGATTCCCAGGGAAATCTCACCGCTGGCCAACAGCTGGGACAACTGCCATTGGTCGGCCCGACGCACCACCAATGTGGTGCCGGGTGCCTCGGCCCGCAGGCGGCGTAACAGCTCCGGCAGCAATGCGTACTCGACGTCATCGCACAGCCCGATATGGAAGGTCGCCTCGCTGGTGGACGGCTCGAACGCCTGGCAAAGGCTCAAGGCGGCGGCGATGCCGTCCAGCGCCGGCGACAGATTGGAGAAGATTTCCTGGGCCCGGGAGGTCGGCTCCATCAGCCGTCCCGAACGGATGAACAACGGATCATCGAACATCAACCGCAAGCGCGCCAGGGCACTGCTGATCGTTGGCTGGCCGAGAAACAGCTTTTCGCTGACGCGGGTAACGTTTTGCTCGTGCATCATGGTTTCGAAAACCACCAGCAAATTGATGTCAGCACGACGCAAGTCATTTCTGTTCATCATAGTCATCGCCTCAGGCGCCAGGCCATTGAGTCAGAAGTGAACAAGATCACCACCTAGGCCCTTCATCAAGGCACGGCGGCGACGAGGTGTTGAAAGCCTAATCCCCGGGGCGGGCCAGTGTCTGTCGTACATGGGGACACTCGACTCACCCTTTGGGCGGCGTCATCAATACTTCGGTATACACCCGGGCCCGTGGCGAACAGCGCCGTTTGTGGCGAGGGAGTCCCCGCCGCGTCTTCGACGCTGCGCTGTCGCGCAGGGAACAAGGCCCTGTGGCGAGGGGATTTATCCCCGCTGGGGCGCGCAGCGGCCCTAAAGCAGTCAACTCAATCTTCCTGGCACACCGAGTTGCCTGGTTTTGGGGGCTGCTACGCAGCCCAGCGGGGCGGTGCGACGTTTCGCTAAATCCCCTCGCCACAAAGGGAGTGTTCTTACCTACCTGAGACACATGGCCGATTTATTTCAGCAGAAATTTTTTTATTAAAAATCAGCAAGTTGTAATTTGTTCCATGAGAGCTTGCTCCCGCTGGGCTGCGCAGCGGCCCCTCTCTTAGGCGCGACTTGGCGGGATTTCAGGGTTTTATGTCCTACCTCAGACAAAGGGCCGCTTCTAAGATACGAATCGATGCTCTGTCTCCCCGACATCCCAGAGCGAGACCCCGTAAAAACAGAAGGTCTGCCAGCGTGCCCCTACCCTCCGCGATGCTCAAGAACGTCTATGACAGCCTTCGATACACCCCATGCCAGAGCGGGCCGCGACCGTCGATGGGCATCAGCACCCACCCGCTGGTCAACGCCCTCGGCTGGTTGGTAGGCCTGGTGGTGGCCTGCGGAATTGTCATCATCAACTCCGAAACCCATTCCGACCTGGCCCCGACTCTGCTGTACATCACCTTGTTGTTGATGGCGGCCAACTTGTTTTCAATCAACTTGGTGATCGCCGTCGCGCTGATGAGCATGTTCCTGCTCACCGCGATGTTCTTGTACAACGGAGGCTATCACCGCTGGGAATCGACCACCGGCTTCTTTCGCTGCCTGACCGCATTGTCGGCCATCGCGTTCCTGGCCTTGCGCAGCAAGCAGGCGTCCGACAGCCTGCGGCATAACGAGGCCTATCTGATCGGCGCCCAGCGCCTGAGCCAGACCGGCAGCGTGGGCTTTCGCGGTGATCGGAAAGAGATGTCCTGGTCGGAGGAATCGGCACGGATCTTCGAATACCCACCCAGCAAAACACCGACGGTGTCGATGATGCTGGAGCGCACCCACCCTGAGGACCTGGAGTTGGCACGCGGGGTTTTCTTGCAGGCCGCCGGCGGCGAACCACAGATAGAGGTCAAGCTGCGCCTGCTGATGCCTGATGGGCGTATCAAGCATATCCACATGATCGCCAGTCCACTGCTCGTCCAGCATGGCCGTTTCCAGTACCTCGGCGCACTCATGGACGTCACCGCCGGCAAGCTGTCCGAAGAAGCACTGTTCCGCGCCCAGAGCCAACTGGCCCACGTCACTCGCTTGACCTCCCTGGGGGAAATGGCCGCGTCCATTGCCCACGAGGTCAACCAGCCACTGACGGCCATCACCAGCAGCGGCGAGGCCTGCCGCCGATGGCTCGAACGTCCGGAACCTGATCTCGATGAAGCCCTGGATTGCCTCGACCGGATCGTCGCCAACGGCTGTCGTGCCAGCGAGGTCATCAGCGGTATCAGGGCGCTGTCGCGCAAGTGCGACCCGTTGCGCCAGCCCGAACGGCTGGACGACATCGTCCGCGAGACCCTGAACCTGGTCCAGCAGCAACTGGCTCATCATAAAGTCCGGGCGAAGCTGGACCTGGCGGCGACGGACGGCCAGGTCAGCGCAGACCGGGTGCAACTGCAGCAAGTGATCATCAATCTGATCATCAATGCCTGTCATGCCATGGACGGGGTCAAGATACACGCAAGAATCCTGCACATACGCACATGGACAGAGGATGACGAAGCGCTGCTGGAGGTGACCGACCACGGAACCGGCATTGCTCCCGAGGTCCTGCCGTCCTTGTTCAATGCGTTTTTTACCACCAAGGAAAACGGCCTGGGCATGGGCCTTTCCATCTGCCGGTCCATCATCGATTTCCATGACGGCAGGCTCTGGGCGACCAGCGAAGCCGACCAAGGCACCTCGTTCAGGTTCGCGCTGCCGCTGCTCGCTTGC
Organism: Pseudomonas sp. CFII68; assembly: GCF_000416195.1. Lineage (NCBI taxonomy): Bacteria > Pseudomonadati > Pseudomonadota > Gammaproteobacteria > Pseudomonadales > Pseudomonadaceae > Pseudomonas > Pseudomonas sp. CFII68. Next base: position 52,473 of record NZ_ATLN01000125.1, read on the forward strand.
ATCACCCTGGCGGAGAACACCCAATGAACCCCACACACACCACCCACCCTGTCATCGGCGATGCCCCCGTCGTCTACATCGTCGACGACGACGCACCGCTGCGCCAATCCCTCGGCAGCCTGCTGCGCTCCATCGGCCTGCAGGTCCATTTGTTCGGTTCGGTCGCGCAATTCATGAACCATCCCCGGCTCGACCTGCCCAGTTGCCTGGTACTGGATGTGCGGCTGCAAGGCACCAGCGGGCTGGATTGCCAACGCGAACTGGCTGCGGCCAATGTTCACCTGCCAATCGTGTTCATGACCGGTCACGGTGACATCGCCATGACCGTGCGGGCAATGAAGGCCGGTGCCGTGGATTTCCTCGCCAAACCGTTTCGCGAGCAGGACCTGATCGACGCCGTAGCCGCCGCACATCAGCAGGACCGGCTGCGGCACGAATCCGAACGCAGCCACCAGCAACTTATTGATCGCTACGCCACATTGACGCCCCGGGAGCAGCAGGTCATGGCGCTGGCAGCGTCGGGCTTGATGAACAAGCAGATTGCCGGGGAAATAGGCTTGAGTGAAATCACGGTCAAGATTCACCGTGGCCAAGCCATGCGCAAAATGTGCGCACGTTCGTTCGCCGATCTGGTGCGCATGGCCCAGGTACTGGAATTGCAAGGCGAGCAGTAGAAAGTTCATACCCACGTATACTTGGCGAGCCCATTGGACGGCGTATCGTGCACTGATAACGGGCGCCTTTATGGCCACCTGATATCACCCCAGGTATCGACATGTCCAACACCGCAATTATTTCAATTATTGATGATGATGAATCAGTTAGAATTGCCCTGGATGGTTTGTTACGTTCCCACGGATATCGGGTTGAAACATACGCCAGCGCCTTAGACTTTTTATCTTCCTGCGAACTTGAAAATACAGCCTGCCTGATATCGGATATACAAATGCCCGGCATGACGGGTATTCAGATGTACGATCAACTGTCGACCCTGGGCATTCATATCCCGATAATTTTCATCACCGGATACCCTGGCGTGCCACCGCGTGTCAGCGCTGGCACGCCCGAGCCGGTGGCGTTTTTCCCGAAACCCTTCGACTGTGCTGAATTGATCGCCTGTATCGAATCGGTACTGGCCCGGTCTGCTTGACTGCACCGCCCCCTCATACCTTCGTATAGATCACACCTACCCAAGCATGGGCCCGATGACCTTATGTAGAAGTGTTAAACACAGTCCCGGCCAATAATATTTCCTACAGCGAACCGAAACTGAATGTGCTCGATGTAAATACATTGGAGCCAGGCATTTCTGGAGTACTTCGCGCCACGGTCACGCTGAACAGTTTAATTCATTCAACGTATCGATTTTGTCTTCGGGAGCACATCATGAAACAGCAAATTCTGGTTATTGGTGCTGGTTTCGGCGGAGTATGGAGCGCATTGAGCGCGGCCCGCCTGCTGGACCAGCATGATCGAAATGACGTGCAGATTACTGTCCTGGCGCCCCAGGCGGAATTGCGCATCCGGCCTCGTTTCTATGAGCCGGACGTCCACACCATGATGGCTCCGCTGGACGGACTGTTCGACGCAGTGGGCGTGAAGTTCGTACGGGGCTCGGCGAGCAGTATCGATGTCGAGGGTAAACGGGTCGGCTACGTGGACGTGTTCGGTACCCAGGGCAGCCTGGGTTACGATCGATTGGTACTGGCGGCAGGCAGCAAACTGTTTCGCCCCGACCTCAAAGGCATGCTCGAACATGCCTTCGACGTCGATGAAATCGAACAGGCAACGCGCCTCGAAGCCCACATCAAGTCTCTCAAGAACCTGCCGGACAGCCCAGCCCGCAACACCGTGGTGGTGGCCGGCGGCGGCTTCACCGGCATCGAAACCGCCACCGAAATGCCAACCCGTCTGCGGGCCGCCCTGGGTGAGGACGTGAACATCCGGGTCATCGTGGTGGATCGCGCGCCGCAGATCGGCGCATCGTTGGGCGACGGCATTCGCCCCTCCGTGATCGAAGCGTCCGATCACCTGGGCATCGAATGGATCCTCAATGCTTCAGTCGATTCGGTGGATGCCGGCGGTGTCACCCTGTCGAACGGCCAGCGTATCGAGTCCAATACCGTGATCTGGACCGTGGGTTTCCGTGCCCACCCACTGACCCAGCAAGTGCCTGGCACCCGCGATCACCAGGGTCGCCTGCACGTCGACGGCCATCTGAAAGTGTTGGGGCAAAACGACATATTCGCCACCGGTGACGTGGCCTATGCCGCCACCGACACACTGGGCAATTACGCGGCGATGTCTTGCCAGCACGCCATCTCCCTGGGTCGCTACGCCGGCAACAACGTCGCGGCCGACCTGCTGGGTGTGGCGCCGATGCCCTACAGCCAACCCAAGTACGTGACCTGCCTGGACCTGGGCGCCTGGGGTGCGGTGTATACCGAAGGTTGGGATCGCCAACTCAAGCTGGTCGGGCAGGAAGCCAAGGATCTCAAGACCCAGATTAACAGTGTGTGGATCTACCCGCCCGCCGCTGACCGCGCCGCGGCCCTGGCGGCGGCTGACCCTTTGATTCCGGTGGCCTGACCCTTACTGCCTACTCCGGCCAGTCTCTCCTTTCTGCGCCGGTCTTTCCCAGACGCCTGCCAATGATTCTTCGGCGGGCGTTTTTTTGATGAAAAACCAGCACCAAACCGATGGGAGCGAGGCTACTGGCGATAGCTGTGTGTCAATCAACATTGATGTTGGTTGATCCGCCGTCATCGCGAGCAGGCTCGCGCCCACCTGTTTCTCTAATCGCTGCGTCTGTTCACCAGGTATTGATCTGCGCGAGCTTGGTCGCCAGGGGCAGGCCGTTCCAGGTGTCCTTGGCTGCGCACCCGACCGGGTTGTGTGCCCACCGATACCAGACATGAAGGTTCTGGGCCCCGGCGATCAGCCCCGCAAAAGGATTGAGCAGTCCGCCGCCTCCGGCGCCTTGCAGCCATGGCAAGCAGTATTGGCAGGGATGCAGTTGAACGTACATCACCCAGTCCCCGGCATTTGGCGCGACAAGGCCATAGGGCACCAAGCCATTGCCGCCCGCCACCACCAAGGCGTTACGCTCCGCATGACCGGAAAACCCGACCGCAGGCGCGCCGGGCACAACAGCGAAGGCGCCAACGATTGAAAAGCGTGAATTTCCAAATACCACGCCATAAGGCAGGGCCGCCCCGCCCGCTACCGCATTCCCCAAGGGAAAACCTGCGCCCGGATTGGACACCGTTGCCAATGCGGCCCAACAGGAGCCGTGGGCAATGCCAGCTCCCGGCAGGGCCTGGGTATGGGCATGCGTCGCGCATTGCCGGGCGAGTTCCAACGCTTCGAGATAACCTGGGTTCATGACGCCGCCCATGGCCACGGTGAACTGATGCAAAACAACCGGCATAAGATTATCCCTGTCTTGATCGGGTTGACATGGGGCCACAGCTGAACTCGTCCAGAGTTTCAAGGGCGCCTCAGAACACGCAGGTGAGACTAGCCGCCGGGATGAAAAATGCAAAATGGAGCACCCAGGCTTGTCTACATCATCCGCGCCGGAAACGCCTTGAGCTCAAGCTTCTCCATCACCAACCCGATGAATGCCGAAACCGCCAGCGGCAACTGCCGCCGGCTCGGATAGAGCACATTCAGGCCGAAGCCGATGCGCTGGTATTGCGGCAGCACCCGCACCAGCCTTCCGGCTTCCAGGTCGAGGCTGCTCAGCGCCCCCGGCAACACGGCGATGCCCAGGCCTGCGACGGTCGCCCTGCGCAGCGCCTGGGCGGTGTTGGCGTGGAATCGGCTGGCGATCTGCACCTGTTCCTCGATGCCGTCCGGGCCAACGAATCGCCAATGGGTCATGCCGCCGGGATGAGCGAAACTCACGCCGTCGTGGTGAGCCAGGTCCTGCAACGAAAGCGGTGCGCCGCGCGCGGCAATGTACGCGGGGCTGGCAACCATGCCGTCACCGTCGTTCTTGAGCAGTTGGCGACCGACATACCCCGAGTCCTGCAAGGGACCGCCGCGAAAGGCCACGTCGATGCGGTCGGCAATCAGGTCGACCCGGGCATCGCTGAGCACGAAATCAAGTTGCACTCGCGGATGCGCGGCTAAAAAGTCGGCCACCCATTCCATCGGGAAAAAATCGAAAAAATCCGCCATCGCTGCGATGCGCACCAGGCCGCTGGGCTCCTCGCTGCCCATCATCAGTTCCTGTCCGGCATCCATCAGGCCGTCCACCGCATCCACACAGCGTTCATAAAACCCCTGGCCCGCATGGGTCAACGTGAGTTTGCGGGTCGAGCGCTGCAGAAGTCGCGATTCAAGCTGCGCCTCCAACTGCTGGACCCGTCGGCTGACGGTATTGGAAGGCATGCCCAAGCGCCTGGCGGCTTCGGCGAAGCTGCCGCTGCGGACCACCTGGACGAACAGCGCAACATCGTTGAGATCGAGCATGGCGCGCACATTCCTTCGTTTTGTGGATGAGTTCAATCCGATTGTATCGACTAATCAATCTATTGGCAGGCACTTATCCTTCTCGCATCGAGGCCCACCGCCCAAGACTTGGAGGCACCCCATGAACAGCATCGTCGCAGCACCGCCCCGCGCCATCGTCCACCGCACCTCCGGCAGCAGCCATGGGCCGATCACCCGGCTCATGAGCCCAGGTGACCTGGGCCAGCTCTGCAAGCCATTCGTGTTTCTCGATCACTTCGCCTTCAACGCCGATGCCATGCAAAGAGGTTTCGGTATGCACCCTCATTCCGGGATCGCCACGCTGACCTACATGATCGAGGGCCAGGTGATCTACGAAGACACCACGGGCCAGTCCGGCACGTTGCCCAGCGGTGGCATGGAGTGGATGCAAGCCGGTAACGGCGTATGGCACACCGCCCGACCGGTTGCGGGTTCGCCGATCCAAGGCTTCCAGCTCTGGGTTGCACTGCCGGCGGCAGAAGAAAATGCCCCGGCCCACAGCGTCTACCTGGCGCCCTCCGAGATCCCCCGTGAAGGTCCGGCGCTGGTGTTGCTCGGCCAATACGGCGCAGCCCGCAGCAATGTTGCGGCGCCAGCAGGCATGAATTACCTCGCCGTGCAGTTGCAGGACAACGAGCACTGGCGCTACACGCCACCGGCCGGGCACACCGTCGCCTGGCTGGCGGTCAACAGCGGCAGTCTCGATGCTGGCGGCAACGTCAATGCCGGAGAAATGGTGGTATTCGAAGCGTCCGGCGAGGCCATCGACATCGTTGCCCGGGGCGCGACCTCCTTCGTGCTCGGTTCGGCGGTCAAGCATCCCCATGACCTGGTGATGGGCTACTACTCGGTGCACACCAGCGAGGCCGCCCTGGAAAAGGGCGAGAAAGAAATCCAGCGCATCGGCGCCCTTTTGCAACAAGAGGGTCGGTTGGCTTAGCCGACCCTCTACTCAATCCCTAATTCATACCCGATCCCTTAGAGGTGAATCATGACTGACATCGGTCTCGATCTTCTGTTGTCCCGCACTCAAGTCGGCAAGCTGTCCCTGAAAAACCGCATGATCATGGCGCCCATGACCCGCAGCCGCGCAGGTGCTGGCGATGCCGCCACGCCCCTGATGGCCGAGTACTACAGCCAACGCGCCAGCGCCGGCCTGATCGTCAGCGAAGGCTCCCAGGTGTCGGCCCAGGGCAAGGGTTACCTGAGAACGCCAGGGATCTTTACCCCTGAGCAGATTACCGGTTGGAAACAGGTGACCGACGCGGTCCATGCCGAGGGCGGGCAGATATTCTTGCAGCTCTGGCATGTAGGCCGTCTTTCCCATCCGTTGGTGCAGGTCAACGGCGCCCAACCCGTAGCCCCCTCGGCAATCAAGGCCGATGGCGAGATCTACACCCCCGAAGGCCTCAAGCCCTATGAACTGCCACGGGCCCTGGAGCTCGATGAAATTCCCGGCGTGGTCGCCGACTTCCGTCAGGCCGCGGCCAACGCGAAGCTGGCCGGCTTCGACGGCGTGGAGATTCATGGCGCTAACGGCTACTTGATCGACCAGTTCCTGCGTGACGGCACCAACCAACGTACCGATGCCTACGGCGGCTCGATCGAGAACCGTGCACGTTTGCTCAAGGAAGTGGTCGAGTCGGTGATCGAAGTCTTCGGCGCCAGCCGCGTCGGCGTTCGCCTGTCGCCGATCTTCAGCTACTTCTCGATGAGCGACAGCAACCCGCAAGCGACATTCGACTACACGGCCAGAATGCTCAGCCGCTATGGCCTGGCTTACCTGCACATCGTGGAACTGGGCGAAGGCCCATTCAACTTCCTGGAACTCAAGCGCCGTTTCGGCGGGACGTACATTGCCAATGGCGGCTACAGCGCCGAACGCGCCGCCACGGCCATCAGCCGTGGAGAAGCAGATCTGGTGGCATTCGGTACGCCGTTTTTGGCAAACCCGGACCTGGTGGAGCGCTTCAAACGAGGCCAGGCGCTGAACACCCCTGATGCATCGACGTTCTACCAGGGCGACGAGCGCGGTTATACGGACTATCCGACCTTGGCCGGGGCTTGACCCCAGTGTCCAGCGCGTGCCTCGCTTGGACTTGTACAAAATAGCGAAATTACTTGTACAAAAAACTTTAATTTGTACAAGGCGTGCAGTAGGCTTCTGAAAACTTGTACAGGAATCATTTCCTGTACAACAATCGGAGCCTATGCATGTCCGTCTACCTCCAGCGTTTCGCCCACGCTTTCGCCGAGCTGGACGCCAGTCGCCTGGCTGAGCTCGATGAACTCTACAGCGCCGACATACAGTTCCAAGACCCTTTGCACCGGATCGAAGGCTTGCCGGCCCTGCGCGCTTACTTTGCCCAGTTGTACGCCAACGCCAGCAACCTGCGCTATGACTTCCACGCCTTCGATGAAGTCGGTCCCGGAGAGGGCTATCTGCGCTGGACCCTGCATTTCAGCCACCCCCGCCTGGCGCAGGGAGCACCCATCGCGCTGCAAGGCTGCAGCTATCTGCGTTGGAATGATCGAATCTACCTGCATCAAGACTTTTTCGACGCAGGCGCCCTGCTCTACGAACATCTGCCGCTGTTTGGATCGGTGATTCGCTGGCTCAAGCGGAGGTTGGCATGAGCCGTGTCTGGCTGACCGGCGCCAGCAGCGGCATTGGCGCGGCATTGGCGGCAGTCCTTCTGGAACAGGGGCATCTCCTGGCTGTGAGCGCGCGCCGGAGCCAACCCCTGGAGACCTTGGCCACACGCTATCAAGATCAGATATTGGTGCTACCGGGCGACCTGACCGACCCGCATCAGGTCGCCACGATCTGCCAGCAGATTGACCTTCATTGGGGGGCGCTCGATCTGGTGATCCTCAATGCCGGCACCTGCGAATACCTGGAGCCGGACCACTTCGACACCCGCCTGGTCGAACGGCTCATCAACACCAACCTGCTGGGTACTTGCCATTGCCTGGAGGCCGCCTTGCCCTTGCTGCGCCGGGGCCAGCGTCCACATCTGGTGGCGGTGAGCAGTGCGGTCACCTCGCTGGCCCTGCCTCGCGCCGGCGCCTACGGTGCGTCCAAAGCCGCGCTGCGTTATCTGATCGAATCCTTGCGCATCGACCTGGCCGCCGAGGGTATCGATGTCACCCTGGTCAGTCCCGGCTTCGTCGACACGCCACTGACCCGACGCAACGACTTTCCCATGCCCATGCGCTGGTCGGCGCAACGAGCCGCCCGCCATATCGCGCGCCGCCTGCCGGCGCGCCCGCTGGACATTGCGTTTCCGTGGTCCTTCACGCTGGTCCTGCGCCTGCTCGGGCATTTGCCCGCCCGCTGGCGGCTGGCCCTTGGCCAACGCCTGGCACGCCCTTCCAAGGAGTCTTGAAGCATGCGCATCGCGATCATCGGCAGCGGCATTTCCGGGCTGACATGTGCTTACCTGTTGGCCCGCAGGCACCAGATTACCCTGTTCGAGGCCGACGACAGGATCGGTGGCCACACCCACACCGTGGATGTCGATTGGCAGGGGCAGCGCTATGGCGTAGACACAGGCTTCATTGTGTACAACGACTGGACCTACCCGAATTTCATCCGTCTGCTGGACCAGTTGGGGGTCGCATCTCGCCCCACTGAAATGAGCTTCTCGGTGCATGATCCGGCCACCGGCCAGGAGTATAAGGGCCACACCCTGCGCAGCCTGTTCGCCCGCCGCCGCAATCTGTTTTCGCCCGGGTTCTGGGGCATGCTGTGGGACATACTCAGGTTCAATCGGCAGGCCACCGCCGACCTGCAGGCGCAGCGCATCGACCGAACCGCCCGGCTCGGCGACTACCTGCACAGCCAAGGGTATAGCCAACGTTTCATCGATCACTACATCGTCCCCATGGGCGCAGCAATCTGGTCGATGTCGCCCGCCGGGATGCTGGAGTTCCCGCTCGAGTTCTTTGTGCGTTTTTGCCACAACCACGGCCTCATGTCGGTCAATCAGCGCCCTCAATGGCGCGTGATCGCGGGCGGCTCACGTGGCTACATCGAGCCTTTGTGCGCAGCCTTTCGCGAACATATCCGGCTCAATTGCCCAGTGCAGCGTGTCAGTCGCAACGTTGCCGGGGTTAGCGTAACCAGCAGCGCTGGCACCGAGCATTTCGATAAGGTGGTGTTCGCCTGCCACAGCGACCAGGCCCTCGCCCTGCTCGAGGCGCCAAGCCTGGCGGAGCGTGAAGTCCTCGGCGCCCTGAGCTACGCCAGCAATGAAGTGCTGCTGCACACCGACACCCGCCTGCTTCCCCTGCGACCCCAGGCCTGGGCGAGCTGGAACTATCGGCTCGGTGGCCCTGCGCAAGCACCTGCCGCGGTGACCTACAACATGAACCTGCTCCAGGGCCTGGATGCCCCGGTGATCTTCTGCGTAAGCCTCAACCAAGGCGACGCGGTCGACCCGGCCAAGGTGCTTGCGCGCTTCGATTATGCGCACCCTCAGTACAGCCTCGCCGCCATTGCCGCCCAGGCCCGCCAAGGTGATCTGCAAGGGCATCAGCACAGCTATTTCTGCGGCGCCTACTGGGCCAACGGCTTCCATGAGGATGGCGTGGTCAGCGCCCTCGACGTGGCAAAGCATTTCGGAGAACAGCTTTGAACAGCAGTGTGTGTCGCGGCTGGATTGATCATCGGCGCCATACGCCGCGAATCCACGCCTTCCGCTATCGGATCGGCATGCTTTACGTGGACCTCGCCGAACAGGAACACATGCTGGGGTTGTCGCGCCTGCTACGGCCCTGGTCCTGGGCCCCCCTGTGCTGGCGCGAGCGCGACTACCTGCCATCGCGCACCCGTCTTGGGGTTCCCCTGGTCGATGCCGTGCGCCAGATCCTCAACGAAGCCCTGGGTGCCGCTCCCCAAGGGGCGATTCACCTGCTGACTCAGCCGCGCAGTTGGGGCCTGTCGTTCAACCCGGTGAGTTTCTATTTCTGCCATGAAGCCAACGGGCGCCTGGCGGCGATCCTCTGCGAAGTGCGCAACACCCCATGGCGCGAGCGCTATCACTATGTATTGCCGGTGCCTCCCGGCGAGTCCTGTGCCTTCAGGGTGGCCAAGGCGTTTCACGTATCGCCGTTCCTGCCTCGGGATATGGACTATCACATGGGATTCCTCGTCCAGGACACGCACATCCGCATACGCATGGAGAACTGGCGCGACGGCCACAAGGTGTTCGAGGCCGACCTGGCACTCAAGCGCCACCCCCTCGACGCCTCTTCGCTGCGCCGACATGTCCTGGCCTTCCCCTGGATGAGCTTGCGCACCGTAAGCGCCATTTACTGGCAGGCCCTGCGCCTGCTTTTCAAACGCACGCCCCTCTACGCCCATCAGGCCAGCGAAGACGGCCTGAGTCTGGGTCAAACCGCTCACAAGGATCCCAATCATGCCCGAACCGACCCTGAGCGCTACCAAGGCTGGTAGTTGCGACCTCTTTAACGGAGGGTTTTTCAAGCAAGCCGTGCTGGGTCAGTTGCGCCGCCTGCGTCACGGCCACCTGCGACTGCTACTCAATGGCGAGCCATTGAGCTTCGGTGACCTGGCCAGCCCCTTGATGGCCGAGGTCGAGATCCTCGACGACGCGGTCTGGGGCATGGTTGCGTGCAACGGTTCCATCGGCGCTGGCGAGGCTTATGTCCACGGCTATTGGCGCAGCGGCGACCTGACGGCGGTGACGCGCCTGTTCGTCGCCAACCTGGATGTGCTCGATGCCATGGACAGCGGCCTGGCTCGCATCGGCCGCCCGCTGTTGCGCTGGCTGCACTGGCTCAACCGCAACAGTCGACGGGGTTCGCGGCGCAATATCATTGCCCATTACGACTTGGGCAATGCTCTGTTCGAGCGCCTGCTCGACCCCACCATGATGTATTCAGCCGCCCTGTTCGAAAGCCCCGAACAAAGTCTGGAAGAGGCCCAGCTCAACAAGCTCGCCCGTATCTGCCGCAAACTCGACCTGCGTCCCGGCGACCATTTGCTGGAGATCGGCACGGGTTGGGGCAGCCTCGCCATCTACGCAGCCAGCCATTATGGCTGCAAGGTGACCACGACCACGCTGTCCCTGGAGCAATACACCCACACCTGTCGACGTGTCGAAGAATTGGGCCTGCAACAGCAGGTGCAGGTGTTGCGCAAGGACTACCGTGACTTGCAAGGGCGCTACGACAAGCTGGTGTCCATTGAAATGATCGAAGCCGTCGGGCATCGCTATCTGCCCGAGTACTTCCGGCGCTGCGCCGCGCTGCTCAAGGACGACGGGCTGATGCTGCTGCAATCGATCACCATCCGCGACCAGCGTTATGAGCAGGCCCGACGCTCGGTGGACTTTATCCAGCGCCATGTTTTTCCCGGTGGCGCGTTACCGTCACTGTCGATCCTGCTGAAGACTGCCAGCACCCAGACGCCGCTCAACCTCCTGCATCTCGAGGACTTCGGCGCGCACTACGCCCGTACACTGCGGCACTGGCACGACAACTTTCGCCAATCGCACCAGGCCTTGGCGCAGTTGGGCTACGACGAAACCTTCCAGCGCCTGTGGGAGTTCTACCTGTGTTACTGCGAAGGTGGATTCATCGAGCGTGCCATCGGCGTGGCCCAACTGCTCTTCGCCGGGCCCGGCGCCCGTCGAACCGCCCTGCTGGAGTACCAGGATACGTGATGAGCCGCACCGGCCTGATCGTCAATGCCCTCTGGTTGCAACTGGGTTGGTGGGGCTGTGTGCTCGGGGCACAGGACCCGTGGTGGCTGTTGCTGGTGGTCATCGGATTGCTGGCCCACCTGTGGCTGTGTCCTGCTCCCCGGGCAGAGCTGTTTGCGGTGATGCGTGTCGGGCTCAGTGGCATGCTGCTGGACTGGAGCCTGGGTACGCAGGGCTTGTTCATATTCAAGCAAACCCCGCTGCCGCTCTGGCTGGCGCTGCTCTGGCTGGTGTTTGCCACAGGCCTGCGTCATAGCCTGGCCTGGGCCAGGCGGCCGGTATCGCGTGGTGTGTTGCTGGGCTTGGTCGGTGGTCCGCTGGCCTATTGCGTGGGGGCGCCACTGGCGGGCGTCGCCTTGCCACTGGGGGTCGTTGGCACCGCCCTGTTCCTGGCACCGCTATGGGCGTTATGGCTAACCCTGGCGCTGCGTCTGGCCGAGCCGAACTGAACTGGCCCCAGAACGCCGTCGCTACCAGGGCTCGTCGAGGAAAAGCGGCATGCGCAGCGGCTCGATCGGCCCCTCGCGCTGGCCACACATCTCATCATGGACAACCTGTTGCACCAGCGTGCAGGGCAGCCGCGGGACGAAACGCAGCAGCTCACGCAAATGGGTGGTGGAACGTATATGCAAAGTCTTTCCCGACTCATCGAGCAACGTACGCAGGCCACCGTCCAGTCGGGCGCGCAATACGTAGATGCCACCCTCCAGTGACAACAACTCCAGTTCGCGGACTCGCCCCTCGACAGCCAGCTCCGTGAGCGCCTGCAAGTTCATGGCACGTTTGCGCAATGGGTCAGGCCCAGCATCAACAGCAATGCCATCATAAAATGCCTCACTGCTCATCTCTCCCTTCACTTGAGGTTTTGATTCCAAGCAATTGATTTCTAAGATCAGGCTCTCGAGTTCGAGGATCGAGCCAGATGGCAAAAAATGCCCGGGCGAATAGCGAGTCTGTGACCGCGAGAGACAGTTTTTCACCCACATAGAAACGACAGCCCTGCCCCGGCAGATACAGGCCAGTGATACGACTTCCAGGCTTCACATCAATAAAGGCACGGCGCATTTGCGCGGCCCATTCGTCCCGGCGCTTGGCGTCCAGGGGCGCACCGTTGAGACGCTGCATTTCCTTCAGGCTCGTTTCGACCAAAGACTCTTTGTCGATGGCGCGTCGGTAATTGAGTTCCAGAGCAAACGCTGTTTCCAGGCTTGGCGCAGCGGCCGCACTCCAGAGCCTGGCCTGATAGACGTCGAACCCATACCAGTCGAAATCGGCTTGTCCAACCAGACGCGTGCCTGGCAATACGCCGCGCCAGTCCGACAAGACTTGGGGGCAGTAAAGCGTAAACATGCAAAGCGCTATGGCAATCAGGCTTTTCCTGAGCGCGAACGACCAGGCCATGAAGGCGTTACCCGCTTATCAAGGGAATCCTAATATTTGTACATAATTTTAGTTTTGTACATGTTTTGTGCAGCTACACGCTTTCCGGCACATCAATCTGAAGCGGCACCACCCGCCTCGGCGCCGGGCCTGGCGACGTAGCAGTCGCCGCTTCGACCAGGGCTTCGACGGCCTGTTCGGCCATGGTCACGACAGGATGCGACAGCACCGCCTGGACCAGGCCCGTCTTCAACGCCTCGCGTGTCAACGGCGTCAGGTCGTGGCACACCACCACCGGCAAGCGAATCCGCTGTTCCTGGAGGCTACGCAAGGCCCGCAATACGCCGGCGACGCCACCACCGGCCACATAAAGCCCCACCAGGTCAGGCTCTGCGCTGAGCAAGTCCAACGTGTTGCCATACGCGAACTCATCGTCCTCCAGCGTCAGGCGCGATGCGAGCAGCTCCCATTCGCTGGAGTGCTCGGCCAGATAACTGCGAAAGCTCAGCTCACACAATTCCTGGCACTGGAAACGCTGGCTGCTGAGCATGACAGCCGCCGCCCCGGGTTGCCTCGCCAGACGGCTGATGAACCAGCCTGCCGTGCGGCCCGTGAGTCGATTGTCCAACCCGACATACCCCGTGCCGCTGGCGCTGGACAGCTCCGACAGCAGCGCCACCACCGAAACACCCGTCTCGCGCAATTGCGCAACCGCCTCCCGGACCCGGGGATGATCCACCGCCACCACGCCCAGCCCGTCCACTTGATCGCGCAGGGCCAGGATGCGTTGCGCCACGATGACCGGGTCGAGGTCGTCCAAGTAGCCGATGACCACGCGAATCCGTGCTCGCGTGCAGGTCGCGGCAGCGTTCGACAACGCGTGGGCAAGCCCCTGGTAGAAAGGCACACCACTTTTCTGCAACAGGAAGCCAAGCCGCAAGGTCGGGCGGTCGTTGAGCACCCGCTGTTCGATAACGCCCTTGGCATGGAACCCCAACCGCGCGGCCGCCGCGGCAATGCGTTGGGCGGTGTCGGCGCGCACATCGGCGCGCAGGTTCAGCACCCGATCGACAGTAGACAGGCTGACTCCGGCTTCCCGGGCGACATCGGCCATGGTAGGGCGAAGCATTCGGCGTGGCTTTTCTGACATGTTTTGACACCTCTGCCGGGCATCATGAGGGGTTTTGACAGATTAAGCCAACGCCCCATAGCCCCCTCCCCGGCAACGCAATAGCATCAGGTCCGCCCATAACAATAAACACAGCCGGAGTACTTCCATGGCCATTCACATCTGTACAGCGCCCTGCTGTTGGGGCGTCGACGACGTCAAGAACCCGTTCCTGCCACCGTGGCGCCGGGTGCTTGGCGAAGCCGCCGAGGCTGGCTATCGCGGCATCGAGCTGGGGCCTTATGGTTACCTGCCGCTGGATGGAACCCTTGTTCAGGCCTTGTCTGAACACGATCTCCAGATCGTCGCCGGGACGATTTTCGACGACTTGGTCAACCCCGCCAACCTGCCTGAATTGCTGCGCCAGACTCACGACATCTGCGCCCTGCTCAAACAACTGCCGCCCATGGCGCAGCAAGCCGGCCAGCGCCATGCCGGGCCGTATCTGGTAATCATCGACTGGGGCCACGAGGTGCGCGACTACGCCGCCGGTCACTCGGACCGCGCCCCGCGCCTGGACGATGCTCGCTGGAACACGATGATGGCGCACATCCGCGCCATCGCTGACATCGCCTGGCATCAATACGGCATCCGCGCCGTCATCCATCCCCACGCCGGTGGCTACATCGAGTTCGCCGATGAGTTGGCGCGCCTGGTGGACGACATTCCCGATGAAGTCGCCGGGCTGTGCCTGGACACCGGGCATCTCTATTACGCAGGCATGGACCCAGTCGCGTCGCTGCGCACCTACGCCCATCGCCTGGACTACCTGCACTTCAAGGACATCGACCCGGTGGTGCTCGACCAGGTGCTGAACGAACACATCCGCTTCTTCGCCGCCTGCGCCCGCGGCGTGATGTGCCCCATCGGGCGTGGCGTCATCGATTACCCGGCGCTGCACAGCCTCGTGCATGAATTGGGTTATGTGGGCTGCATCACCGTCGAACAGGAGCGCGACCCACGCAACGCCGGGAGCAGCCTCGACGACGTGGCCGCCAGCCGCGCCTACCTGGCCCGCATCGGTTTCTGATCACACAAGGACAACGTCATGATCAACGGCAGCAAAACAATCACACGGCCCATACGTTGGGCCATGGTCGGTGGCGGCGAGCACAGCCAGATCGGCTACATCCACCGCTCGGCCGCCCTGCGCGACCGGAATTTCGAACTGGTTGCCGCGGCGCTGGATATCGACCCTGCACGCGGCCGGGCCTTTGGCGAGCAACTGGGTATCGACCCCCAGCGCTGCTATTCGGACTACCTCAGCCTGTTCGAGCTGGAAGCACAACGCCTTGATGGGATTGAAGCGGTGTCGATCGCCACGCCCAACGGCACCCACTACGCCATCACCCGCGCGGCCTTGGAAGCCGGGCTGCACGTGATCTGCGAAAAGCCGCTGTGCTTTACCCTCGAACAGGCCGAGGCACTGCGCAGCCTGGCGCACGCCAAGGGACGCATCGTGGGCTTGACCTACGGCTATGCCGGGCACCAGTTGATCGAACAGGCCCGGGCGATGATCGCGGCACAGGCACTGGGCGAGATCCGCATGGTGCACATGCAGTTTGCCCATGGTTTTCACAGCGCACCGGTGGAGGCGCAGAACCAGGCTACCCAATGGCGCGTCGACCCGCGCCAGGCCGGGCCCAGCTACGTGCTGGGGGATGTCGGCACGCACCCGTTGTATTTGTCCAAGGTGATGCTGCCCGATCTCAAGATCAAACGCTTGATGTGCAGCCGACAGAGCTTCGTCGCCAGCCGCGCCCCGTTGGAAGACAACGCCTACACCTTGATGGAATACGAAGGCGGCGCCATGGGCATGGTCTGGTCCAGCGCCGTGAATGCCGGGTCCATGCACGGGCAGAAAATCCGCGTGATCGGCTCCCGGGCCAGCCTTGAATGGTGGGACGAGCGGCCCAACCAACTGAGCTTCGAGATCCAGGGCCAGCCGGCGCAGACCCTGGAACGCGGCATGGGCTACCTGCACGCCGACGCGCTGGAGGACGACCGCATCGGTGGCGGCCACCCCGAAGGGCTGTTCGAAGCCTGGTCCAATCTCTATCGCCGCTTCGCCCTGGCCATGGATGCGGCGAACCGTGGCGACAACGAGGCGCTGGCCACCCTGCGCTACCCCGACATCGACGCCGGCGTGGAAGGTGTGCGCTGGGTCGAACGCTGTGTGGAGTCAGCCAACCAGGATTCAAGCTGGGTCGGCTATTGACCCCTGTGGCGAGGGGATTTAGCGAAACGTCGCACCGCCCCGCTGGGGCGCGAAGCGGCCCCCGACATTCCATCCTGATACACCGTAGTAGCAGATCCATTTGGGACCGCTTCGCGCCCCAGCGGGGATAAATCCCCTCGCCACAGGTAATGAGCATTGCCTAAGGAGAACAACAATGAAAATCGCCCTCGACCCCTACATGCATCGCCACCTGAGCCTGCCGGACCTGTGCCGCAAGACCGCCGAACTTGGCTACCAGTACCTGGAGCTGTCGCCACGGGAAGACTTCCTGCCCTGGTGGGTCCGCCCTCGCGCCCACAAGGAACGTATCGCCGAGTTCAAGAAAGCCCTGCGCGACCACGATCTGCAATTGGCCTCGCTGCTGCCGATGTATCGTTGGGCCAGCCCCCACGAAGACGAACGCCGGGCAGCGGTGAACTACTGGAAGGAGGCCATCCAGATCGCCGTGGAAATGGGTTGCACCACCATGAACTCGGAGTTTGGCCGCGGGCCGTCGCCTGATCGTGGGCATAAAGTCAGTTGCTGCGGCGGCCTGCACAGCCATGAGTCGAGCGAAGCAGCCTGGTGGCGCTCGATGGAGGAACTGGTGCCGATCCTGGAAAGCGAGGGGGTCACGCTGAACGTCGAACCTCACCCCGAAGACTGGTGCGAAACCCTGAACCCGGCCCTCGACATGCTCAAGACCCTCGGCTCGGACAACGTCAAGTTCCTCTATTGCACGCCGCATACCTTCTATTTCGGCGATGACATGAAAGCCATGATCGCCGAAGCCGGATCGATGATCGCCCATGTCCACATCGCCGACACCTACAACCACAAGGCCTCGTCCGGCCTGCGCTACATCGTCAACCCGCCCGGCGCCAAGGTCACCGTCCACCAGCACATGGACATGCACCAGGGCGAGATCGACTGGGACCTGTTCTTCAGCGAGCTGGCCAAGACCGGCTTCGACGGTATCGTCACCGCTTGCGTGTTCGGCTGGGAAGAACGGGCGGATGAATCCGGACGCTTCATGCGCAAGGAAATCCAGTCCTACGTCGACAAGTACTTCAAGTAAGCATGTTCATTCCAGCAACCGGACTAGCCGCGGCTCGATCGCACTAGCACTCACATCGACCAACGCCAGCGTCACCGGCAGCGTGAACCGCCGCCGGCCGGCGCTGCCGGGGTTCAGGTACAGCCGCTCGCCACGCCATTCGATGCCCGGCTTGTGGGAATGGCCGCTGATCACCCATTTCACGTCCGGATCGAGTGAATCCTGTACGTCGGCGATGTCGTGGACCAGCAAGACCTGCCATCCACACAGGTCGAACTGCAGGCGATCGGCAAGCGGTCCAGCCCAATCGCCCCCCAGGTCGTTATTGCCGCGCACCACATGCAATGGCGCGATCGACGCCAGTTGATCCAGGATCCCGGGGCTGCCGATGTCACCGGCATGGATGATCCGCTCACACCCCTCCAATGCTGCCAGCGCTTGCGGGCGAAGCAGACCGTGGGTGTCGGAAATGACGCCAACCTTCATGAAATATTTCTCCCAAATCGTGTGTCGCCGGTTGTACCTGCCTCGTCGAAGCGAGCTAACGTGCTGGAATCGAATAAGATAGGCTGCGCATCAATAGCGCGCAGACCTGTCGTAAAAGGAAATGTTGATGCTCGGACGCAAACGGCCAGAGCCAAAGATTGAAAACACTGATGAGGCCTTTTCTCCCCAGAGCACACGGGCTGGAGCAGCATTGCGACTGACCGTGAGTTTCATGCTGGTGGTCATCATCGCGTTTCTGGCCGTCGAAGGCTGGCGCACCTGGCGCGATTACCGTGCCGCTTTTGCGTCTGCCCGCGATTCGGTGACGAACCTGGCACGGGCGACGGCCCAGCACGCCGAAGATACCATTCGACAAGTGGATGTGGTCACCGCCGCCCTCAGTGAACGGGTGGAGGGCGATGGCCTGCAGAACATGGACGTCCCGCGCATCCATAAGCTATTGGTGCAACAGGCCGCCATCATGCCGCAACTGCATGGGTTGTTTATCTATGGCCCGGACGGCCAATGGCTGGTGACGGACAAGGAAGTGATCCCGGAAATGGCGAACAACGCCGACCGTGACTACTTCCAATACCACCGCACCCACGAGGATCGAGGCGTGCGCATCGGTGACGTCGTCAAGAGCCGCTCCACCAACGACCTGATCATTCCCATTTCCCGCCGCCTGAACAACCCCGATGGCTCGTTTGCCGGCGTATTGCTGGGGACCGTGAAGGTCAGCTATTTCGTCGACTACTACGGCGACTTCAAAATCGATGGCAAAGGCGCGCTGGTCCTGGCCAAGCGCAACGGAACAATCCTGGTCCGACGGCCCTTCGTCGCGTCGGTAATTGGCAAGAGTCTCGTGAACAGCGTGATCTTCAGGGAACACTTGCCCACTTCCAACCAGGGCATCGCCGAAGCCAGGGCCGTCGTCGACGACACCGAGCGCCTGTACGGCTACCGGGCCCTGACCACTTACCCGCTGGTGGTGGAAGCCGGCTTGTCCCGCGAATCGATCATCGCGCCCTGGCGCCGCGACCTGTTCAAGACCGGTCTGGTGCTGATTTTCCTGATCGCGATACTGGTGGGTTTCGGGCTCATCGTGTTGAGCCAGCTGCGCTACCGGATGACGATGGAGAAACAGATTCGCACTGCGCACCAGGCCATGCGCGACATGGCGCTGACCGACAGCCTGACCGGGCTGGGCAACCGCAGGCGGCTGGATATTGCCCTGGCCGATGAAATCCGCCTGGCCAGGCGCCAGGGTTCGTCCCTGGCCCTGATCATGCTCGACGTCGATTACTTCAAGCGTTTCAACGACAGATACGGCCATGCCGCTGGCGACGATTGCCTACGGGCGATTGCCGCCGCGCTCGGGCAGACCATCAAAAGGCCGGGTGACCTGGCGGTCCGCTACGGCGGTGAAGAGTTCACCGTGCTGCTGCCCAACACCGACAGCGCCGGTGCCGCCAAGGTCACGCAGCAAATCCTCGAAGCCGTCAGGGCCTTGAACATTGAACATGGCGACCATCCCTTGGGCATTGTGACCATCAGCGCCGGTGTCACCACCTGCCAGCCGAGCGGAGAGGACGTCACCCCGGCCATGCTGATCAGGGCCGCCGATGCCTTCTTGTACCTGGCCAAGAACACAGGGCGAAACCGTTGGTGCAGCGCCAGCTCGACACCGGAGTGAACCCGGCGGGAGCGCCGCGCATCGGTCAGGATCGTGCAAACCCAAGTCCACAGGTGCCTGTAAGGCGCCTGGCGGCTACAATGCGCGCTTCGACCGTGACCAGCCTGACTAAAAAAATGTCCTTGCCCAAACATCATCTGGAATTGCTCAGCCCCGCCCGCGACGTGACCATCGCCCGCGAGGCCATTCTGCATGGCGCCGACGCCGTGTACATCGGTGGCCCGAGTTTCGGCGCGCGTCACAACGCCTGCAACGAGGTGGGCGATATTGCCCGGCTGGTGGAGTTCGCCCACCGCTACCACGCCCGTGTGTTCACGACCATCAACACCATCCTGCACGACAACGAGCTGGAGCCGGCCCGCCAACTGATCCACCAGTTATACGATGCGGGTGTCGATGCGTTGATCGTCCAGGACCTGGGGGTGATGGAGCTGGATATCCCGCCCATCGAGCTGCACGCCAGCACCCAGACCGACATCCGCACCCTGGCCCGGGCAAAATTCCTCGACCAGGCCGGTTTCTCGCAACTGGTCCTGGCCCGTGAGCTGAACCTGCAGGAAATCCGCGCCATCGCCGACGAGACCGACGCGGCCATCGAGTTCTTCATCCACGGCGCGCTGTGCGTGGCGTTTTCCGGCCAGTGCAACATCTCCCACGCCCAGAACGGCCGCAGCGCCAACCGTGGCGACTGTTCCCAGGCCTGTCGCCTGCCCTACACCCTCAAGGACGACCAAGGCCGGGTGGTCGCCTACGAAAAACACCTGCTGTCGATGAAAGACAACAACCAGAGCGCCAACATCCGCGCCCTGGTCGAAGCCGGCGTGCGTTCATTCAAGATCGAAGGCCGCTACAAGGACATGGGCTATGTGAAGAACATCACCGCCTATTACCGCCAGCGCCTGGACGATGTCCTCGAAGACCGTCCGGACCTGGCCCGCGCGTCCAGCGGCCGCACCGCGCACTTCTTCGTCCCCGACCCGGACAAGACCTTCCACCGTGGCAGCACCGACTATTTCGTCAGCGAACGCAAGATCGACATCGGCGCCTTCGATTCGCCGACCTTTACCGGCGTGCCGGTGGGCGTGGTGGAAAAAGTCGGCAAGCGCGACCTGCAAGTGGTGACCTTCGACCCGCTGTCCAACGGCGACGGCCTCAATGTGCTGGTCAAGCGCGAAGTCGTCGGTTTCCGCGCCAACATCGCTGAGCCCAAGGGTGAGTTCGAAGAGGATGGCCAGAAGCGTTACCGCTACCGCGTCGAGCCCAACGAAATGCCGGCCGGCATGTACCAGTTGCGCCCCAACCACCCGTTGAGCCGCAACCTGGACCACAACTGGCAGCAAGCGTTGCTCAAGACCTCCTCCGAACGCCGCGTGGGCCTGGCCTGGGTTGCACGCCTGCGTGAAGCGCGCCTGGAACTGACCGCCACCAGCGAGGAAGGCATCAGCGCCAGCGTCGCCCTGGATGGGCCGTTTGGCGTGGCCAACAAGCCGGAACAGGCCCTGGAGCAGTTGCACGACCTGCTCGGCCAACTGGGCACCACCGAATACCACGCCACCGCGATCGAGCTGGATGCGCCCCAGGCGTTCTTCATCCCCAACTCGCAGCTCAAGGCCTTGCGCCGCGAAGCCATCGAGGCCCTGACCGCCGCCCGCATCGAAGCCCACCCACGCGGTGGCCGCAAGGCCGAGACCAGCCCGCCGCCGGTGTACCCGGAGTCGCACCTGTCGTTCCTGGCCAACGTCTACAACCAGAAGGCCCGGGACTTCTATCATCGTCACGGCGTCAAGCTGATCGACGCGGCGTTCGAGGCCCACGAGGAAACCGGTGAAGTGCCGGTGATGATCACCAAGCACTGCCTGCGCTTCTCGTTCAACCTCTGCCCCAAGCAGGCCAAGGGCGTCACCGGCGTACGCACCAAGGTGGCACCGATGCAGCTGATACACGGTGATGAAGTGCTGACGCTGAAGTTCGACTGCAAACCCTGCGAAATGCATGTGGTCGGCAAGATCAAGGGGCACATCCTCGACCTGCCATTGCCCGGCAGCACCGCGCAACCCGTGGTCGGCCATATCAGCCCTGAAGACCTGCTCAAGACGATCCCCCGCGCACCGCATTAAACCAATACCCACCCGCTTCCCCTGTGGGAGTGGGTGTTAACAAAACTGGCATCCACCACAGATCCCCTGTGGGAGCGGGCTTGCTCGCGAAGGCGGCATAACAGTCGACGATGATGTTGAATGTGCTGGCCTCTTCGCGAGCAAGCCCGCTCCCACACTGAATGTTGGGTGATTGGAATGGATTTTTCATTTCTGCGCCGTTTTTGCCTCACTGTGCGACAAATTCCCCTCGCCAGACTCCCCTGCCCCACAATCGCCTGTTAGGTTGTAAAGGTTTGTGTCATCAAATCAGACACTTCCCTCCTACCGCCTGCAAAGGAATGCCCAGCAATGGACTTCTCGCTCAAACACCTGGCCGTGGCCACCCTGCTGTTGTCCAGCCTCGCTTCGATCACCACACCAGCCTTCGCCAACATCACCGCCCAACAGGGCGCAGCCATCGTCAAAACCTTCTCCGACACCTCAGTCACCGATTTCAGACAATTCCTGGCCGATGTGGCCAAGAGCGACCTGGGCAAAACCGCCAACCTCGGCCCGGCCATCAGCGCGTTCCAAGGCAACAAAACCCTTTCGACTGAACAGCAGAATGAAATCCATCGCCTGCTGGGCCTCTATGCCCGAGTGAAATACGGCCAGGCGGCCACCGAGACACTGAAGGAACTGGTCGCCATCCCGACCTTTCGCAAGGACGGCGTTGCCCAGCACGAGAACCCGGAATTCCTCAAGATCGCCGACAAGATCAAAAGCCTGGCCGAGGCGTTCAACCTCAACTTCCGCAATGTCGACAACCGCGTCTATGAGATTTCCCTCCAAGGCAGCGGCGACGAAGTCGTCGGCATTCACGCCCATGCCGATGTGGTGCCGGTAACGCCGGAAAACTGGGTGTTGAAAGATGGCACCCGCCTCGACCCGTTCAAGGTCACCCTGGTGGGCGACCGCATGTATGGCCGCGGTACCGAGGACGACAAGAACGGCATCGTGGTCGCGCTCTATGCCATGAAGATCATCAAGGAAGAGAAACTGCCGCTGGCGCGCAACTTCAAGCTGCTGGTCGACACCACCGAGGAAACCACCGGCGACGCCATCCCCTATTATTTCGAACGCAACCCGACGCCCAACTACAACCTGGCACTGGACGGCGGCTACCCCGTGGTGATTGCCGAGAAAGGCTATGGCACCGTCATGGCCAATTTCCCGCGCCGCGCGGCACAGGGCAAGGGCGCGGAAATAACGGCGCTCACCGGTGGCATGGCGACCAACCAGATCCCGTCGACGTCGGTGGCGACCTTTGTCACCGACAAGCCCACCGAACTGGCCGCCAACCTACTCAAGGCCGGTACAGCCTATGCCAAGGCCAATGGCGGCGACTTTGAGGCAAAAAGCGAAGTGGCCGACAACACGGTCAAGCTGACCTTCACTGGCGTCTCGGCCCACTCCTCCGAGCCCGAGTCAGGCGTCAACCCGGTCTCCAGGATGCTGGTGTTCATCAACGGCCTCGACGGCAAAGTCGCGCTCAAGCACAACCACATCACCGACGCCGCGCGCTACGCCACCGACAACTGGGGCCTGGATTACCTGGGCAAAAAATTGGGCATCGGCTTTTCCGACGCGTTCATGGGGCCGCTGACCGCCACGCTGACCTACGTCGGGATGGATGACAAGACCTTCAAGCTGGCGGTCAACCTGCGGGTTCCGGTTGGCAAGCCGACCGAGGCACTGAAGACTGAGATCACCGACAAGCTGTCTGCCTGGACCAAGACATCCCAGGTCGCCGTCGCCTTCGACGCCTCCATTGACGAGCCGATGTACCGCAACCCCGAAGGCGAATGGGTCAAGGCGCTGCTGGCCGTCGCCACGGAGAACCTGGGCATGGAACACAAATACGGCACCTCTGCCGGCGCCACTTCGGTTCATGACTTGCCCAATGGCGTGCAGTTCGGCCTGGCCATGCCCGACGTCAAGTACACCGGTCACAACGACAACGAGTTCAAGACGGTCGAGCAGTTCCTGTTGGACTTGCAGATCGTGACCGAGATGATGGGGCGGATCGGGCAGTTGCCGAAGCTCTAAGGCGCGTGTGATCCATTGTGGCGAGGGAGCTTGCTCCCGCTCGGTTCTGTAGGAGCTGGCGAAGCCTGCGATCTTTTGATCTTTCTCTTGAGATTCAAGTGTTTTTGGGAAGATCGCAGCCTCGTTGCACTCGACAGCTCCTACACCTTCACGTGAGTGGCGCTTGGATCGATGACCTTGGCGGTAATGTCGACCAGCTCCAACCCCCAATCCCCATGCAGGTACCAATCGTCCCCGATCATCTCGGCCGGGTGCATCGTTCGATCGGCACCGTTGCCGCAGGCCAGCGCACTGGTCGGACAGTAACGATCACAGCCCCAACAGATGCGCTCGGGATGTTTGGGACTGATGGGAAAGGGCTTTGCCATGACGACCCCGCATAACCGATGGGTGTACCCGTACCCTACCCCGTCGAGGCACGACCTCCCTTGATCCTGATCAAGAACAGCCGCGCAGCAGCGAATAGGCGTTCGCCGATCAAGAATTCGCGCTAAAAATTGACAAGAATCATTATTATTCGCAGCAAAGCTTCCTAGACTCGGCGCCATCATTTAGCCAACCAGGAAGTCATCATGCGCACACTTGCCACTCTACCTCTGGCCCTGCTGTTTCTCGCACCACTGGCCCAGGCCAAGGAATACCCCATCGGCGAACCGCAACTGTGCCCAGGGCTGGAAGTCGGTGCGGTGTACCTGCAACCGATTGAAATGGCACCGGCCGGGATGATGCGGGCCACGGCCGATTCCGACGTGCACCTGGAAGCCGACATCCGCGCCACGGCGGACAACCAGCAGGGTTTCCAGGAAGGCAGCTTCGTTCCCTATCTCAATGTGTCGTTCCAACTGAAGAAACAAGGCAACGACACCGCACTCAAGGGCGACTTCCACGCCATGGTCGCCAACGACGGGCCGCACTATGGCGACAACGTCAAGCTGCTCGGCCCAGGCAAATATCAACTGACGTTCACCGTCCTGCCACCCGGCGGCCATGGCTCCCTCGGTCGTCATACCGACAAGGAAACCGGCGTGGCGCCGTGGTTCGAGCGCTGTGAATTGCACTACGAATTCGTCTACGCCGGGATCGGGAAAAAAGGCGGGTACTGAACATGAATCGCCGATTCTGGCCGTCATACCTGGCCTGGCTGATGCTGGCCGGTCTGCTGCAACCGTCAATCGCCCAGGCTGAACTGCCGACCTACGAGCTGAGCATGCGCGACGGGCATTTCACCCCGTCGCAACTGGAAGTGCCAGCCGGGCAACGCTTCAAGATCGTGCTGAAAAACATCGGCCAGGGCCCGGCGGAGTTCGAAAGCACGCCTTTGCGCGTGGAGAAAGTGCTCTCGCCCGGTGTCACGACCTTCGTGGTCATCCACCCGCTGCGTCCCGGGCGCTATCCGTTTTTCGACGAATTCAATCCGCAACTGCCCGAGGGCGGGATTCTCGCCCAGTAATCGGCCAGCAGGAGGCGTTTGCATGACTCAATCGATGTTTATTGTCTGGCGCGAAAGCGTCGAGGCGTTGTTGGTGATCGGGATTCTCCAGGCCTGGGTCAGCCGGCAACAACAGGCCAGCCAACTGCTGCGCTATGTATGGGCTGGCGCAGCGTTGGGCTTGTTGCTTTCCGGTGTGCTCGCCGGCCTGATCCTGCTGGCCGGCGAGGCCATGAGCGGGACGGCCAATGAATGGTTCCAGGCGTCGTTGGCACTGGTCGCCAGCCTGCTGATCGTGCAGATGGTCGGCTGGATGCACCGAAACGCAAGGACGCTCAAGCATGACCTGACACGCCACGCCGACCAGCGCCTGAGCCGCCAGGGCGGCCTGGGGCTGTTGGTGCTGGCGTTGCTGGCGGTCAGCCGCGAAGGCAGTGAAACCGTGGTGTTCCTGTATGGCGCCGGTGCGCGTCTGCAAGGGCCGCAACTGGGCTTGTTCGCCGTGGGTGCGCTGGCCGGGCTGGTGCTATCGCTGCTGACCGTCTCCTTGCTGCACAGTAGCCGCCGGTTCATCTCATGGCCGCGTTTCTTTGCCATCAGCGAAGCGATCCTGCTGCTGTTGGGGGCGGCGCTGTTGGTCAGCGGTATCGAGCGGGTCGGCGGGCAACTGCTCGCGATGGATTGGCCTGAGGCGGTGTATCGCGGCATTGGCGACGCGCTGTGGGACAGCAGCGCAATACTCGACGACGGCCACGGTTTGGGCGGGTTCCTGGCGGACTTCACCGGGTATCGGGCCAGCCCGAGTGCGATGACGCTGCTGGTGTGGCTGGGCTATTGGGGCGTCGTCGCGGGCTGGCTGTGGCCGCGCAAGGCGGAAAACCTGCCATGCCCGACCTGAACCCCTGGCTTCAACGCCTGGGCGACGGCATGCGGCGCCACGGTGCAACCATTCGTGCCGTGCAATGGGCGGTGGTGCTGTTCTACGCGGTGCTGCTGGTGGTGCCGGCCCTGCTGCCATTGCCCAGCGGCCAGGCACGCCTGTTCGACAATCTCACGTTGCTGGCGCAGTTTCTGTTCTGGGGCCTGTGGTGGCCGTTCGTGTTGCTCTCGATCGTGTTGTTCGGGCGGCTCTGGTGTGGCGTGCTGTGCCCGGAAGGCGCCTTGAGCGAATGGGCCAGCCAGTACGGCAAGGGTCTCGGGGTGCCGCGCGGATTGCGCTGGGCTGGCTGGCCGACCTTGGCGTTCTGCCTGACCACCCTCTACGGTCAACTGATCAGCGTCTACGACTACGCCCAGGCGGCGTTGCTGATTCTGGGCGGCTCGACCGTCGCCGCGGTGATCGTCGGCCTGTTGTTCGCCCGGGGCAAGCGGGTGTGGTGCCGTTACCTGTGCCCGGTCAGCGGCGTCTTCTCCCTGCTTGCTCGCTTGGCGCCGGTGCACTTTCAGGTGGACGAACAACGCTGGCTGGAAAACCCGGCACCGCGTCGCCCTCCTCCCAACTGCGCGCCCTTGCTGGACATCCGCCGTATGCGCGGCGCCGCCGATTGCCACGCCTGTGGTCGCTGCAGCGGCCAGCGCGATGCGGTACGGCTGATTGCCCGCTCCAGCAGCGAGGAAATCCTGCACTCGACGGCTGACGCCCTCTCGCCCTGGGATGTTCGCTTGCTGTTGTTCGGTGTCATCGGCCTGGCCATGGGCGCCTTCCAGTGGACCGTCAGCCCGTGGTTCATCGACCTCAAGCAGAGCCTGGCCCAATGGCTGGTCAGTCATGATTGGCTCTGGGCACTCCAGGACAATGCGCCCTGGTGGCTGTTGACGCACTATCCGCAACTCAATGACAGTTTCAGTTGGCTCGATGGTTTTTGCATCGTCGCGTACCTGGGCATGAGTGCGCTGCTGATCGGCACTTCGCTGATGCTGCTGATGCGCCTGGCGGCACGCCTCTCGGGGGATAGCGCACAATATTGGCCCTTAGCCATCACCCTGACGCCCCTTGGCGGTGCAGGGTTGTTCCTCGGTTTGTCGGCCACCACGGTCAAACTGTTGCGCTATGAAGGACTGCTGCTGGAATGGGTCCAACCGGCTCGGGCCGTGTTGCTGATAGCGGCGATAGCCTGGAGTTTATGGCTGGGCTGGAAACGCCTGCAGCAAACAGAGGTATCACCGATCCAGCGATTGCCGGCCATGTCATGCCTGGTCTTGGCCAGCAGCTTGGTGGGTTATGGCTGGTGGTTGCAATTCTGGGGATGGTGAGCAAGGGATTGCGGGTGTTCACAGCATCCGGATTCGACACAAACCCCTTGTGGGAGCGAGCCTGCTCGCGAAGATGTCGGCACATCCAACATCACCACAAGCTGACCCAGCGCTATCGCGAGCAGGCTCGCTCCCACAGGGGGGCCCGGGTTTTCACAGCATCTGGATTCGACACAAAATTCTTGTGGGAGCGGGCTTGCTCGCGAAGGGGTCGGAACAGCCAACATCATCGCAGACTGATCCGCCGCTATCGCGAGCAGGGGGTTGCGGATACTCACTGCATATGGATTCGACACAAAATCCTTGTGGGAGCGAGCCTGCTCGCGATGACGTCAGCAGCATCAGCATCGATGCAAGCTGACCCTCCGCTTTCGCGAGCAAGCCCGCTCCCACAGGGGGTCGGGTGACTACGACTTCGGCGGGCATCTCGCCCCGCAATAAACTATCTAGACCTTGAACCGCGCCACCGTCTCGTGCAGTGAGCCGGCCATCTGCGCCAGGTCCTGGCCCGCCGTATCGGTATGTCGGGCGCCCAGCATGACCTGTTCGGAGAGGTTGCGGATACCCACCAGGTTACGGTCCACCTCTCGCGCCACCAGGGCCTGCTGTTCCGTGGCGCTGGCGATCATCAGGTTGCGCTCGTTGATCTGCGAGATCGAGCGGGCGATTTCGTCCAGGGCATCGCCGGAGCGCTGGGCCACTAGCAGCGTGGCTTGCACCAGTTCGCTGTTGTTCTGCATGGAGCTCACTGCGTGCCCGCTGTCCAGGCGGATGTTACCGATCATGCCCTCGATTTCCCGAGTCGAATCCTGGGTCCGATGAGCCAGCGCCCGGACTTCATCAGCGACCACCGCAAAGCCACGCCCGGCATCGCCGGCGCGGGCCGCTTCGATGGCGGCGTTCAGTGCCAGGAGATTGGTCTGATCGGCAATGCTGCGGATCACATCCAGCACCGAGCTGATGTCCTGGACCCGTCCGGCCAATTGTTGGATTCGCCCGGAACTGTCCGTCACACCTTCGGCCAGCGCGGTAATGGAAGCCACCGTTTCCTGGACCTGTTCACGCCCGCGCTGGGCCGTTTGCTCGGACACTCGCGAGGCTTCGCTGGTGCTCACCGCATTGCGCGCCACTTCATCCACCGCGGCAGTCATCTGGTTCACGGCCGCGGCCGCCTGTTCGATTTCATGCCCTTGCAACTGCAAGGTGCTGCTGGTCTGGCTGCTCACCGCGCTCAGTTCTTCGGAGGAACTGGCCACCCGATCCACCGAGGCCGCAATGTGCCGGACCATGCTGTTGAGGCTCTGCTGCATGTCGTGCATGTTGCTCATCACGCTGTCATTGGCGCCGACGCCCACGGGCACGCGGATCGTCAGGTCGCCCTGGGCGATGAGGTTAAGCACCCGCGCCGCGTCATTGGGCTCACCGCCCAGGGGGCGGGTCACGCTGCGGATCACCAGGACCGCCACGGTCGTCACCAGTGCCAGGCAAGCCAGCACCAACGCCAGCATGTTGCGCCGCGCATCGTTGTAACGTGCCTGGGCCTGGTGCTCACGCTCGACGAAGACCTTGCCCTGCATCGCCATGATCCCTTCGAGACTCTTGTACACCTCGCGCTCCGCCGGAATCACCCCTTGCTTGAGCTGCGTCATCGCCTCCTCCGTCGCGCCCTGGCGGATCAACGCCTGCACCTGGACGAATGCCGCCACATAGGCCTCGCGACGCTTCTTCAATTCGGCATATGCGGCCTTGCCTTCAGGCTGATCGAACAGCGGCTCAAGCGTGGCGAAAGCCTGGGTAATCCGTTGCCGGGTGGCGTCGATGGATTGCTGGACTTGCGCATTGTTCTTGTCGATCAGCAAGTCTCGGGTGTTCCTGGCGTTATCGCGCACGCCCGTGGCGATCATCATGATCGGATCGATCTTCGGCCAATCCTGCCGAACGATCTGCTCGGCCTGGTCGCGCAGCATCGCCAGGTCGTTCAAGGCGTAGAACGTCAAGGCGATCAAGGCCAGCGGCGCGATGGCAAAGCCGATCACGATGCGTTGGGCGGTGGTGAGTCTGGTCATATCAAATGCTCCCTGTTCAACTACCTGCCGGTTGGCAGCGCATCTGAAAACCTTGAAAAAAGAGGGCCCGGTTATCCCGGGCCGCTGTCGCTCACGCGTCCCGACGTTCGCTCAACTGCGTAAGACGAACGAAGGAAACAGCTCGCGCATGGCGGCCCATAGTTCGGGCTGCAAAGCATGTGCCGAGACGCTGGAAAGGTGGGGATCGAGCATCCGGGCAGTGCGTACCAGTTGCACGGCGAACCGCGTAACGCCGCGTTCGCTCAAGCGTCGGGCCAGGGTCAGCAACCGCTCGGGGTCGAACAGATGCCAGTGCACCGTCGTGCGGCATTCATAATCCACGCCGCTGGCCAGCAGATGGTCGAGGCTGCGCCAGTTGGCAGGGCCGCTGCCTTCGACCCGGGTCACATCGAGGGCATCTTCAGGCAAGGCCTTGACGTCGAAGCCCACCCAGTCGGCAAGACCGACCACTTTGGCGAAGGCCGCTGGCTTGATGCCGGCGCTGTGCAGGCCGATGCGAAAACCCATCTGCCGCACTTCCTCCATGGCCGGCGCCAGGCCGTCCTGCAAAGTCGGTTCGCCGCCGCTGAAGACCACGGCGTCGAGCAGATCCTGGCGACGTTGCAGGAACGCCAGCACCCGGCACCAATCCACCTCCGCGCTGCCGCGCGGCGGGATCAGTTGCGGGTTATGGCAATAACGACAACGCCAGGCACAGCCCTGGCAAAACAGTACGCACGCCAGTTGGCCCGGATAATCGAGGGTGGTCAGGGGCACCATGCCCCCGACCCGTAGCACTCGACTCATGGACGCCCGGCCGCGCGTTCGGTGAAGTGCACCCGCTCGCGGTGCTCGGACTGCTTGCCCGGGTTGAAGGCCGTTACCGGGCGGTGATAACCCATCACGCGGGTCCAGACTTCGCAACGTTGACGTTGTGCTTGGGGAAGGCTTTGCGATGCATTCATGGGTGAAGCTCCTTGCGGTCGATGGATCGGATCAGTGAACGCTGCCCTGGCGCTGTTGTTGCAGCAGCAAGGCCTCGTCGCATTTCGGGCAGAACTCGTGTTCGCCGGCCAGGTAGCCGTGCACCGGGCAGATGGAAAAGGTCGGCGTGATGGTCAGGTACGGCAGGCGGAAACGTCCCAGGGCCTTGCGCACCAGTTGCTTGCAGGCCTGTGTCGAGGAAATCTGCTCGGCCATGTACAGGTGCAACACGGTGCCGCCGGTGTATTTGCATTGCAGTTCGTCTTGCAGCTCCAGGGCTTCGAATGGATCGTCGGTGAAGCCCACCGGCAGTTGCGACGAGTTGGTGTAGTACGGCGCGACCGGGCTGCCGGCCTGCAAGATATCCGGGTAGCGCTTGAGGTCTTCCTTGGCGAAGCGGTACGTGGTGCCCTCGGCGGGCGTGGCTTCGAGGTTGTAGAGGTGGCCGGTTTCTTCCTGGAATCGCAGCAGCGTGGCCCGCACGTGATCCAACAGTTTCAGGGCGAATTCCCGGCCTTGCTCGGTGTGCAGGCCTTGCTGGTCATCGGTGAAATTGCGCAGCATTTCGTGCAGGCCATTCACGCCGATGGTGGAGAAGTGATTGCGCAAGGTACCCAGGTAGCGCTTGGTGTAAGGGTACAAACCGGCATCCATGTGATGCTGGATGACCTTGCGCTTGACCTCCAGGCTCTCCATCGCCAGTTCCATCAGGGTATCGATGCGTTGCAGCAAGGCGCTGGTGTCGCCCTTGTACAGATAACCCAGGCGGGCGCAGTTGATCGTCACCACCCCCAGGGAACCGGTCTGTTCCGCCGAACCGAACAGGCCACCGCCGCGCTTGAGCAACTCGCGCACGTCCAGTTGCAAGCGGCAGCACATCGACCGCACCTGATTGGGTTGCATGTCCGAGTTGAGGAAGTTCTGGAAGTACGGCAGGCCGTAGCGGGCGGTCATTTCGAACAGCCGGTCGGCGTTCTCGCTGTCCCAGGGGAAGTCATGGGTGATGTTGTAGGTCGGGATCGGGAAGGTGAAGACCCGGCCTTTCGCATCGCCGGCCTGCATCACCTCGATGTAGGCGCGGTTGATCAACTCCATTTCCGCTTGCAGGTCTCCGTAGGCGAACGGCATCTCCTGGCCACCGATCACCGGGATCTGTTCGCGCAGATCCTCCGGGCAGACCCAGTCGAATGTCAGGTTGGTGAACGGCGTTTGCGTGCCCCAGCGCGACGGCACATTGAGGTTGTAGATGAACTCCTGCAACGACTGGCGGACCTCGTCGTAGCTGAGTTGGTCC
Source organism: Pseudomonas sp. CFII68 (assembly GCF_000416195.1). Taxonomy (NCBI): domain Bacteria; kingdom Pseudomonadati; phylum Pseudomonadota; class Gammaproteobacteria; order Pseudomonadales; family Pseudomonadaceae; genus Pseudomonas; species Pseudomonas sp. CFII68. The sequence goes on from NZ_ATLN01000125.1 coordinate 83,922, forward strand.
TTGCGTACATAGGGCGCCAGGTACGTGTCGAACGAGCTGAACGCCTGGGCGCCGGCCCATTCGTTTTGCAGGGTGCCGAGGAAATTCACCATCTGTCCCAAGGCACTGCTCAGATGCTTGGGCGGCCCGGCCTCGACCCGCCCGGGCACGCCGTTGAGGCCTTCGTGCAACAGGGTGCGCAAGGACCAGCCGGCACAGTAGCCAGCGAGCATGTCCAGGTCATGGATATGCAGGTCAGCCTCGCGGTGCGCCTCGCCGATGGCCTGGCTGTAGACTTCGTCGAGCCAGTAGTTGGCGGTGACCTTGCCCGAAACGTTGAGGATCAGCCCGCCGAGGGAATACCCCTGGTTGGCGTTGGCCTGCACGCGCCAGTCTTCGCGATCCAGGTATTCGTTCATCGACGTGGCGACTTCCACCAGTGTGCGACGATCCCGACGCAGGCGTCCGTGTTGCTCGCGATACACGATGTAGGCACGCATGGAGAGAAAGAAACCGGCGTCCATCAGTACCCGTTCGACACGGTCCTGGATCTGCTCGACGCTCAACCGCGTCTGCCCTTCCAACCGCGCCAACACTGCCTCCAGCAACGCCTCGGCCTCGGCTTCGGCGTATTCGCCGGTGGCCTTGCCAGCGGCGATCAGCGCCTGGCGGATCTTGTCCGCATCAAAGGCGACCACACTGCCATCGCGCTTGTGCAAGCGGTTACACCCTACTGAGATCAACGTGCTCTGCATTTTGGCTCCAAACACTACATATAGGCTTTTTGAGATCTTTAAACACAATATGCAGTGGAGAGTACGGGCAAAAGGCAGGGTTGCAATTGATCGACATCAAGAATCGGCAGCGACTATTCGTCAGGCTGAAAGGTCATTTGGCAGCCCCCTGATCCCCTGTGGGAGCAAAGCTTGCTCGCGATGAACGATGACACGGTCTTGCAGTTAAACCGTGTCGCCTGCATCGCGGGCAAGCCTTGCTCCCACATGGGTTACGGCGTGACTGTAAGATTTGTATCCACAACAAATCCCCTTGTGGGACCTGAGCACTGCTCAGCCCCCACTCATGTTCATGAACCGCACAATCTGCACTTCCCCACCCGGATTGAAGTCATGGCGCAGTGGCTTGCCACGCAACGCCTGTTGCACCGCCTGGATCACCGGTTGGTCTTCCAGCGGATAACGCCGCAGCAAGCCGCGCAGGTCGAGGGAGTCCTCTTGTCCCAGGCACAACAGCAAGCGCCCTTCGACGGTCATGCGCACGCGGTTGCAACTGGCGCAGAAGTTGTGGGTGTTGGGCGAAATGAAACCGATCCGGGTATCCGGATGACGCTCCAGGCGCACATAGCGCGCCGGCCCGCCGCTGCTCTCGGCGCTGTCGAGCAGGCGATGATGGCGGGCGATCTCGGCCCGCACCTCATCGCTGGAACAGAACGACTCGCCCCGGGAACGCCCGACCTCCCCCAACGGCATCTCCTCGATAAAACTGATGTCGATACGTTGGTCGATGGCGTACTGCACCAGCGCCGGAACTTCATCGAAGTTGCGTCCCTTCATGACCACGCAGTTGAGCTTGATCCGCTCGAACCCGGCGACCTTCGCCGCTTCGATGCCGGCCAGCACCTGGTCCAGGTTCCCGTTGCGAGTGATCGCCCGAAAACGTTCGCCGTCCAGGCTGTCGAGGCTGATGTTCATGCGCTTGACCCCGGCCTCGACCAGCGGCTGGGCCAATCGTCCCAGCTGCGAGCCGTTGCTGGTCATCACCAGTTCCCGCAGGCCGGGCAATGCCGCGATCTCGCGACACAGCCCGACGATGCCCGGACGGATCAGCGGCTCGCCACCGGTCAGGCGGATTTTCTTCACCCCCAGGCCGACGAACAACCGCGCCAGACGCTGCAACTCCTCCAAGGTCAACACTTGCTGACGCGGCAGGAACGTCATGTTTTTCGCCATGCAATACACACAACGAAAATCACAACGATCGGTCACCGACATCCGCAAATAATCGATCTGGCGCCCAAACCCGTCCTGCAACACCGCGTTCATGAAGATCTCCCGATTGAGCCCGTGCTCACTGCACCAGCGGCGAGTCGGCACCCTGAAGGTGAATGCCGCGAATATCCGCCGCACCGATCAGGGTTTGCAGGTACTGCACCAGCGCTTTTTGCCACACGCCCTGCTGCAACTGGGTACGAATCGCCGTCGCTACCGCCTCATACGGCAATGGCTGGCCATCGATTCGCTGGTCGATGCTGATCACGTGCCAGCCGTAACGACTTTCCAGCGGTTTACCGGCCAGGCCCGCCGGCAGGGTGAACAACTGGCGCTCCAGTTCAGGCACGGTCTGGCCCTTGCTGATCTGCCCCAGCGAACCGCCCTGCGCCTTGGATGGACACGCCGAATGCGTCAGCGCCAACTCGGCAAAACTGCCCGGGAACTGGTCCAGCCGCTCCAGCAGCAGCTCGGCCTGGACATGGGCCAGGCTGCGCGCCTCGGCATCGTCCGGCGCACATTCGAGCAGGATGTGCCGCACCGCCAGCAACGGTGCGCTGTGAAAGCGCGCCCGGTTGTTTTCGTAGTAACGCAGGCAGGTGGCCTCGTCGCACTGCGGCACCTGCACCTCGCGTTCGAGCAACAGCCGCGTGGCTGCCTCCTCTTCGTTTTCCCCGGCACCGACCTGCAACGCCAGGCCAAGCTCGGCGATACGCTGCTGGAGCAATTCGCGAATCACCAGCGCCCGAGCGGCCTGGTAGACCGCATCCTCGCGACTGTCAGCCGGGTGATATTGCAGCTCCTGGGCCATCGCCTGCGGGGTGATCGACACCCCGTTGACGCTGATGATCGGCCACTCCTGTTCACTGCTGGCAATCAACTGCGGCGCTTCATCTTCCGCCACCGGCCCGGCCTGGGCCGGCTCGAACTGCACCGCCCCTGCCGGTTCGGCATCGGCCACCGGCGCCATCACCGGTGCCGCTTTTGCCGAAGAACCACAGCCGCCGCTGCCGCCACCACCACCGCCACATCCGCATCCACTCGCCATGATCTTCTCCTCAAAACTTCTGCCGAACGATTTGATAACGACGCCCCAGGTACCAGACCGGCGCACTGACGATGTGGACCAGACGGGTGAACGGGAACAACACGAACAAGGTCAGGCCCAGCACCACGTGGAGCTTGTAGACCAGGCCCACCGGTGCTATCGCGGTAGCGGCTTCCACCGGACGCAACAGCACGGTGTTCTGGGCCCAGTCGGCCAGCATCACCATCACCGAGCCGTCCATATGGGCGGTCGACGCGACGATGGTCATCAGCCCCAACACCAGTTGCACCAGCAGCACCACCAGCACGAGGATGTCCGAGGCACTGGACGTGGCGCGAACCCGTGGGTCGGTCAGGCGACGGTTGAGCAGCATCACCAGGCCGATCAGGCCCAGCACGCCGAAGAAACCGCCGGAGACCATCGCCAGCAACTGCTTGTTCTCGGTGCTCAGCACATGGTGGTAGATCGCCGCGGGCGTCAGCAGGCCGACGAAGTGCCCGGCCAGCACGAACAGCACGCCGATGTGAAACAGGTTGCTGGCCACACGCATGCCGCGCTTGTTGAGCATCTGGCTGGAACCGGCCTTCCAGGTGTACTGGGACAGGTCGAACCGCGCCCAGCTACCGATCAGGCAAATCGCCAGGGCGACATAGGGGTAGACCCCGAACAACAACAGATCCCATTTAGACATTGCCCACCTCCCCGGCTGGCGCTGCGGCCCGCCCTTCATGCTGAAAATCCACCCAGTGCAGCGGCACCGCACTTTCGTCCCGCGCCTTGCCCGGCGCGCTTGGCATCGAGCTGCAACGGTCTTGCTGCTCGGCCTTCATGAAATCGACCGCCTCTTCTTCCCAGACCCTGTCCAGGGCTTCGAGGGAGTCATCCCGTGGCTCGGCCTTTACTTGTTCAAGCATCTCGGCCACCGCCACCTGGGGTTCAGCGCCGGATATCTGCAGCAGAGCCCGGAAGCAACTGGCGTAGGCGCTTTCACGCTCTTCCAGGCGCGCCGCGAGCAAGGCCAGCAGGTGGGCTACATCGGCCAGGCCCTCGCGGGCCTCGATGTCTTCGCGGGTGGAAAGAAACTCCAGGTACAACGGGATGTAGTCAGGCAGCTCCTTGACGCCGATGGCGAAACCGGCCTCTTCGTACTGGGCCATCATGTCGACCATCGCCTGGCCGCGGTCACGGGATTCGCCATGGACATGCTCGAACAACAGCAGTGACAGCGAACGACCGCGACCGAACAGCGCACCGTAGTGCTCCTGGCCATCCATCAGGTCCTTGCCGCAGATCACCTCCAGCAACTCGAACAACCCGGAGCGCTGGGCGGGACTGATTTCCCGCGCCTGGAGAATGGCCTGTTCCAGCTCGTCACGACCGGCCACCAGGGTCTCGGTCGGGTAGTCGAGCAGCAACGAAATCACTTTGAGAATGCGCATGCTCATTCCTCCCACAACTGCACGGTTTTGATCACGTCGCGGCGGTTGGCCTTCTTGCCACCGAACATGTTGGTGTCGGAACTGCCACTGCAACCACTGCCAAAGCTGAAGCCGCAACCGGAGCGCTCGGCGAACGCGTCGCTCATGGCGTCTTCGCGGTGGGCGCTTGGCACGACGAAGCGGTCTTCGTAGTTGGCGATGGCCAGGTAGCGGTACATCTCTTCCACCTGGTTCACGCTCAAGCCGACGTCGGCCAGCACTTGCAGGTCCTGCACGCCGTCGACCTGCTCGGAGCGTTTGTAGGCACGCATCGCCAGCAAGCGTTTGAGCGCAAGCTTGACCGGCTTTTCATCGCCGGCGGTGAGCATGTTCGCCAGGTAGCGCAGCGGGATACGCAGGCTGTCGACGTCCGGGATCACCCCGTTCATGCCCACGGTGCCGGCCGTGGCAGCGTTCTGGATCGGCGACAGTGGCGGCACGTACCAGACCATTGGCAAGGTGCGGTATTCCGGGTGCAGCGGCAGTGCGAGTTTCCAGTCCACGGCCATTTTGTAGACCGGCGAGCGTTGCGCCGAGTCGATCACCGACTGCGGTACACCATCGGCCAGGGCCTGGCGAATCACCGCCGGGTCGTTCGGGTCGAGGAAGATCTCCAGTTGTTTCTCGTACAGGTCCTGCTCATTGGCGGTGCTGGCCACTTCGCTGATGCGATCGGCGTCATACAGCAGCACACCGAGGTAACGGATACGTCCAACGCAGGTTTCAGCGCAGACGGTCGGCATCCCGGCTTCGATGCGTGGGTAGCAGAAGATGCATTTTTCCGATTTGCCGCTCTTCCAGTTAAAGTAGATCTTCTTGTACGGGCAGCCGCTGATGCACATGCGCCAGCCACGGCATTTCTCCTGGTCGATCAGGACGATGCCGTCCTCCTCGCGCTTGTAGATCGCACCGCTCGGGCACGACGCCGCGCACGTCGGGTTCAGGCAGTGCTCGCACAGGCGCGGCAGGTACATCATGAAGGTGTTTTCGTACTCGCCGTAGATGTCCGCCTGGATCTTGTCGAAGTTCTTGTCCTTGCGTCGCTTGGCGAATTCAGTGCCGAGGATTTCCTCCCAGTTCGGGCCCCATTCGATTTTCTCCATGCGCTTGCCGGACACCACCGAGCGAGGTCGCGCGGTGGGCTGGTGCTCACCCAGCGGTGCGGTGTGCAGGTGCTGGTAGTCGAAGTCGAACGGCTCGTAGTAATCGTCCAGGCTCGGCAGGTCCGGGTTGGCGAAGATGTTCGCCAGCACGCGGAATTTGCCGCCGATGCGCGGGTTGATCGAACCGTCAGCGTTGCGGATCCAGCCGCCTTTCCACTTGTCCTGGTTTTCCCACTCCTTGGGATAGCCGATGCCAGGCTTGGATTCGACGTTGTTGAACCAGGCGTATTCCATGCCCTCGCGGCTGGTCCAGACGTTCTTGCAGGTAATCGAGCAGGTGTGGCAGCCGATGCATTTGTCCAGGTTCAGGACCATGCCGATTTGTGAGCGAATCTTCATCTCAGTTCTCCTCGATATCAGTCGGCAGTGGACGCGGCAAATCATCGCCACTGGAACCATCGAGCCAATCGACCTTGACCATCTTGCGCACCACGACGAATTCGTCGCGGTTGCAACCGACCGTGCCGTAATAGTTGAAGCCGTAGGCCTGTTGGGCGTAACCGCCAATCATGTGGGTGGGCTTGAGCACCACGCGGGTCACCGAGTTGTGGTGGCCGCCACGGGTCTTGGTGGTTTCCGAACCCGGCACGTTCACGATCCGTTCCTGGGCGTGATACATCATCACCATGCCTTCCTTGACCCGTTGGCTGACCACCGCTCGGGCGGTCAGCGCGCCATTGACGTTGAAGCATTCGATCCAGTCGTTGTCCTCGATACCGGCGCGCTTGGCGTCGATTTCCGAGAGCCAGACAATCGGTCCGCCACGGCTCAAGGTCAGCATCAGCAGGTTGTCGCTGTAGGTGCTGTGGATGCCCCACTTCTGGTGCGGGGTGATCCAGTTCAGGACGATCTCGGTCTCGCCATTGCTGCGTTTGCCCTTCACGCCAGCGATGGTGCGGGTGTTGACCGGTGGCCGGTAGCTCATCAGCTGCTCGCCGAACGCCTGCATCCACGGGTGATCCTGGTAGAACTGCTGGCGACCGGTGATGGTGCGCCATGGGATCGACTCGTGGACGTTGGTGTAGCCGGCGTTGTAGCTCACGTGATCGTCTTCCAGGCCAGACCAGGTCGGACTGGAAATGATCTTGCGTGGCTGGGCCTGGATGTCACGGAAGCGAATCGCCTCGTGCTCCTTGGAGATGGCCAGGTGGCTGTGGTCGATGCCGGTGAATTCCGACAGCGCCGCCCAGGCTTTCAGTGCGACATGGCCGTTGGTTTCCGGCGCCAGGGACAGGATCACTTCGGCAGCGTCGATGGCGCTGTCGATTTTTGGCCGCCCTTGGCTGATACCCGCCTCGACTTCCTTGTGGTTCAGTTCGCCGAGGAATTTAACTTCCGTATCAGTGTTCCAGTTGATGCCCTTGCCGCCGTTGCCGAGTTTTTCCAGCATCGGACCCAGGGAGGTGAACTGCTTGTAGATGTTCGGGTAGTCGCGTTCCACCACGTGCAGGTTCGGCGCGTTCTTGCCCGGGACCGGTGCCACACCGGCGCTTTTCCAGTCGGTGCCGCCGAATGGCTGGGCCAGTTCGCCGACGCTGTCGTGCATCAGCGGTACGGTGACCAGGTCTTTCTCGACACCTAGGTGGCCGACCGACATGGCGGAAAACGCCTTGGCGATGCCCTTGTAGATTTCCCAGTCCGAACGCGATTCCCAGGCCGGATCGATGGCGGCCGACAGTGGGTGAATGAACGGGTGCATGTCCGAGGTGTTCATGTCGTCTTTTTCGTACCAGGTGGCGGTCGGCAAGACGATGTCGGAATACACGCAGGTCGAGGACATGCGGAAGTCCAGGGTGGTCACCAGGTCGAGCTTGCCAATGGCGCCCTCGTCGACCCATTCGGCTTCGGTGGGCTTGCACTCGGTGCCATGGCCGATGTCTTCATTCATCACGCCGTTCTTGGTGCCCAGCAGGTACTTGAGCATGTACTCGTGGCCCTTGCCCGAGGAGCCCAGCAGGTTGGAACGCCAGATGAACATGTTGCGCGGGAAGTTCACCGGGCTGTCCGGCTGCTCGCAGGCAAAACGCAGGGATCCGTCCTGCAGCGACTTGACCACGTAGTCCTTGGGTTCCATGCCCGCGGCGGCGGCGTCGCGGCAGATGTGCAGCGGGTTGGTGTTGAGCTGCGGTGCACTCGGCAACCAGCCGGCCCGTTCGGCGCGGATGTTGTAGTCCAGGGCGTGCTCGGGGAATTGCGATTTGTCGGCCAGGGGCGAGAGCACATCGTGCATGCTCATCTTCTCGTGGCGCCATTGCGAACTATGGCCATAGAAGAAGCTGGTGCCGTTCATTTGCCGTGGCGGACGGTTCCAGTCCAGGCCAAAGGCCAGGGGCAGCCAGCCGCATTGCGGACGGAGTTTTTCCTGGCCGACATAGTGGGCCCAGCCGCCGCCGGTCTGGCCGACGCAACCGCAGAGCATGAGCATGTTGATCAGCCCGCGGTAGTTCATGTCCATGTGGTACCAGTGGTTCATCGCCGCACCGACGATGATCATCGAGCGTCCACGGGTCTTGTCGGCGTTGTCGGCAAACTCGCGGGCGATCTGGATCGCCTTCTCGCGGCTTACGCCAGTGATCTGTTCCTGCCAGGCCGGGGTGCCAGGCACCGAGGCGTCGTTATAGTCCTTGGCAACGTTGGCGCCGCCCAGGCCACGGTCGATCGCCAGGTTGGCCGCCGACAGGTCGAATACGGTGGCGACTTTCGCCACGCTGCCATCGGCCAGCACCACGCTGTGCACCGGCACCCGACGGAACTGCACCGCATCACCGGCCACATGCTGGAAGTACTCCTGGGCTTCGCCGGCGAAGTACGGGAACGCCACCTCGGCGACGTCGCCGCCGATCAGGCTCAGCTTGAGGTCGATCTCACGTCCCTCGCCGCCTTCACGGGGCAGGATGTTCCACTTGCCCTTCTCACCCCAGCGATAGCCGATGGAGCCTTGGGGCGAAACCAGTTCGCCGGCGGCATCCATGGCGATGGTTTTCCATTCCGGGTTGTTGTCCTGGCCGAGGTTGTCGGTCAGGTCACTGGCCCGCAGGAAACGGTCCGGCTGGTAACCCGCACCCGGCGCGGCGCCGAGCATCGGTTTGAGCATCACCAGCACCGGCAGGTCGGTGTAGCGCTTGGCGTATTCGGTGAAATAGGCGCTCGGCTTGTCCAGGTGGAATTCTTTGAAGATCACATGGTTGAAGGCTTGGGCCAACGCGGCGTCGGTGCCCTGCTTGGGGTTGAGCCACAGGTCGGTGAGCTTGGCGACTTCCGAATAGTCCGGGGTGATCGCCACGGTCTTGGTGCCCTTGTAGCGCACCTCGGTGAAGAAGTGGGCGTCAGGGGTACGGGTCTGCGGGACGTTGGAGCCCCAGGCAATGATGTAGTTGGAGTTGTACCAGTCGGCCGATTCCGGCACGTCGGTCTGCTCGCCCCAGACCATCGGCGACGCTGGCGGCAAGTCGCAATACCAGTCGTAGAAGCTCAGGCACACGCCACCGATCAACGACAGGTAACGCGAGCCGGCGGCATAGCTGACCATCGACATGGCCGGGATCGGCGAGAAGCCCACCACCCGGTCCGGGCCGTGTTCCTTGACGGTATAGACGTTGGCGGCGGCGATGATCTCGTTGACTTCTTCCCAGTTGGAACGGATGAAGCCGCCCATGCCGCGCTTGCTTTTATAGGAGTCGGCCTTGGCCTTGTCCTCGACGATGCTGGCCCAGGCTTCCACCGGCGGCAGGGTCTGCCGGGCTTCGCGCCACAGCTTGAGCAATGGCTTGCGGATTTTCGGGTACTTGAGCCGGTTGGCGCTGTAGATGTACCAGCTGTAGCTCGCGCCGCGAGGGCAGCCACGTGGTTCGTGGTTGGGCAGATCGTTGCGGGTACGCGGATAGTCGGTCTGCTGGGTTTCCCAGGTGATCAGGCCGTTCTTGACGTAGATTTTCCACGAGCACGAACCGGTGCAGTTCACCCCATGGGTGGACCGCACGATCTTGTCGTACTGCCAGCGCGAACGGTAGACGTTCTCCCAGTCGCGGGACTCCTTGCGGGTCTCGCCGTGACCATCGGAAAACTCGCCTTGCTTGCGGTTGAAAAACCGCAGTTGATCCAGTAAATGACTCACAGTGTGTTCCTCTCAGGCTTGCTCCGCGGGGTCTGCGCCCCGCCCACGCAGGTTTAGGTTCGGCTTAGCAAGGTGTCGCGGCGCCCTTGCGGGCATACCACCACCAGGTCACCACGATGCAGCTCAGGTAGAAGCCGACGAACATGTAGAAGGCCATCTCCGGGCCGCCGGTCAGGGCCATCGAAGTGCCGAATGATTTGGGAATGAAGAAGGCTCCGAAGGCGCCCATGGCCGAGCTGAAACCCAGCACGGCGGCCGATTCCTTGCCGGCGTTCTTGAGCGCCAACTCGCGTTGCTCGGGCTTTTTGCCCAGGGCGGACTTCTCGTGCAGGGTGCGGAAGATCACTGGGATCATGCGGAAGGTCGAACCGTTGCCCACACCCGTGGTGATGAACAGCAACATGAACATGCCCAGGAAGCCGTAGAAGCTGCCGCCCTGGCCGTTCTGCGGAAGAAAGTGCAGGACGCCGAACACCATCGCGATCATCAACACGAAGTTCCACAAGGTGACCTTCGCGCCACCGAGCTTGTCCGCCAGCCAGCCGCCCAGCGGCCGTACCAGCGCGCCCACCAACGGGCCGAGGAAGGCGAACTTCAGGGCGATGACTTCCGGGAACGAGGTCTTGATCAGCAGCGGGAAAGCCGCGGAGAAACCGATGAACGAACCGAAGGTGGCCAGGTACAGCCAGCACATCAGCCAGTTGTGCTTGCGCTTGAAGATCACCGCCTGCTCGCTGAACGAAGCGCGGGCGCTGGACAGGTCGTTCATGCCGAACCAGGCAATCAGGGTCACGGCGAGGATGAACGGCACCCAGATGAAGCCGGCGTTCTGCAACCACAGCGAGCTGCCGTCGGCCAGGACTTGCGGTTGACCGCCCATGAAGCCGAACACACCGAAGGAAATCACCAGTGGCACGCTGAACTGCATCACCGACACGCCCAGGTTACCCAGCCCGGCGTTCAGGCCCAGGGCGGTGCCCTGCTGGGACTTGGGGTAGAAGAAGCTGATGTTGGACATGCTCGAGGCGAAGTTGCCGCCACCAAAACCGCAAAGCAATGCGATCAGCACGAACACGCTGTAGGGCGTGGCCGAATCCTGCACGGCGAAGCCCATCCACAAAGCCGGTATCAGCAACGACGCCGTGCTCAGCGCGGTCCAGCGGCGCCCGCCGAAGATCGGCACCATGAACGAGTAGAAGATGCGCAAGGTCGCGCCGGACAGCCCCGGCAATGCCGCCAGCCAGAACAGCTGGTCGGTGCTGAAGCTGAAGCCGATGGCGTTCAGGCGCACGATCACCGTGCTCCAGACCATCCACACCGCGAAGGCCAACAGCAGCGCCGGGATGGAAATCCACAGGTTGCGCCGGGCGGTCAGTTTGCCGCTACTGCCCCAGAAAGCAGGGTCTTCCGGGCGCCAGTCATGAATGACCGGGCCCTTTTCAGGCGTTTGCAGAACGGACATGTTCTTCTCCTTGGGCAATGCTGGAAAACGGGGATTGAGTGGCCGGCGGCTGTTTACCCAGCAGCGGGCGCTTGCGTATTTCGCTGAAGTACATCCAGGCCAGGGAGACCCAGACCACGCCGTACATCAACATGAAGCAGGACGAGCGCACGCCGGTGAGGTCCACCAGGGCGCCGAACATGATCGGCAGCACGAACCCGCCCAGGCCGCCGGCCAGGCCGACGATGCCGGACACTGCACCCATGTTTTTCGGGTAGTCGTTGGCGATGTACTTGAAGACCGAGGCCTTGCCGAACGCGAAGGCGATGCCCATCACGAACAGCAGCACGGTGAACAGCGTGGCGTTGAGGCCGATGTGGAAATCGACGATGCCGTTGACGGTCTGCACTTGCAGTTGAGTCTGGGGATAGGAGAGCAGGAACAGGCAGATCCAGCTGACCCACAACACCCACCAGGTCACGCTCTGGGCGCCCCAGCGGTCGGACATCCAGCCACCGACGGCCCGCAGCACACCACCGGGCAGGGAGAAACACGCCGCCAGCAGCGCCGCGCTTTGCAGGCTGAAGCCATATTCCTGCACGTAGTACTTGGTCATCCACAAGGCCAAGGCCACGTAGCCGCCGAAGACGATCGAGTAGTACTGGCAGTAGCGCCACACGGCTGGCTCTTTCAGCGTTTGCAATTGCTCGCGCAACGTCGCACCGCCAGTGCCGCTGTGTTCCTTTTTCTCGGTGGTGAGAAACCAGAACAGCAGCGCGGTGATGAACAGGATGGCGCTGAACACTTTCGGCACCAGGTGCCAGCTGCCGAACGCGATCAGCGCCGGAGCGAGGAACTTGGTCACCGCCGCACCGGCGTTGCCGGCGCCGAACACGCCCATGGCAAAACCCTGGTTCTGCTTGTCGAACCACTTGGCGACGTAGGCGATGCCCACCGAGAACGAGCCACCGGCCAGGCCGACGAACAGGCCCAGCACCAGGAACTGCCAGAAGGCCGTGGCGAGGGTGATCATGTACAGCGGCAATACGCAGGCCAGCATCAACAGGAAGAACACGATCCGTCCGCCAAAGCGGTCGGTCAGAAGCCCCAGGGGCAAGCGCACCAGCGAACCGGTCAACACCGGCGTGGCGGCCAGCAGGCCAAACTGGGTTTCATTGAGGGCCAGCAGTTCCTTGATCGGAACCCCCAGCACAGCAAACATCATCCAGACCATGAAGCACACGGTGAAGGCCAGGGTACTCATCCCTAGTACCAGCCCTTGTTGCACTTGCGCTCGCATCACGATGCACTCCGTCAGTTCGATGAGCGCAGCCTAGTGATACGAACCCCGCGAAAACTTGACCTGGATCAACGTGCGCCGGGGCGGTACAGGCCTATGCTTGGCCCATCTACCTCCAAGGAGGTAGACCCGGATATTGATACAACCCTTTATTTATCAATACCTTGATCAAGTCTGCCGAAGCTTTTATGGAAATGGAGCGGCCGACAACTCTTTAGAGGTAGTGCGCCCAGGATTGGCTGCTACACCCCCAGGTCCAGGGCGCCCCCTATGCTCGCTTCACCGTTTTGCCTCGCAGGCCCGCGTCGATGATGCGTTGGCTGCGCAGTTCCCTGCCCGCTCGCGCCGGGCTGGCGGTGATCCTGATCGCCATCCTGGCCCTGGCCAGTTCCTTGAGTGCCGGGTTGATCGCCTGGTTCAGCCAGGGCGACGCCGCGGCCATCAACACCGCCGGCTCCGTGCGCATGGAGACCTACCACCTGAGCTGGAAACTGGCGGCGGGGGCCAACGACGACATCCCGGCGATCACCGCCAGCCTGCAACAACGCCTCGACAGCCCTGCCCTGCGCGCCGTGCTGGAAGATGGGCCGGAAACCTCCCTGCACAAGAGCTATCGCGACCTTGTGCAACGCTGGAACCAGACCTTGCGCCCGGCCATCGAGCGTGGTGACTCGGCGTTTTTCCAGGCCAATGCCAATGCCTTCGTCAACCAGTTGGACCGGTTCGTCACCCTGCTGCAACGCCAGAGCGAGCACAAGCAAGGTTGGCAGCAAGTGATCCAGGGTATGGCGCTGTTCAGCACCATGATCATCCTGCTGATCGGCCTGTATGAATTGCAGTACGGCGTGGTCACGCCCTTGCAGGAGTTGGTGGACGCCACCCAGCGCTTTCGCCGTGGCGAATTCCAGGTGCGGGTCAATCACCAGTCCGAAGATGAACTGGGCCAGTTGGCGACCAGTTTCAACACCATGGCCGAAACCATCGAACAATCACACCGCACCCTGGAAAACCAGGTTCAGCAAAAGACCCTGAACCTGCAACAGGCCAACGCCGCCTTGGAGCTGCTGTACCAGAGCAGCCGCAGCCTGGCGACACGCCAGGCCAATGCCGAAGGGCTGGATGAACTGATCCGACGCTTCCAGCAGCGCCTGCCAGGCCTGCGTCTGACGTTGTGCCTGCAAGGGCAATTGCAGTCACCGGCCAGGCACCTGCTGGCCCTGCATGGCGCCGCCAACCGACAGGTCTGCGCCAGCAGCGATTGCGCCAGTTGCCATAAACACAACGCTGCGCGCCCGCAAGCCTTCAGCATCAGCAACCAGGGCAACGAGCTGGGTGAACTCAAGGCGCATTTTGTCGACGGCCATGCGGCGCAGCCCTGGGAAACCGCGTTGATCCAGGCCCTGGCCAACCTGATCGGCACGTCGCTGTCCCTCAAGCGCCAGCGCGAACAGGACCATCGCCTGCTGCTGCTCGATGAACGCACGATCATTGCCCGCGAGCTGCACGACTCCCTGGCCCAGGCCTTGTCGTACATGAAGCTGCAAGTCAGCCGCATGCAGACCCTGATGCGTCGCGGCGAACCGGTGCAGACCCTGGAGACCGTCACTGGTGAACTGCGTGAAGGGCTCAACAATGCTTATCGCCAGTTGCGCGAGTTGCTGACCACCTTCCGCTTGCAGATCCACGATGACGGCCTGGTCGAAGAGCTAAAGGACACCGCCGAGGAGTTCTCCAACCGAGGGGATTTCCAGGTGCACCTGTTCATCGACACCCTGGCCTTCGAGCTGTCGGCCAGCGAGCAGATCCACATCCTGCAGATCACCCGCGAGGCCCTGTCCAACTGCCTGCGCCACGCCCACGCCGAAAACGCCTGGCTCGAACTGCGCCAGGAAGGCGAGACCGTGCAGCTGTCGATCGAAGACGATGGCCGCGGCTTCAGCGGCGAGGTCGACCAGCGCGAACACCATGGCCTGAACATCATGAACGAGCGGGCCCGCAGCCTGCACGGCCAACTGCAGATTCACTCCCGTACACCCCAGGGCACCCGTATCCAGGTGCATTTCCAACCGGAATTCCTGGGCCAACACACCGAAGGCCTCGCAACATGAACGCCCCCCTGCGCCACACCCTGCTACTGGTCGACGATCATCCGATGATGCGTCGCGGGATCCGCCAGATGCTTGAGCTCGAAGACGATTTGCAGATCGTTGGCGAAGCCAGCCACGGCGAAGAAGCCCTGACTCTGATCGAACCGCTCAAGCCCGACCTGGTGCTGCTGGACAACAACATGCCGCAGATGAACGGCATCGAGACCCTGCGCCGGCTGCGCGCCATGCACTACACCGGCAAGGTGCTGCTGTTCACCGTGTCCGATGCCGAGGACGACATCCGCGATGCCCTGCGCCTGGACGCCAACGGTTACCTGCTCAAGGACATGGAGCCGGAGCTGCTGATCCAGTACATCCGCGATGCCCTCAACGGCGCCCTGGTGATCAGCCCCGGCCTGACCCGCGTCATGGCCCAGGCGCTGCGCTCGCCACCGCGCCAGGCCGATGTGGAACTGACCGAACGCGAACGCCAGGTCCTCAAGACCATCGCCGGCGGCTACAGCAACAAAGTCATCGGGCACAAGCTGGGCATTACCGAAGGCACGGTCAAGGTGCATGTGAAGAACCTGCTGCACAAGCTCGGCTTGCGTTCGCGGGTGGAAGCGGCGGTTTGGGCGATGGAGCATTTGCGCGGGGCGGGCTAGCCCAGCAAAACACACGCTCTGTGGGAGTGAAACATACCCTCTGTGGGAGCAAAGCTTGCTCGCGATGGCGGCGGTACATTCAACATCTGCGCAAGCTGAACCACCGCTATCGCGAGCAAGCTTTGCTCCCACAGGGGATAGGCAGCAGACCCGGATTTTGCTCCCACAGGGGATTGGCAGCAGATCTGGATTTCGTTCCCCACAGGGTTTGTGTCTTGATCGCGCAGCCCATCCCTCTTCCGAGGTAGGCCTGCCGAGGCATAGGCCGGCGGCGATTTGGGCTCTACCATGACGGCACGCGGAGGTACGCCATGCTGACCCACCCTTCCATCGTTTTACTGTTGCGTCGTCATCACCTGTTCAGCCAACTGCCGGAGCGGGTCTTTGAAGATGTCTGCAGCCTGGCTGTCCTCAAACGCCTGGAATGCAACAGCACGCTCATGCACCAGGGCGATCCGGCCAAGCGGTTTTTCTTGCTGGTCAGTGGCCAGATCAAGCTGTTCCGGGTGACCGGTGAAGGCCAGGAGAACCTGGTGGAAATCATCCAGCCCGGCCAGACCTTCGCCGAGGCTTTGCTGTTCAGCCAGGCCCGCTGCTATCCGGTCAGTGCGTCGGCGATCAAGGACAGCGTGCTGGTGAGTATCGAGGGTACCCATTACCGCAAGGCCCTGGAGGACCAGCCCAAGGTCTGCCTGGCGATCCTGGCGAGCATGAGTATTCATTTGCATCAGCGGCTCAAGGATATCGATAACTTGACCTTGGCCAGTGCCAGTCGGCGGGTGATCAATTTCCTGCTGCAGGAGCGGGATCCGCGGGATGGTCAGGTGGTGTTGCAGGTGTCGAAGCGGCTGGTGGCTTCCAAGTTGGGGATTCAGCCGGAGACGTTTTCTCGGATTCTTCATCGGTTGGTTGATGGGGGGTTGATTGCCATGGAGCGGCGTCAGATTCGTATCTTGTCCGAGGGTGAGTTGGAGGCTTATCAGCAGTAGGTTTCTTTGTGTGAATATCCGTTATTTAGGTAACGGCTGATTATGGTTCCGCTCTTACAGCGGGTCACTTTCGAAAAGCGCGAAAGTAACCAAAGCGCTTCTGCCCCACCACTCGGTGCCTCGCTTAGGCTCGGCATGCCCTCACTCCGGCATTGCTCCGTGGGCCGCCGCGAAGGGCCATCCATGGCCCAGCGCGGCTACCTCGGCATCCATGCCGAGGTGCCCACTCCACAATGCCTGCGTTCGGCCATCGTGGTTAACGGGGCGCCGAGATCAACGTCCACCACGAGGCGGCCTTATAGCCGACCTGGCTCTGGGTGAGACCGCGTTTCTCCTGTGGGAGCAACTGTCTTGGATGGTTTATTTAGCCGGCACATTCAGCATCCGCGTCGATTGTGAGACCGCATTCGCGAGCAAGCTCGCTCCCACAAGAGGGCTGCGGCGTACATAGGTTTTGTGGCTGCTGAAGATCCAGTGTGGGAGCGAGCCTGCTCGCGATTGCGGTGGTTCAGTCACATGGATGTTGAACTTGCTGGCCTCTTCGCGAGCAGGCTCGCTCCCACAGGGGACTTGCGGTGAACATTGATTTTGGGGCTGCTGAAGATCCAGTGTGGGAGCGAGCCTGCTCGCGATTGCGGTGGTTCAGTCACATGGATGTTGAACTTGCTGGCCTCTTCGCGAGCAGGCTCGCTCCCACAGGGGACTTGCGGTGAACATTGATTTTGGGGCTGCTGAAGATCCAGTGTGGGAGCGAGCCTGCTCGCGATTGCGGTGGTTCAGTCACATGGATGTTGAACTTGCTGGCCTCTTCGCGAGCAGGCTCGCTCCCACAGGGGACTTGCGGTGAACATTGATTTTGGGGCTGCTGAAGATCCAGTGTGGGAGCGAGCCTGCTCGCGATTGCGGTGGTTCAGTCACATGGATGTTGAACTTGCTGGCCTCTTCGCGAGCAGGCTCGCTCCCACAGGAGAAACGCGGTCTCCACCAAGAACCAGGTCGGCTATAAGGCCGCCTCGCGATGGACGTTGATCTCGGACGCCCCGTTAACCACGATGGCTGAACGCAGGTATTGCGCAGTGGGTATCCCGGCATGGATGCCGGGATAGCCGCGCTGGGCCATGGATGGCCCTTCGCGGCGGGCCCACGGAGCAATGCCGGAGTGAGGGCACACCGAGCCTAAGCGAGGTGCCGAGTGGTGGGGCAGGAGCGTTTTGCTTACTTTTGACTGGGCCGGCTTCCGGGCTTCTCAAAAGTGAGCCGCTGTAAGAGCGGAACCATAAGCCGCCATTACCAAAGAAATGGATATTCACCCAACCTAACCCACATCAATCAACCCCACCACCCGCGAAAATACCAACTCCATCTCGGGCTCAGCGCAATCCACCCCAAACCGCTTGCGCAACCCCAGCTGGTTCAGAATCACATGCACATCCGCCACCAAATCATGCTGCCGCAGACACGCCTGAACGCACTGCAACGGACAACCATCCAAGGCAATGATCCGCCGCCCCGACCGCGCCTTGTCAACCAGTGGCGCCACATGCCCACCCACCCCGACAATACAAGACATCTCCGCCAAACCCGCACGGTCCAGGCGCAGGGCAACGGTGTTGGCCAGTTGCGCCACGTTGGAACAACCGGAACACGAATACACCAGAGGCAATAAACTCGGGGCTTTCATCAGACCGTCGCCAACCCCTTGCCCGCCCGCTCCAGATTGCGCCAGAGCCAAGGCGGCAGGACGTCCGGATCAAGACTGTCGATCAAGTTCTTCAACGCCAGCCCCAACTCGGTATCCCCCTCGATCACCAACCGGCGACGGAAGAACAACGTGTCAGGATCCTCCTGACGGCTGGCCAGCAACAGAAACTCGCGCCAGTTGCCGCTGATGGTGACCTGGGCCTCGGCCCATTCGGCAATCCGCAAACCGTCCCGCGCCAAAGTCAGGTACCAGCACAACTTCAAGTCCGGCACGCGCAGGCACAACCAGCGCCCACGCAGCACATCGAACCCGCCATCGCGCAGCGGCTCGGCCAGGCAGCGATTGAGCGCCTGCTGCAACGCCAGTCGCTGCACCACGAACGGCACCTTGCCCACCAACGGCAGCAAGCGGTCGGCGCCTTTGAGCACCCACTTCTTCGGACTCAACACAGGCCCGCCTCCTCTACCTTCAACATGCCGGCATGGCCGTGCCAGTAACCATTGCAACCGTCCACGAACAGCGGTGGTGCCTCGCCCTGGCGAACTTTGTCGAAGGCGGTGACCACCTCGGCCATGCCCTGGGCACGCGGACTCAGGCGCAGCACATCGGCGCCGCAGGCCATCAATGCGTTGTAGTCGGCCAGCAGGTTCGTCACCTCGCCGGACATCGTCTGGATGCCGTTGAGGGTGAACAACTGTTGGCCTTCCTGACTGCTCAGCGCCAGGCCGTCGGGGTAGTTGATGCAGCAGAACTGGCAGTCGTCCTTGGGGCGGTTTTCGGCTCGAGCGGTAAAGCAGCGCGCCGAGTATGCCAAGGGCAGATGACCGTAGGCGAAGATCTCCACCTCGGGCACCTCGTGGTCCATGTCCCGCACCTGCTCCAGCACATCGCCGATCAGCGCCGCCGAGCACTCCACCGGCGGCACCCAACGGATCATGCCGCTGTCGAGCAATTGCCCCAGGGCGTGGCCGTTGTACAGGTTCAGCGCCGGGCCGCCAACGAAAGGCAGCTTGCGTTCGGCCATGAACTGCACCGCGCCCATGTCATTGGCTTCCACCAACAACTGGCCGTTGTCACACAGGCGGCGCAGCGAGGACAGCTCCGAGGCTGCCTCGATCAGCGTCAGGCTCGACAACACAATCTGTGCCTGGCTGCACGCTTGCAGCTCGCGCGCCAAGCCCAGCCACTGATCCAGGGAGAACGCCCGGCGTTTCGAACACACGGTTTCCCCCAGGTAAATCACGTCCAGCGGCAATGCCGACATCTCGGCATAGAAATTCCCCAGTTGCGCTTTGTCCCAGTAAAACAGGACCGGTCCCAGGCTGAGTTTCATCTGGCCTCCCCTCATTGCCATGATCGATGGTAGGCACCCAGGGTGGTCTGGCTGCCTTCGGACAAGCCAGCCAACACCTGGCGCCATTCTTCCTGCACCCGGAACCGTTGCGGCGCGGCCTTATGGGCATCCAGTGCGGCGCGCCAGACCCGGGTCACTTGTTCAACGTAGGCCGGGCTGCGTTGGCGACCTTCGATCTTCACCGCTTCGACGCCAATGGCCGCCAGCTCCGGCAGCAGGTCGAGGGTGTCGAGGCTGGTGGGTTCTTCCAGCGCATGGAAGCGCTTGCCGCCGACCAGGAAGCGGCCTTTGCACAAGGTCGGATAACCGGCCGGTTCTTCGGGGGTGTAGCGGTCGATCAGCACCTCGTTCAGGCGTGCGCTGAGGCCTTGGGCATCCTCGCTCCAGCGCACCGCCTTGGCGGGCGAGCAGACGCCGCACAGGTTCGGCGATTCGCCGGTGATGTAGGAAGACAAGTGGCAACGGCCTTCGGCCATGATGCACAGGCTGCCGAAACCGAAGACTTCGATCGGCACCGGACTGCCCGCCGCCACCTGTCGCACCTGGGCCAGGGACAGCACCCGTGGCAGCACCGCGCGACGAATGTCATAGCGCTGCGCGTAGAACGCCAGGGCCGCTGCGTGTGTGGCCGAGCCTTGTACGGAAAGGTGCAGCGCCAACCGAGGATGGCGCTGGCTGGCGTAGCTGAGCACGCCGGGGTCGGCGGCGATCAGGGCGTCCACGCCGAAGTCGGCGGCGCGGTCCACGGCCCGTTGCCAGCGCTCCCAACCCTTGGGCTGCGGGTAAGTGTTGACCGCCACGTACAGCTTGCGTTGATGCTGACGGATGTGTGCGACAGCCGCGTCGAACTGCTTGTCGTCCATGTTCAGCCCGGCAAAATGCCGGGCATTGGTGTCATCGCGAAAGCCGACATAGACGGCATCGGCGCCTTGGCGCACCGCCGCTTTGAGGGCAGGCAGATTCCCTGCCGGGCAAACCAGTTGCATGGGGCATCCTCATGAGAAAACTCAAGCGCCGCCAGTCTAGCCAGCCCTCGGCCGGCGACCTTGACGGCAATCAATTGCCGTCAATGCATCAGCTCGGCGAACGGCAGGTACAGCACCTTGTCGTGCTTGTGCAGTTGCGCCTCACACTCCACCACCGCCAGCCCATCGGCCCAGCAAGCGGCCGTCAGCATCGCCGAACTTTGTTGAGGGTGCAGTTCCACACACAGGTGGCCGTTGGCATCCGGAACCAACCTGGCCCGCAGGTACTGCCGGCGCCGGTTGCGCTTGAGCCAGTCGAACCCGGCTGGCACCTGCAACGGCACCGGCAACACGTCGCCCATGCCCTGGGCCCGGAACAGGAACGGCCGCACGACGATCAGTGCGGTAATCAATGCCGCCGACGGGTTGCCCGGCAGCCCGATCCAAGGTTTGCCTTCCACATCGCCAAAGGCCAGGGGCTTGCCCGGCTGGATGGCGAGGCGCCAGAGGTCGATGCTGCCCAAGGCTTCGATAGCATGCTTGAGGTGGTCTTCTTCACCCACCGAGACACCGCCCGAGGTGATCAGCACATCGCATTCGGCGGCGGCCAGGCGCAACGCTTGTCGACTGGCCAATAACTGGTCGGGCATGACCCCGAAGTCATGCACCTCGACACCCCAACCGCGCAACAGTGCGGCGAGGCTATGGCGATTGCTGTTGTAGATCTGTCCTGGCGCCAGTGGCTCGCCCGGCTCGCGCAGCTCATCGCCGCTGCTGAGCAAGCCCACTTGCAAGGGGCGATAAACGTCCACCTGGCCGACGCCGGCACCGGCGAGCAAACCCAACTCCTGGGCGCGCAAGCGCGTGCCGGCTTCAAGCAGCCGGTCTCCTCGACGCAGTTCCTCGCCTTCCTTGCGAACATGGTCGCCGCCATTGACCGATGACAACCAGACCCGCTCGCCATCGACGCGACAGCTTTCCTGCGGCACCACCGTGTCGGCACCCGGTGGCAGCGGCGCGCCAGTAAAAATCCGCACGACGTACCCGGCCTGCAACGGCTCGCCCGGCTCGTCACCGGCGGCGATCCGCCCGCCCAACAGCAGGTAGCCGCCGTCACCCGGCAGGTCAGCGGCCCGCAGGGCATAGCCGTCCATTGCGCTGTTGTCCCAGGCCGGCAGGTTCATCGGGCACACAATGTCAGTGGCCAGCACACGCGCCAGGGCCTGGTCCAGGCCAACCCGTTGCACGGGCGGTGGCGGCGGTGCCTGGTCGAGCAGATGACGGATCGCCTCATCCACCGGCATCAGCACGCCGCTGTCGCACACCCGACCGCTCACGAGCGTGTCTCGCAAGCCGTTGGGGCGATGCCGTCCTGGGGCTTGAGGTGCGGGGTGAAATTGCACGGGCCGGTGCGGCTGTCCAATTGCCCGGCCAGGATCTGCTCCCACCCGGTCCGGCACGCCCCCGGCGAACCCGGCAAGCAGCACACCAGCACCCCATTGCTCATGCCCGCCAAGGCGCGCGATTGCAGGGTGGACATGCCGATCTCCGCCAGCGACACCTGGCGGAACAGCTCGCCGAAACCGTCCACCTGCTTGTCCAGCAGTGGCGCCACCGCTTGGGGGGTGTTGTCGCGCGGGGTGAACCCGGTGCCACCGGTCATCAACACCACCTGCACCTTGGGGTCGGCGATCCATTGGGAGACCTGGGCGCGGATCTGGTAGATATCGTCTTTCACCAGCCCACGGTCGATGAGCACGTGTCCGGCCGTTTGCAACAGGTCCGCCAGGGTTTGGCCCGAGGTGTCGGTGTCGAAGGTGCGGGTATCGCTGATGGTAAGGACCGCGATGTTCAGCGGTTGAAAGAGGCGTTGCGTCAGATGGGCCATGATCAGCCGTCCTGTCAGAAAAGATGGCCCAGCCTGAACTGCAATCGTTGCCGGGCCTATTCCTCGTTGGAGGTACCTCCCTTGGCACCCCATGCAAGAACGATCCTGTCCCAGTAGGAGCTGACGAGCGAAGCGAGGCTGCGATCTTTCCCGGGCCACTTGAGTCTCAAGCGAAAGATCAAAAGATCGCAGCCTCGCTACGCTCGGCAGCTCCTACAAGGCATCCATTCAGGGTGCCAGGCGGCAACGCTGCCAGGCGCCATCCTGCAGGCGGTAGTCGAGGCGGTCGTGCAAACGGTCGGCGCGGCCCTGCCAGAACTCCATCCGTTCGGGCCGCAGGCAATAGCCTCCCCAATGGTCGGGGCGCCGCACGGGTTGATCGGCAAAGCGTTGTTCGGTCTGCGCCAGCAAGGTCTCGAGCGCGGCCCGATCTAACAGTGGTCGGCTTTGTGGCGACGCCCAGGCCCCCAGGCGACTGGCGACGGAACGGGATTCGAAATAGGCATCCGACAGCGCCGGATCGAGTTTGTCGACCGGCCCTTCGATGCGTACTTGCCGCTCCAGCCCCGGCCAGAAAAACGTCATGGCCGCCCAGGGGTTGGCCGCCAGGTCCTGGCCCTTTGCGCTGTCGTAGTTGCCGAAAAACGAAAAGCCCTGGGCGTCGAAGCCCTTGAGCAACAACACCCGGCAGTGAGGCCGGCCCTGCTCGTCCACCGTCGCCAGGGCCATGCTGTTGGCTTCCACGGGTGGGCTTTCGGTGTCGCGGGCCTGTTGCATCCAGAGCGCGAACAACGCCATGGGGTCGTCGGGGGCCTGGGCTTCATCCAGGCCATCGAGGGTGTACTGGCGGCGCATTTTGGCCAGGGAAAGGGGCATGAGGGTGATCTCCACTGTGGGTTTGGGCCAGTGTGGATTCTGCGGCGGTGGCGGGCCTTGATCGTTGTCAATGCCGGTTCTTGTGTTGAAAGTGCCGGCCTCTTCGCGAGCAAGCCCGCTCCCACAGGGGATTGGGGGTGATCAGAAAACTGAAGACAATCACAGATCCAATGTGGGAGCGGGCTTGCTCGCGAAGGCGGCAACCCGGTCTGCCGCTACTTAAGCCCCAACCGCCGCGCCAGCTTATGCAGATTGCTCGGGTCAACCTCCAACAACCGCGCCGCCCCCGCCCAGTTCTGCCCGCAGCGTTCCAGGGCCTTGAGGATCGCCTGTCGCTGGCAGCCGTCGACAGCCTCGCTCAAGGGTTGCACGGGCGCATCCAACGCTTGCAGGGCTTGTTCCGGCAGCGCCTGCGCCGAAGCTGCGCTGGCGTTGACGTCAAGGTCCAGCACCTGCGGTTCCAGGGTCATGATCAGGCTGCGATTGGCGCCGCGGCTCAGTTGCTTGAGCGCCGCGCGACTGATCACGTGTTCCAGCTCCCGCACGTTGCCGGGCCAGGAGTACGCCAGCAGCGCCTGTTCGGCCGCCGGTGACAGGCGCAACCCACGCAAGCCCAGGCGTGTGCGGTTCAGTTCGAGAAAGTGCCCGGCCAGCATCAACACATCGTGGCCGCGCTCGCGCAGCGGTGGGATCGGCACCGGATAGACCGAGAGCCGGTGATACAGGTCGGCGCGAAACAGCCCGTCGCGAATGCTGTCGGGCAAGTGCCGGTTGGTGGCGGCGATGATCCGCACATCGACGTGCAGCGGCTTGTCCGCCCCCAGGCGCTGGATCTCGCCGTTCTGCAGAGTGCGCAGCAACTTGGCCTGGACGCTCAACGGCAGTTCGCCGACCTCATCGAGAAACAGCGTGCCGCCATTGGCCGCATCGAAGCGCCCGGCGCGGTCGGTGGTCGCCCCGGAGAACGCGCCTTTGACGTGGCCGAACAACTCGCTTTCGGCCAGGGACTCGGGCAACGCCGCGCAGTTGACCTGCACCAGCGGCTTGTGGCCGCGCCGGGACAGGCGATGCAGCCGCCGGGCGAACAGCTCCTTACCGACGCCGGTTTCGCCCAGCAACAGCACCGGCAGTTCGGAGTCGGCCAGCACATCCAGCTCGTTGAGCAACTGCTGCAACCCCTCGCTGCGCCCGAGGATCTCGCCCTCTTCGGCGGGTAGCCGCAGGTCGGTCTGGTCGCTGCGCGATGCTCGCAGGCTACGGTTTTCCTGCTCAAGGCGAGTGACCCGCACCGCCGCCTCGATCTGCAAGGTACAGCGCTTGAGTTCCTCCCGGGCGCGGCTGTCGAAGGTGCCGGCGTGCAACGCATCCAGGGTGATCGCCCCCCAGAGCCGTCCTTCCACGTACAGGCTCACGCCCATGCAGTCATGCACCGGCAGCGGTTCGCCGACGTGGTTGTCGAGCAAGCCGTCATAAGGATCCGGCAAACGGCTGTCCGGCTCGAACCAGGTGGGTTCGCGCGACGCCATGATCGCCGCCAGGCGCGGGTGCTGGGCAATCACGAAGCGCCGTCCCAGCGCCTCGTGGACCAGGCCCACGGTGGCCACAGGCCTGAGACTGTCATCGTCCAGACGCAGCAGCCCCACGGCGCCACTGTTGAAGTATTCGCGCAGGGTCTGCACCAGGCGCTGCAATCGCACCGCATTGGGCAGCTCGACGATCAGGTCGGCGGCCAGGCTTTCACGCAGCATGGTAGTGATGACCCTCCAGGGTTCGTTTGACCCTTCACAATCAGGGTGACAATCACCCTGGCAAAAATTTAATGCTTTGTTTTCAATCAGTTGAATCTGGCACGTCGACTGCAAAGTTCGCTCATCTGTCCCTGCCGGGATTCAACCCAAGGAAACATGATGAGCCTCGATCTGTTGGAACAAAGCCTCGGCCAACTGGCCTGCGACATTCCCGGTGCTACCCGTACCTTCCATCATTACAACCTCGACTTCTGTTGCGGCGGGCGAAAATCCTTGCGCGAAGCCGCGCTGGGCAAAGGCCTGAACCCGCTGCTGATCGCCGACGCCCTGCGCACCCTGCAAGCCGCCGGGGAGCTGGGCCATGACTGGCGCGACGAGCCCCAGGCGACCTTGATTGCCCACATCCTGGAGCGCTACCACGCGCGCCATCGCGAACAACTGCCGGAACTGATCCGCCTGGCCCGGCGCGTCGAGCAGGTCCACGGTGCGCGACCCAGTTGCCCGAACGGCCTGGCCGATCACCTGCAGGACATGTACCAGGAACTCGAAGGCCACATGCTCAAGGAAGAACAGGTACTGTTCCCGATGCTGCAACAAGGCCTCGGCGATCGGGCCTCGGCGCCGATCCAGGTGCTGCGCTACGAACACGACCAGCACGGTGAAGCCCTGGAAACCATGCTCGCCCTGACCGACCAGATCACCCCACCCGCCGACGCCTGCAACACCTGGCGCGCCCTGTATCGCGGGCTGGTGGAGTTTCGTGATGACCTGATGCAGCACATCCACCTGGAAAACAATGTGTTGTTCGTCAATGCGATGAAGCCTGCCCGCTGACCCTCAAACATTGGCCATTACTTCTGTGTTACTCCTGTGGGAGCAAAGCTTGCTCGCGATGGCGTAGTGTCAGTCAATATCAATGTTGACTGATTCACAGCCATCGCGAGCAAGCTTTGCTCCCACAGGCATTTGCAGCTCTCATTTGCACATTTGCACATTTGCAGCTCTAATTTGCCGCCCTCATCCGCAGCTCAAAACTGCCAATAGAACATCGCCTTCGCCAACACCACGATCAGCACCATGTGCCCGAGGATACTGCGCCGCAACCAGCAGGCGCGGCTGGGCGTCAGGCGACCGCTCTTGAGCCAGTACGCCAGCCACAAATAGTGACCGATGATGCTCAGCGCCAGCAGGATCTTCAGGCTCAGCAGCAGGCCGAAGCTGTTGCTCAACGGCTGGTTCAATGCGCCGCGATGCTGCCAGGCCAGGGCCATGCCGGCGCCGTACAGCACCAGCACGACGCCGTGCAGCACATGCCGCGAGCGCTGGGCGATGGCCTGGTCGGCAGCGTCCTTGACGCCTTGGGCCAAGGGCCGGCGGGCGCTATGCCAGATGAAGACCTCGAAAAACAGCGTGCCAATGAAAGCAATGGCCGCCAACAGGTGGGTAACCAGCAAGACCCCGTACATTATCGATTCCCTCTGCCCAACCGGCTCATCCCGGATGCCCATCCACCCGGGCCTTGAGCAGCATCGGCCCATAGCGCCAGGCGTATAGACCGAACGCCAGTGTCCAGCACAGCGCCGCCAGCCACAGCCCGGCCAACGGCAACAGCAGCACCAACAGCACGCGGCTCAGGCACGCCAGGTTCAACAGGATAAAGGCCAGGGTCATGCCCGCTGGTGGCTCAAGGGGGCGCCCGGTATGGCCCAGGCTGACACGGGCAATCATCGCCAGGATCAACCCGGCCATGGCGCCGATGGTCAGGCCATGCACCGCCAGGCTCGGGTTCACCGGCACGCCGAAGTGCCACAGCGCCATGCCCAGGCAGGCCACCGCCAGCCAGGCGTAGGCCAGGTGTAACGACCACAGCAGTGGCACCCGCCACAAATCCCGATCATGCCAACGCACCAGTCGAATCCCGTGGCCCACCGCCAACGCGGCGAACAACAGGCCGACCCAGACGCTGGCCACCAGCGCCGGACCGAAGGCATACAACAACGCCACCAGCGCCGACCCTGCCAGCAACAGGCGATCAAGCCACGGCCACGGGGCAACGCCCTCGACCCGTCCGAGGCCGCGCTGGGTAAAGAATGGAATCACGCGCCCGCCGATCAACCCCATCATTGCCGCCACCAGCCACAGGCCGGTGAGCACGCTCTGGCGTTGCAAGCCCTCGTTGTGCTGCACCAGGCCGTATACGGATAACCCATCGGCGGCGGCCAACAGCAGCAATACCAGCACAATCGGGTAATTGCGCTTCTGCCGCACACGCCACAACGTCACCCCCATCAACGCCGCGACCGCCAGGGCAAAACCCAGCTCCAGCAGCGTCAGTAACGGCCAGGGCGCATCCACCAACCAGGCCAGCCGCGCGCCCAGCCACAACAATGCCAGGGTTGCCAGGCGCTTGCCGCTGAGCCCCGGGGTTCCGGTCCAGGTTTGCACTGCCGTCAGCAGGAACCCGGCGATGATCGCCAGGCCGAAACCGAACAACAGTTCATGCCGGTGCCAGGCCAACCAGCCGCCGGCCGGCTGCCAGGCTGACAAGCGCCCGGTAAACGCCGCGAGCCAAAAGGGAATGGCCAGCAGCGCCAACACACAACCGGCCAGAAAGAATGGCCGAAACGCCAGGCGCCACAGCGGCGCGATGGCCATGGCCTTGCGACGGTCAAGCACTTGCATACATCACTCCTTTTGCCTCGCTGAACCGCCAGCGAGGTACAACAAACCAGGGTTCGAATGATCGGCTATCGACGCCGGCGGGCCTTGTCTCAGATCAAGCCAGCTCATCGGCAACCTCCCGTCTCGAACAGGTACTTGCAAGGGGCTTGCCGTTGTGGGAGCAAAGCTTGCTCGCGATGAAGACGCCGCGGTCTACAGCTGGCCCGCGTTATCGTTCATCGCGAGCAAGCTTTGCTCCCACAACGGCTCGCGCCCATAGAGACTGTAGCTGAATGGGGTATTAGTTACCCTTTCATGGTTGTTTTAACCCTGTCAGACCAGGGTCATTTTTACCCACCTCATCTTCAACACCCCAGGAATCAACGCCCGCAGGCATGGCCCGTCTCTTGCTCAGGCACGGCATCACCTTTCTTGTCGGGGTCCTCCATGAAATCCGTCGTTCTGCCGCTTACCTGGTTCGTCTTGCTTTCCTGCGTCGTGGCGCTTGCCAGCGGCCTGTCCCTGAGCCTGGTCTGACCCCGATCACCTCTTTCGCCCTTACAAGGATTCCATGCCATGGTGCTCCACCGCGTCCATCACCAGATTCTGCGCAGCCATCACCTGTTCGAGCCTTTGAACGAAGAAGAGCTCAACGAATTGATGAGCAACAGCCAACTGCTGAACATCGACAGGGGCGATCCGCTGTTCCGCCAGGGAGAACCGGCGCAGGCGTTTTACTTCGTGATTTCCGGCGCCGTGAAAATCTATCGGCTGACCCCGGACGGCCAGGAAAAGGTCTTCGAGGTGATCGGCGAGCGCCAGACCTTCGCCGAAGCCATGATGCTGATGGACACACCCAACTACGTCGCGTCCGCCGAAGCCGTCGGCCCGACCCAGGTCTACCGGTTGTCCAACGCCACTTACATGCGTCTGCTGCAAAGCAACAGCCGGCTGACCTTCGCCCTGCTCGGCAAGCTCTGTGTGCGCCTGCACCAACGGGTCAACGAGATTGAAACCCTGTCGCTGAAGAACGCCACGCACCGTGTGGTGCGCTACCTGCTGACGCAACTGGTGCGCCTGCAAACCGTGGACAGCCAGTTCGAACTGCCGATGGCCAAGCAGTTGATCGCCGGGCACTTGTCGATCCAGCCGGAAACTTTCTCGCGGATCATCCGGCGCCTGATCGATGAAAAAATCATCACCCAGGACGGTCGCCAGATCGCCATTCTCGATCGCCTGCGCCTGGAGCAATTCGAATGAGCGCGCAGCCCACTTGCCTGTATTGCCAACAGACCCAACCCGGTGATGCAACCGAATGCCGCCAGTGCGGCATGCCCCTGCCAGTCGAGGCCGCAAAGGCCGGCGAGCGCCGGTTGCGGCGCTTCACCTGGTTCTGTGTCGGCTTGACGATCTTCTGCATCGTCATGTTCTTCTGGCTGCCTCGCAGCATCGTCTGACCCCCTCAATCCTGAGTCAACTGCCGGTACAGCTGCGGTAAACGCAGCGGCAGTTGCTCGGGCTGGCGAATCAAGGTGTAGCCATTGGCCCCGAACATGTACGGCAGGTAATCCCCCGCTTCGCGATCAATGGTGATGCAGAACGGTGTCAGCCCTTGGCGCCGGGCTTCCAGCACTGCCTGGCGGGTGTCTTCCACACCGTAGCGTCCTTCGTAGAGGTCCAGGTCATTGGGTTTGCCGTCACTGAGCAGCAACAACAATTTGCGCCGCCGCTTGCAGCCAGCCAACCGTTGCGTGGCCTGGCGAATCGCCGCGCCCATGCGCGTGTAGTAACCGGGCTTGAGCCCCTGGATGCGTCCGCGGGTGTGGTCGTCATAACGCTGGTTGAAGGCCTTGAGTTCATGCATGCGCACCTGCTGGCGGCGCAAGGAAGAGAACCCGTACAAGGCAAAATCGTCTCCCAGTAGCGACAGGGTTTCGCCGAACAGCAACAGGCTGTCGCGGATCACGTCGATCACCCGGTGCTCGTCGTTGAGGTGGGCATCGGTGGACATCGACAGATCGGCCAGCAGCAGGCAGGCCAGGTCGCGGCGAGTCTGGCGCTGGTCCATGAACAGTCCGCGTTCGCTGCACTGCCCGTGCTGGCGCTCGACATGAAAGTCCAGCCAGGCTTGCAGATCCAGTTCCGAGCCTTGGGTTTGCTGGCGCAACCATTGGCGATCGTTGCGCAAGTGTTCGAACTGGCGACGCAAGCGCTGGGCCGAGCTTCGCAGGCGTGCGGGCAACGGCTGGGGCTGGCTATCGCGAGGGGTGAAGGTTTGCAGGCTGACGAAGTCGTCCTGCAGCCGTTGCTTGCGGTAATCCCATTCCGGCAACAGGATGCCTGCGCCCAACGGGATGTCATCCACATCGGCCGGCGGCAGGTCCAGGTGCAGTTTCAAACCACCGCCCTTGCGCAAGCGGGTGCGCGACAGGGTCAACTGATCCAAGTCCTCGGCGACGCGAGCGGCGTCCGGGTCTTCGCTGTCATCCGCCCAGCGATCCAGGTCCACGTGTTCGGTCCAGCTGAACAGGTTTTCCAGGCGCACGATCAGCAGCCCACCGTCACGGGTGGTGTCGTCGATTCGCTCGGCGCGCTTGCGCCCGCCCTGCTGTTCACCGGGCGGCGTCGCCAGGTATTGCTCGGACTCCTCAAGGTTGGCGGCCTGGGGATTGGCCAGGTGTTGGGGTGGGTATAGCCACAGCGGCAACGGCCAGGCCGCCCGCTCGCTGCGTGGAAAATGTTCGACACTGCCCGGTTCGCGCAAGGCTTGGCACAACGCCCGCTCCAGGGCGGCTTCGGCCGGGTTGAGCGTGGCCGGATCGGGGCGCAGGGACAGGTGCGCGTCCACCAGCCGCCGGTAGCGAGGGCGCAGCGCCGGATAGCGTTTCAACACCGCCAGGGTCCAGCGCTGATTGTCCCGCCCCCAGTGCTTCATCGGCCCCGACTGCGCGGCCAGCAAGGCGAGCCAGCGATACAGCTCTTCGTTGAGCCCGACATCGGGGAACGTCGCCAGGCTCGCCGGCAGCCGCAGGTTGTCGCCATCGCAACAGGCCAGGGGCACTTGCTTGCAGGTGCCGGCGATCTGCTGCAACAGGTTGCGCCGCAGCAACAGGTCACGGTCGCTGACCGCCTCCACCCCCAGGTGAGGCGCACCGCCGGTGGCGCGAAACAGCACCTGCAACGCGCGTTGCCGGGGAACCAGCTCGACCCGGGCCTCAGGAAAGTCAGCACTGGCCCGGCGGGTGATGAAACGGTGCCAGACACTGCCGACCCATTCTTCCAGCTCCAGGGTGAATGCCATGGTTATTTCCTCTTAAGCCGACCCCATTGTGGCGAGGGGATTCATGTGGGAGCAAAGCTTGCTCGCGAAACAGGCGCCTTGATCTCTGGAAGACCGCATCGCCCCCATCGCGGGCAAGCCTTGCTCCCACATGAATCCTCTCACCCCAAATGAGTCCGGCTCAGTAGTTGTGGTGATTTACGAAGGCACCACCGCCGCCGGTGCGCGCAGGGCCGCACGGCCACGTTGACGGAAGCTGAACAGGTAGCAGAGCAACCCGGCCAGGAACCCGACGCCGCTGACCAGCCGCGCCCAGAACAGCGGCTTCAAGTGATCCATCGTGGCCATGAATGGCAAGGCACTGCCATCCGTCATCCAGCGCTGCAACCAGACCTGGACGACACCGGCCGCGGTGAGGAACAAGGTGATCATCACCATCGACAAGGTCATCAACCAGAAGCCCCAGATCTCCAGGCGCTGCGAACGCTCGTCCGCCGCTTCACCCAAGCCCCGCAAGCGTGGCATGGCGTAGCTGATCAGCGTCATCACGATCATTGCGTAGGCACCGTAGAAGGCCAGGTGACCATGGGCCGCAGTCAGTTGCGAACCGTGGGTGTAGTAGTTGACCGGTGCCAGGGTGTGCAGGAAACCCCAGACGCCCGCGCCGAAGAACGCGGTGACCGTGGTGCCCTTGGCCCACAAGGTAGCGGCGCGGTTCGGGTGGTGCCGACGACGGTTCTTCACCATGCTGAAGGCGAAGACCACCATCGCCAGGAACGGCAGCGGTTCCAGTGCCGAGAAGATCGAGCCTACCCACAACCAGACCTCAGGCGCGCCAATCCAGAAGAAGTGGTGGCCGGTGCCGATGATCCCGGTGATCAACGCCATGGCGATAATCACGTAGAGCCATTTTTCCACCACTTCGCGGTCCACGCCGGTGATCTTGATCAGGACGAAAGCGAGCATCGAACCCATGATCAGTTCCCAGACGCCTTCCACCCAAAGATGCACCACCCACCACCAGTAGTATTTGTCGCGAGCGAGGTTTTCCGGGTTGTAGAAGGAGAACAGGAAGAACACTGCCAGGCCGATCAGCCCGGTCATCATCACCATGCTGACCGTGGTCTTGCGACCTTTGAGCAGGGTCATGCCGATGTTGTAGAGGAACCCCAGGCACACCACCACGATGCCCATCTTGGTGATGGTCGGCTGCTCCAGGAACTCGCGGCCCATGGTCGGCAGCAAGTCGTTGCCGGTGAACTTCGCCAGCGTCGCATAAGGCACCGAGAGGTAGCCCAGGATCGTCGCCACACCCGCGGCGGCGAACACCCAGAACAGCACGATCGCCAGTTTCGGGCTGTGCAGTTCGCGATCGGCCTCCTCCGGTATCAGGTAATACGCCGCGCCCATGAAGCCGAACAGCAGCCAGACGATCAGCAGGTTGGTGTGGACCATGCGGGCCACGTTGAAGGGGATCAGCGGGAACAGGAAGTCGCCGACCACGTATTGCAGGCCCATGATCAAACCGAACAACACCTGCCCCAGGAACAGCATCAGGGCAAACACGAAGTAGGGTTTGGCGACGGCCTGCGAGGCGAATTTCAGATGCGGATTAGCCATGCTCATCTCTCAGCCCTCCTTGTTTGGCGGCCAGCCATTGGTATTGATTTTCGAGCTCCATTTGAGGAACTCGGCGATGTCGTCGACTTCCTGCTCGCTCAGGTTGAACTGCGGCATGGCCCGACGACCCGGAACGTTCAGCGGCTGCATTTTCATCCAGGCCTGCAGGAACGGCTTGAAGGCTTCATCGCCGCCGCGACGGTTGACCACGTTGCCCAGCTCCGGCGCAAAGTACGCGCCCTCGCCCAGCAGGGTATGGCAGCCGATGCAGTTGTTGCGCTCCCAGACGCCCTTGCCGCGTATCACCGATTCCGTCAATTGCGCCTGGTTGCTGCGTTCTGGAAAGGTCTGTTCCGTGTGGTAGGTCAGGGCCAGGAATATCAGGAAAAAGAAGATGCTTCCCCCGAAATAAATATTCCTGGCCATGCCTTTGGTGAAGGTATCTGACATGGTCACTTCCTCATTGCTTGGCGTGTTCATTCTAGGAAGCAAGGGGTCGGAAACCGCTTGATGGCGATCAAGAATCTCCGATGGTTTTGGTGGGTTGTTCCGGGCAGATGAGCTTCGATCGTTCCCACGCTCCCGCGTGGGAACGCCGCCAGGGACGCTCCGCGTTCCGCTTCAGGAAGGTGACGCAGAGCGTCACGGGATGCATTCCCACGCAGAGCGTGGGAACGATCAGATCGCGAGTGAGATCGCAATCGCGAGCAGCGCCGCCCAGCTCAACACCAACCACCGCCACAATCGCGGCGCGTGGCGCAGTTCCATGAAGCCGTCGGCGATCAGCCAGGCCTTGGTCACCGCGACCACCAGGATGGCGATGGACACCAGCCCGGTAGCCGCGATCTGGCCCAGGGCAACGGTGCCGGTGCTCAGCACCGCCAGCGTCATCCAGCATGCAATCAAGACACGGGAAGCCGACATGAGCACCTCCGCTCAATCAAGGATGTAGACGACCGGGAACAGCAACACCCAGACCAGATCGACCATGTGCCAATACAGCACGCCGGATTCCAGCCCACTGTTACGCTGCGCCCCATAACGACGTCGCCGACACCCTTCGGCCAGCCAGGCGAGGATCACCATGCCCAGCAACACATGGAGAAAATGAAACGCGGTGAGGATCCAGTACAAGGTGAAGAACGTGTTGTGCTCCATCCCCAGGCCGTTCGCCAACAGATGGGCGTATTCCGTGAGCTTGATCCCCACATAGCCGCAGGCGAGCAACAAGGCCACCCACAACAACAGTGCGCCTCGACGCGGTCGGTCCTGCCTGACTTGCTCCTGGGCCAGGGCGGCGAACAGGCCAGCGGTCAGCAGGCTGAGGGTCATCGCCAGGCCCGTGGAGCGGTCCAGCAATTGCCGGCCTTCGCTGAAAGTCTGCGGATGCAACGCCTGGGCAACGGTGAACGCCAGGATCAACAGCGCGAACACCGACAGCTCGGCGAGGATGAAAAACCACATCGCCAGGTCCCCGGGCAAGCGTCGGGGCACGGCAACGGTTTCAGCCAAAGTGGACATCGACCACATCCATCAACGCGGCAACGGTTTGCGGGTCGTCGCTCAACGGCTCGGCCAGGCATGCCAGGCAGGCTTGGCGCGGGTCCATGCCGGAGCCAATCATGCGCGCGGCGAAAATCAGCAGGCGCGTCGAGGCGACCTCCTCCAGGTCGTGCTGGTCGAGCCGGCGCAGCGCCTGCCCCAATCGCACCACCTGGGCCGCCAGGGCCAGATCCACCCCCGCCTCGCGGGCGACGATGCGCTCTTCATCGGCCACCGCCGGATAGCCAAAGCGCATCGCCACGAAACGCTGGCGCGTGCTGGGCTTCATGCCCTTGAGCAGGTTCTGGTAACCGGGGTTGTACGACACCACCAGCATGAAGGACGGCGGCGCCTGCAGTACTTCGCCAGTGCGTTCCAGGTACAACTGCCGACGATCATCGGCCAGCGGGTGCAACACCACGGCCGTGTCCTGGCGCGCTTCGACCACCTCATCCAGATAACAGATGCCGCCCTCGCGCACCGCCCGGGTCAAGGGCCCGTCCTGCCACCAGGTGCCCTGGGCGCCGATCAGGTGACGGCCCACCAGGTCGGCCGCGCTCAAGTCATCGTGGCAGGCCACGGTGTACAGCGGCAGTTTCAGGCGGTGAGCCATGTGCTGGACGAAGCGGGTCTTGCCGCAGCCGGTCGGGCCTTTGATCAGCACCGGCATGCCGTGATGCCAGGCCTGTTCGAACAGCGCCTGCTCGTTGTCCTGGGGTTGATAAAAGGGTTCGTCGGGGTGCTGCAAAGTGTGGATAGCGTTCATGGCAAGGCCTGATCAGACAACACGATTGCAGGCCACGCTACGGTGCCCTGCGACAACCTGGCAAGGGCTGCGGCCGGCAAACTTGATCGCCGTCAAGCGGCTAACCACCGCCTCGGGCATAGCCTTGCAACGCACCAAGAACCTGCGCGCCGAACGTCAATTACAGCGCAGCGCGGGTCACGCCTGAGGAGAAATGGAATGCTGATCAGCCACAAAAAATCGTGGGCCCTGCGGGTCACGGCGCTGTGTACAGCGCTGGCCGCCCCCCACGCCTTCGCCGACCAAACCGCTGCGCCGGAACAACCCCGCGTGGTCAAGACCGAAGGCGCGCCCGACCTGAGCCAGGCCGACTTCGACTCGGCCAAGGAAATCTACTTCCAGCGCTGCGCCGGCTGCCACGGCGTGCTTCGCAAAGGCGCCACCGGCAAGCCGCTGACACCCGACATCACCCAATCGCGCGGCCAGGCCTACCTGGAGGCGCTGATCACCTACGGCTCGGCCGCTGGCATGCCGAACTGGGGCACGTCCAATGCCCTGACCAAAGACCAGATCACGGTGATGGCCAAGTTCATCCAGCACACCCCACCGACCCCTCCGGAATGGGGCATGGCCGAAACCCGCAAGACCTGGAAAGTGCTGGTCAAACCCGAAGACCGGCCGACCAGGCAACTCAGCACCCTCAACCTGCAGAACCTGTTCTCGGTGACCCTGCGCGACGACGGCAAGATTGCCCTGATCGACGGCGACAGCAAGAAGATCGTCAAGCTGATCGACACCGGTTATGCGGTGCACATCTCGCGCATCTCGGCCTCGGGTCGCTACCTGCTGGTAATCGGCCGGGACGCCAAGATCGACATGATCGACCTGTGGCCGAAAGAGCCGACCAAGGTCGCGGAAATCAAGGTGGGTATCGAGGCCCGCTCGGTGGAAACCTCCAAGTTCAAGGGCTACGAGGACAAGTACACCATCGCCGGTTCCTACTGGCCGCCGCAGTTCACCATCATGGACGGCGAGACCCTGGAGCCCAAGCAGATCGTCTCGACCCGCGGCATGACCGTCGACACCCAGCAATACCATCCCGAGCCTCGGGTCGCGGCCATCATCGCCTCCCACGAATGGCCGGAGTTCATCGTCAACGTCAAGGAAACCGGCAAGGTGATGCTGGTCAACTACCAGGACATCAAGAACCTCACCATCACCAGCATCGACGCCGCGCCGTTCCTGCATGACGGCGGTTGGGACAGCAGCCATCGGTACTTCATGACGGCCGCCAACAACTCCAACAAGGTCGCGGTGATCGACTCCAAGGAGCGCAAGCTCACCGCCCTGGTGGACGTTGGCAAGACCCCGCACCCGGGACGCGGCGCCAACTTCAACCACCCCCTCTACGGACCGGTCTGGGCCACCAGCCACTTGGGCGATGCCGGGGTTTCGCTGATCGGCACCGACCCGGTCAAGCACCCCCAATACGCCTGGAAACAGGTCGGTTCGCTCCAGGGCCAGGGGGGCGGCTCGTTGTTCATCAAGACTCATCCCGCGTCCCGTCACCTGTATGTCGACACCACCCTCAGCCCGGACGCCAAGCTCAGCCAGTCGGTGGCGGTGTTCAACATCGACAAGCTCGACGCCGGCTACACCGTGCTGCCGATTGCCGAGTACGCCGGTATCAAGAAAGGCGCGCTGCGTGTGGTGCAACCGGAATACAACAAGGCCGGCGACGAGGTCTGGTTCTCGGTCTGGAGTGGCCAGGAAGACGAGTCGGCGCTGGTGGTGATCGACGACAAGACCCTCAAGGTCAAGAACGTGATCAAGGACAAACGCCTGATCACCCCAACCGGAAAATTCAACGTCTACAACACCCAACACGACATCTATTGAGCCCCATCAATAAGAGGAAAAACCATGAAGCCTATTCTGATTGCCTTGGCCTTGACTGCCGCCTACAGCCTGCCGGCGTTGGCCCAAGACGGCCCGACGTTGTTCAAGAGCAAGCCCTGCGCGGCCTGCCACGCCATCGACACCAAGGTGGTGGGTCCGGCGCTCAAGGAGGTCGCGGCAAAAAACGCCGGCGTCGCCGGAGCACAGGATTTACTCGCCAAGCACATCAAGGAAGGTACGCAAGGCAACTGGGGACCGATGCCGATGCCGGCCAACCCCGTGACGGACGAGGAAGCCAAGATCCTGGCGGCGTGGGTCTTGACCCTTAAATAACACATCCCTGTAGCGAGGAAATTCATGTGGCATGGGATTGATGTGGGAGCAAGGCTTGCCCGCGATGGGGGCGATGCGGTCTTTCAGAAATCAAGGCGGCTGTTTCGCGAGCAAGCTTTGCTCCCACATCAATCCCCTCACCACAGGGGCCGCGCCCAACTTTATTTCTTGTTCAGGAGGACGTCATGGAACGACACAGCTCTGCAACCTTGATAACCACCCTCCTCTTTGTTTTCTCTTCCTGCGTGCTGGCCGCTCCCGACAGCCAGCGCCAGGCCCAATTGCAACACCTGCTGGACCAGGACTGTGGCGCCTGCCACGGCCTGTACATGACCGGCGGCCTCGGCCCACCCCTGACCCACGAAGCCCTGGCCGGAAAATCCCGCGACAGCCTCATCGCCACCGTCTCCCTCGGACGGCCCGGCAGCGCCATGCCCGGTTGGGCACCGTTGCTCGCGCCCGACGACATTCGCTGGCTGGTGGACCGGCTCCTTCAAGGAAAACCCGCCTCATGATCCGTTCTTTCCTCTCCTCCACCGCCATCGCCCTGCTGCTCTGCGGTTGCGCCCAGACACCGTTGCGCGGCACCGGCGATTTGGGC
Source organism: Pseudomonas sp. CFII68 (assembly GCF_000416195.1). Classification (NCBI taxonomy): domain Bacteria; kingdom Pseudomonadati; phylum Pseudomonadota; class Gammaproteobacteria; order Pseudomonadales; family Pseudomonadaceae; genus Pseudomonas; species Pseudomonas sp. CFII68. The sequence goes on from NZ_ATLN01000125.1 coordinate 121,406, forward strand.
GTGGTGGTGGAGCGCGCCACCGGCAGCCTGCAAATCATTGAAAGCGACACCCGCACCGCCCTGGGCCGCGTCGAAGGCCTGGGCGACTTGTCCCACGCCTCGGTGGTGTTCTCCCGCGACCAGCGCTATGCCTACGTGTTCGGTCGCGATGGGGGCCTGAGCAAAGTCGACCTGCTGGGCGCACGCATCGAACGCCGGATCATCCAGGGCGGCAACAGCATCGGCGGCGCAATCAGCCAGGATGGGAAGCTGATCGCCGTCTCCAACTACGAGCCCGGCGGCGTCAAGGTGTTCGACGCCCAGACCCTGGAACAGGTCGCCGACATCCCGGCCACACCGTTGTCCGGCGGACAAAAGCGCTCACGGGTGGTCGGTTTGGTGGACGCGCCAGGGCAACGCTTCGTGTTCAGCCTGTTCGACACGGGCGAGATCTGGACCGCCGACTTCAGCCAAGGCCTCACCCCGCGCATCGAGCGTTTCACCGCCATCGGCCAGCAACCCTACGACGCCCTGATCACCCCGGACGGGCGTTATTACATGGCCGGGCTGTTCGGTGAAGACGGCATGGCCCAACTCGATCTCTGGCACCCGGAGCGCGGGGTGAAACGGGTACTGGGCCATTACGGCCGCGGCCAGGCGCGGCTCCCGGTGTACAAGATGCCGCATCTGGAGGGCTGGGCCCTGGCCGACCAGCAAGCCTTCGTGCCTGCCGTCGGGCATCACCAGGTATTGGTGATGAACGCCCAGGATTGGCAACAGACCGACGCCATCGCCGTGGCCGGTCAACCAGTGTTCGTCACGGCGCGTCCGGACGGTCGGCAGCTGTGGGTCAACTTTGCCTACCCGGACAACGACCGCGTCCAGGTCATCGACACCCAGACCCACGCCATCGTCGCCGACCTGCGGCCAGGACCGGCGGTGCTGCACATGGAGTTCACCGCGCGGGGTGACCAGTTGTGGCTGTCCGCCCGGGATGGTGGTCAGGTGCAGGTCTGGGATCCTTATCGCCTCGAACGCCTGGGCAGCCTGCCGGCCCTGAGCCCGAGCGGCATTTTCTTCAGCAGTCGCGCGCACAAGCCGGGGTTCTGACCATGACTTCCAGCTCACTGGCCCGGCGCCTGATCGATCAATTCCAGCATGGCCTGCCGTTGTGCGCCGAGCCCTATCGGGCCATGGCCGAGACCTTGGGCTGCAGCGAAGCCCAGGTCATCGACTGCCTGCAACACCTGCAAGTGGCCGGGACCTTATCGCGGGTCGGCCCGGTGTTCGAACACACCCGGGCCGGGGCCAGCACCCTGGCCGCCCTGGCCGTGCCCGAAGACCGCTTGCACCAGGTGGCCGCACGCATCAGCCAATACCCGGAAGTCAATCACAACTATGCCCGCGAACATCGCTACAACCTGTGGTTCGTGCTGACCGGCCCCAACCGTGCCCACCTGGAAAACATCCTCCAGGAACTGGAGAACGACACCGGTCTCACGCCACTGGACCTGCCCATGCTGACCGCCTACCGCATCGACCTGGGCTTTGCCCTGGAGGCCACCCCATGAAAAACGCCCTGAGCGAACAACAGTCACTGGCACTGCGCCGTTTGCTGGAAACCGGCCTGCCCCTGACATCGCGTCCCTTCCAGGCCCTGGCCGAGCAGATCGAGGCCAGTGAGCCGCAGGTGCTCGAGCAGGTGCAGCATTGGCATGAACAGGGGCTGTTCCGCCGTGTCGGCCTGGTGGTCAACCATCGCGCCTTGGGGTTTGCCGCCAACGCCATGCTGGTGCTGGACGTGCCGGACGCCTTGGTCGATGAAGTCGGCCGACGCCTCGGACAAGCACCGGGCATCAGCCTTTGCTACCAACGCCCCAGGCGCCTGCCCCAGTGGCAATACAACCTGTTCTGCATGATTCACGGTCGCCAGCGTGACCGTGTCGAGACCCAGGTTCAGGCGTTGCTGGAAGAACACCAGTTGGACGACCTGCCCCACCAGTTGCTGTTCAGCACGCACCTGTTCAAGCAATGCGGCGGACGTTTCGCCGCCCCGGCCGGAGCCCGTATCGATGGATGACCTCGACCGTCGCCTGATCAATCGGCTGCAACTGGGCCTGCCGCTGGTGCGTCACCCTTGGCAGGCCCTGGCCCAGGAACTGGACAGCAGCAGCACCGAATTGCTCGACCGCCTGCATGAGTTGCTCAACGACGGGGTCCTCACCCGCTTCGGTCCGATGTTCGACATCGATCGCCTGGGCGGTGCGTTCACCCTGGCGGCGCTGGCGGTGCCCGAACCGCGCTTCGAGGCCATCGCCGAGCTGCTCGCGGACATGCCCGAGGTCGCCCACAACTACCGCCGCGAGCACACCTGGAACATGTGGTTCGTGCTCGCCTGCCCCAGCGAACAGGCGATCAACGACACCCTGCTGCACATTGAACACCTGACCGGCCTGGTGCCGCTGAACCTGCCCAAAGAGGAGACCTACCATGTCGGCCTGTATTTCCCCGTCTGAGTCTTTGTGGCAAGCGCCGCCACGGCTGGATGAAACACCGTTGGCGCTGCGCCTGGTGGAACTGACCCAGGCCGGCCTGCCCTTGCTCGAAGACCCCTGGGCCTGGCTGGCCGAACAACTGGAACTGAGTGTGGAATCCACCCTCGACCTGCTCAAACGCCTGCAGGCCGAGGGTGCGATCCGCCGCATTGCCGCCGTGCCCAATCACTATCGCCTGGGCTATCGCCACAACGGCATGACGGTCTGGGACGTGGCCGATGCCGACATTTCGCGTCTCGGCGCCCTGCTGGGGGCTCAGCCCTTCGTCAGCCACTGCTACCGGCGCCCGCGCCGGCCCGGCTGGCGCTACAACCTGTTCGCCATGGTCCATGGCCGTAGCCGCGAAGAAATCGACAGCTACCGCGAACACCTGCGCTACCTGCTGGGGGACGCCTGCGCCGCCGACGACATGCTGGTGAGCAGCCGCATCCTGAAAAAAACCGGCCTGCGCCTGTCACCTGTGGGAGCAAAGCTTGCTCGCGAAACAAGCGCCTCGGTTCCTGAAGAACCCCATCGGCTTCATCGCGGGCAAGCCTTGCTCCCACGGAGCGACTTATGTTGAGGATCAGCCGCATCCTGAAAAAAACCGGCCTGCGCCTGTCACCTGTGGGAGCAAAGCTTGCTCGCGAAACAGGGGCGTCGGTTTTATGAAGGACCGCATCGGTTTCATCGCGGGCAAGCCTTGCTCCCACCAAGCCTTGCTCCCACATCAAAGGAGCACCTTATGTTGAGACCGGCCTGCGCCTGGCGCCTGTGGGAGCAAAGCTTGCTCGCGAAACAGGCGCCTCGGTTTCTGAGAGACCGCATCGGCTTCATCGCGGGCAAGCCTTGCTCCCACAGATCCCCTTGCCAATAGCAAGCTCCCCCGCCACAGTCATTGACCTGCCTTCGCCTCCTGCAGCAGTTGCTGGATCACCTGTTCCTGCTCGCCATAGCGTCCTTCGCCAAAGTGGCTGTAGCGCACCTGCCCCTTGGCATCGATGAAGTAATGAGCCGGCCAGTACTGATTGTTGAAGGCGCGCCAGATCGCATACTGATTGTCGATCGCCACCGGGTAGTGGATGTCCAGCTTGCGCACCTGCTCGCGGACGTTGTCGATGATCTTCTCGTAGCCGTACTCCGGGGTGTGGACACCGATCACTACCAAGCCGTCCTTTTCATACTTCTTCGCCCAACCGTTCACATAGGGCAAGGTGTGCTGGCAGTTGATGCAGTCGTAGGTCCAGAAGTCCACCAGCACCACCTTGCCCTTGAGTGATTCGCTGCTCAGCGGGGGCGAGTTCAGCCATTGCACCGCGCCGTCCAGCGCAGGCATGGCGCCCTGGGATTCGAGGGCCGGCATGGAACTTGCGCCAGCCTTGCTCACCACATAGTCGAGGGCCTTGGGCACGTTCTCTAGCAGGCTTTTTTCCAAGCTGGCCGATTGTTGGGAGGAAGTCGCCGCCAACAAGCGGTCATCCGCCCCCGTGCCAATCGCCACGGCCGCCAGCAACACCACCGCTCCCGTCCCCCGGCGCAGCCAAGTGGTGATCGGCAGCGAGAGTTTCAGGCGTCCGACCAGTCCGCGCCCGGCCAGGATCAGCGTCCCCAGGGACAAGGCACTGCCCAGGCCATAGGCGAGCAACAGCAGGCTGGTTTGTGCGCTGGCGCCTTGCAGCATGGCCCCGGTCAGGATCACCCCGAGTATCGGTCCGGCGCACGGTGCCCAGAGCAGCCCGGTGGCGACCCCGATCAGCACTGAAGCCACAGGCCCGGCCATCCGCCCGGCACCGGCGTCCAGGCGATTGCCCAGGCTGACCAGCGGCCGCGCCAGCCAGGTGCCGACCCGACTGAAGATCAGCGACAAGGCAAACACCACCATCACCACCAAGGCGACTTGCCGGCCGACGCTGCTGGCGCGCAGCACCCACTCGCTGCTGACGACCGCCAGGCTGGAGACCAGGGCAAACGTCAGGACCATGCCGCCGAGGGTCAGCAGCACCGAGCCACGGGAGCGCTCGGCCCGGGCGAACAGAAACGGCACCACCGGAAGAATGCAGGGGCTGAGGATCGTCAGGACCCCGCCGAGAAAAGCGATCAGAAGCATGGCAACACCTCAATGGTAGGTAGATAGAACACACCAAATCGGGCAGCGCCTCTGTGGGAGCAAAGCTTGCTCGCGACGCAGGCGCCTCGATTACTGGCAATCACCGCGTCATCGTTTATCGCGAGCAAGCTTTGCTCCCACAGGTTTACTGTCACAAGTTGGCTTCCACGGCGACTCAGTTACCGTCATTGCAGTTATCGGAAAGCTTGCGATAGTCCAGCGCCTGTTTGTGGCCTGCCGAATCCAGGTAGGTCATGTGGGCGTTGACCACGCCGCAGGTCGGCTCGGCGTCTTCGCTAAGGGACAGCACCTTCTGGACGTCCAGGTGGGTGCCGTAGGTGTAGGTTTGCGCCGGCACGTTGCTTTCGGCCCGGGCCGACAGGGTGCAGATGTTCAGTGCGGCGAAAAGGCAGGCGGCGTAGAGGGCTTTGGTGTTCATGGCGATTCCTCGATTCAATGGGGGGTTATCTGCCGAGGCCTGTTGTGTCGCCTCGATGGGTGCCATTGAATGCCGCGCAGGTATCGCACCTGTATCGAGCCAGGTGGCTTTTTGCATCGCTGTGTATCCGTCCCGCGCCAGATACACTGCAATACAAACCGCCGCGAGCCCGGCCGGCCGGCGCCTGTAGACTGCTCACAACGAAACGCCGAGGAGCTGGACACCATGGATCATGTCGATCACGTGTTGATAGTGGATGACGATCGCGAGATCAGAGAGCTGGTTGGCAACTACCTGAAAAAGAACGGCCTGCGCACCACTGTCGTTGCCGATGGCCGGCAAATGCGCGCCTTCCTGGAAACCACTCCGGTGGACCTGATCGTGCTGGACATCATGATGCCCGGCGACGACGGCCTGGTGCTGTGCCGGGAGCTGCGGGCCGGCAAGCACAAGGCCACGCCGGTACTGATGCTCACCGCGCGCAACGACGAAACCGACCGCATCATCGGCCTGGAAATGGGCGCCGACGATTACCTGGTCAAGCCCTTCGCCGCCCGTGAGCTGCTGGCCCGTATCAATGCCGTGCTGCGCCGCACCCGCATGCTGCCGCCCAACCTGGTGGTCACCGAGAGCGGTCGCCTGCTGGCGTTCGGACGCTGGCGCCTGGACACCACCGCCCGCCACCTGCTGGACACCGACGGCACCATGGTTGCCTTGAGCGGCGCCGAATATCGTTTGTTGCGGGTCTTCCTCGACCATCCGCAACGGGTGCTCAACCGCGACCAGTTGCTTAACCTGACCCAGGGCCGGGACGCCGACCTGTTCGATCGCTCCATCGATTTGCTGGTCAGCCGCCTGCGCCAGCGCCTGCTGGACGACGCCCGGGAGCCGGCCTACATCAAGACCGTGCGCAGCGAAGGCTACGTGTTCTCGCTGCCGGTGGAGATCCTTGAGGCCTCGGTATGAGCCTGTCGTTGCGCTGGCCGCGGACGCTGGCCTCGAGGCTGTCGCTGATCTTCCTGATCGGCCTGATCCTGGCCCAGGGGCTGTCCTTCGGCGTCCAGTACTACGAGCGCTACCAGAGCGCCAAGTCGACCATGCTCGGCAACCTGGAAACCGATGTTTCGACCTCCGTCGCCATTCTTGACCGCCTGCCTGCCGCCGAACGCCAGGCCTGGCTGCCGAAACTCGCCCGGCGCAACTATGGCTACCTGCTCGACGAAGGCCAGGCCGGCCAACCGATGGATCTGGCCGACGCGCCGATCTCGGTCAGTTCAATCCAGGAAGCCATCGGCCAGGCCTATGGCCTGACGTTCAAACAGATTCCCGGGCCAAAAATGCACTATCAGGCGCACCTGCGCCTGGGGGACGGCAGCCCGCTGACCATCGACGTTCGCCCGGCGATGACGCCCCTCTCCCCCTGGCTGCCGATGGTATTGCTGGGGCAACTGGCGCTGTTGATCGGCTGCACCTGGCTGGCCGTTCGCCTCGCCGTCGGCCCACTGACCCGGCTGGCCCAAGCGGTGGAAACTCTAGACCCGAACGCCCACGGTGTACGCCTGGACGAGAAAGGCCCGACCGAAGTGGTGCATGCCGCCAAAGCGTTCAACGCCATGCAGGACCGCATCGCTGCCTACCTCAAGGAGCGCATGCAGTTGCTGGCGGCGATTTCCCACGACTTGCAGACGCCCATCACGCGCATGAAGCTGCGCGCCGAATTCATGGACGAGGGGATCGAGAAGGACAAGCTGTGGAGCGACTTGAGCGAAATGGAGCACCTGGTGCGTGAAGGCGTGGCCTATGCCCGCAGCATCCACGGCGCCACCGAGGCCAGTTGCCGGATCAGCCTGGATGCGTTCCTCGACAGCCTGGTGTTCGACTACCAGGACACTGGCAAGGATGTGCAACTGTCCGGGAAAAACGCCGCCGTCATCGACACCCGCCCCCATGCCCTGCGGCGGGTGCTGGTCAATCTGGTGGACAACGCCTTGAAATTTGGTGGCGCGGCGCAGATCCAGGTGCAACTCGCCGACAACGGGCAATTGGCGATCCAGGTCCTGGACCGCGGCCCCGGGATCAACGAGCAGGAACTGGCCGAGGTGCTCAAGCCGTTCTACCGGGTGGAAAGCTCACGCAACCGGGAAACCGGCGGCACCGGCCTGGGCTTGGCCATCGCCCAGCAACTGGCGATCGCCATGGGCGGTTCACTGACCCTGAGCAACCGCGACGGCGGCGGCCTGTGCGCCGAGTTGCGCCTGGCATTCGCAAGCTGACACAGCCCCTGTGGGAGCGGGCTTGCTCGCGATGGCGGCCTTGACCGTCGGCTGGGATGTTGTTGGCTGGGTACATATCCATTGCTGCGGTAACGGCTGCTTAGGGTTCCGCTCTTACAGCGGGTCACTTTTGGAAGAGCGCCAAAAGTAACCAAAAACGCTTTGCCCCACCACTCGGTGCCTCGCCTAGGCTCGGCATGCCCGAACGAAGGCATTGCTCCGTGGGCCCGCCGCGAAGGGCCATCCATGGCCCAGCGCGGCTATCCCGGCATCCATGCCGGGATACCCACTCCACAATGCCTGCGTTCGGCCATCGTGGTTAACGGGGCGCCCGAGATCAACGTCCACCGCGAGGCGGCCTAGTAGCCGACCTGGCTCTCCCGGTCGTACACCCATCAGATCTGTTTGAGCAGGACCTGTGGGAGCAAAGCTTGCTCGCGATAGCGGTGTATCTGCCAGCACCTGTTCAACTGACCTGACGCCATCGCGAGCAAGCTCGCTCCCACAGGGGTTGGATTTGGATGCGGTTTTGTATGCCAGTGTGTCTGCGGATGATCGGCATACACAAACTTGCACAGTCCTGCGTTGCGGACACACCCCGCTTACACCTGTTTGAAAGACTCCCCCCTGTTCCCGGTTGCTGTCACGACCGGGTCTCACCATCCAAGGAGCCTTTACATGCCTATCGCAACTGCATCCCCCTTTCGTTATCAGGGCTGGTCGCTGTTCAGCCTGCTCGCCGCCCTGGTGCTGTTGATGACCGGGTTGATCCTGGTGCTCAACCCAGACCTGACCGAAGGCGTGCGCAGCGCCATTCGCGCCACGGCGCGCTCGTCCTTCATTTTGTTCCTGCTGGCCTTCACCGCCTCGGCATTCGCGGTGCTGGTGCCCTCGCCCCTGGGCCGGTCGCTGGTGCGTGAACGGCGCTTCATCGGGCTGGCCTTTGCGTTTTCCCATCTGGTCCATGCCGTGCTGATCTACAGCTACGGCCAGCTCAATCCCGAGTTCTGGCCCGGCCGCACCACCCTTGGCAACGTGCCAGGTACCGTGGGCTACGTGTTCATCCTGCTGCTGGCGCTGACCTCGTTCAAAAGCACCACGCGCCTGATCGGTTTCAGGGCCTGGAAGCGCCTGCACGTCACCGGCATGTGGGTGCTGGCGGCGATCTTTGCTTATTCCAACTTCAAACGCATCCCCATGAGCGCCTGGTATGTGCTGCCCTTCGGCCTGATCTGCGCCGCCACCGCCATCCGCCTGGTGGGCAAGCTGGCCCAGGCCACCCAGCGACGCCAACGGCCGCCACACGCGGCTTGAGCCCAGGGGAATCGATCATGTATTCAAACGCCTTGAAAACGCTGCACCTTCATCTCGATCACGCAGGTGCATGGCTCGCGCCGCTGGGCCTGCGCCTGTTCCTGGCCTGGGAGTTCTTCGAGTCCGGCCTGGAGAAATGGAACGGCGAGAACTGGTTCGCCGAGATCCAGTCCGCCTTCCTGTTCCCCTTCAACCATGTGCCGGCCCAGTGGAACTGGGAACTGGCGATGTGGGCCGAACTGATCGGCGCCATCGCCCTGTTGATCGGCCTGGGTACGCGCCTGTCGGCGCTGGCGCTGATCGTCGTCACCGTGGTGGCGACTGCCGCCGTGCACTGGCCGGCGGATTGGTCAAGCTTGAGCGAACTGGCCCAGGGCTATGGGATTACCAACAAGGGACATGGCAACTTCAAGCTGCCGTTGATCTACCTGGTGGCGTTGCTGCCGTTGCTGTTGCAGGGGGCTGGGAAGTTGAGCGTGGATGCGCTGCTGAAGATCGGTGTGCACCAGCGAAACAAGGCCTGACAAAAATCCCTTGTGGGAGCGAGCTTGCTGTGGGAGCAAGGCTTGCCCGCGATACAGACGACTCGGTCAATCAGTCAGACCGAGGGCGACCCATCGCGAGCAAGCTTTGCTCCCACAGCAGGCCCTCACAGGGGTTAGCACTTCAAATGGACAGATTACTGCTGTACGCCAACAACCCCTTCGTCCTGCATCCGCCGCAGCAGCGCCACCGCGCTGTCCATGAACGCGGATGAATCCACCCCCGCTTCCCGCGCCAACGCCAGCAACTGCCCTCGCCCCGCCAACCCGGGATATTCCTCGATACGCTGCAAAAGCCGCCAGGCCAACGGGCTGAGTTCGGAAAAGCGCACAGCAAACCCAGGTGTTCGCCGTACCAGCAGCAGCGTCGGCTGGGCCGGTGGCGTCGAGGGCTGGTAGTTCGATGCCAGGCGATGCACCGGCCACTGGTACACCAGCGGCCAGGCCAGGGGCGAGACACGCAGCGACTGGTCGAGCCAGGAGGCCTCGTCAGGTGTCGGCAACGGCTCGGCCTGGGATTGCAGCAGCGCCATCTCGACCCACTCGTAGTGCGCCAGCTCTGCCACGAACGGCGGCCAATCCGGCGACGAGTGAGCCGCGAGGTAACCGACGAATTCCTCGGCGATTTCACCGAACCGGGGGGTGGCACAGCGATGTTCGCGCAGGAAGCGGCGCACGCAGGCACGCCAACGGTCCTGCCCCAGCACGCTCACCAGCACGGGGAAGGTGCCGCTGAGCAGCGAACGCATGTTTTCGAAAATCAGGTCGCGGTACACCTGCGCCCGCGCCGCGTCCATGCCGGCCGGGACCGGGCAGTGTTCAGGGTCGCGCAGGTAACGGGTCAGCGCCTGTTGCTGCTGATGCAGTGTCTGCCGGGGCTCAGCCATGGATCACCGCCTGCCGGGTAACGGTTTGGTGTTGCAACTGGCGAATGGTCTGCAATTCGCCCACCAGCGCGGCATAGGGCGGGAAGTTGAAGTCCCGTTCGAGCAAGGTCGGCTGTACGCCAAACCGCGCGTAGGCCTGGGCCAGCAGCGCCCAGACCACCGGCTTGACCGGCGCGCCATGGCTGTCGATTTTCAGCGTGTCGGACTCGTCGTAATGCCCGGCCACATGCATCGCGACCACCCGCCCCGGCTCAAGGCCCGCCAGGAATGCCTGGGGATCGAAGCCGTGATTGATCGAGTTGACGTAGACATTGTTGACGTCCAGCAACAGGTCGCAGTCGGCTTCGCGCAACACCGCCCGGGTGAATTCCAGCTCGCTCATGTCCTGATGGGGCGCGGCGTAATAGGAGACGTTTTCCACCGCCAGGCGTCGCCCCAGTACATCCTGGGCCTGACGGATCCGCGCTGCCACGTGATGCACTGCTTCCTCGGTAAAGGGCAGCGGCAACAGGTCATACAAATGCCCTTCATCACCGCAGTAGCTCAAGTGTTCGCTGTACAACGGCACGTCGAAACGCTCAAGAAAAGCGCGCACCTGCCCGAGAAACGTCAGGTCCAGCGGCGCCGGCCCACCCAGGGACAATGACAGGCCATGGCACGTCAACGGATAACGTTCGGCCAGCCAATGCAAGGCGGCGCCATGGGCACCGCCGATTCCGATCCAGTTTTCCGGGGCGACTTCGAGAAAGTCGAAATCCCCGGCCGGCGCCTGGCGCAGCTCATCGAGCAAGGCCCGGCGCAGGCCGAGGCCTGCTGAGGGTTGGGGTAGATTCAACATGACACATCTCCTGGGGAAACGAGATGTGGTGAGCCTCATGAGACGATCAATCGCACGATAGAAAGCCGAACACCCGTGGCTGGGTCTGTAGGAGCTGTGTAGGAGCTGTCGAGCGAAGCGAGGCTGCGATCTTTCCCCAGACACTTGAATCTCAAGTGAAAGATCAAAAGATCGCAGCCTCGCTTCGCTCGACAGCTCCTACATAGACCTAACGGGTTCTTTGTTCGATGCCGCATCAGTGGGCTGGCATCAACTCATCAGGCTCGCCACTGGGGCCAATCAGGACTCGATAGCCGCCCCGCACTTGCCTTCGCCACATTTACCTTCCGCGCTCTTGGCCTGGGCCGACAGGTATTGCTTGGCTTCCGGCAACGAGATCCCGCCGTCACGGTTGGCGTCGATCTTGTCGAACTCAGCGGCGCGCTCCGGGGCCGCGGCGATGAACTCATCACGCGAGACCTGGCCGTCGTGGTTGGTGTCGGTCTTGGCGAACTTGTCTTCGCCGCACTTGCCTTCGGCGGGTTTCTTCACGGTATCGGCTGCCGCCAGGGTGTAGCCCTGGACCAAGTCATTCATGGTCAAGGCCGAAGCCGCCGTGGACAGACCCAGGCCGCCGACCAGGGCCAGGCCGAGTGCAAGGGATGAGTTTCGGGAGAAGTTGAGCATGGGGTATTCCTCGAATGATCAATACGCCAGTCACCCGCACCGAGGCTCGGTGCCGGCTGGCTGGCGTAGTTAATCGTCGGTGTGTATCGGGCCTGTGTCGCCGGCCCGGGTCTTCGTCAAGCCGGTGTATCCAGGGCCGCGCGGTACACACTGCGATACAAACCCGCCTCGGCCACAGGTCCTTGCTCTTGAGCAAGGAAGCTCTGGACAGCGTGTCCCGACGAACCGTTGCATGCCGTCCCACCTGGCGGCAGCTCAGCCAGGCGCACCATTTGTGATCACGACTAAGTAAATCAGCCCGACAGCCGATATAAGACAGGTGCGGGTGAAATCGCTTTTTTGCTGATGACTTATTTCTATGATTGAAAATGCTGGCAATGACTCGACTGTCCTTTCCCCGGGCTCACCAACCCGTAGTTTCACCCGTCGCACTTTCCCGGCCATCATGCTGCTGCTGTTTGTCATGTCTGCACTGGCGATCGCCGTGCTGCTCAACATCACTGGCGCCCAGGACCAGCGCGCCCGTGAACAGAGCCTGTTTTTCGCCCAGCGGGCCATCGAGGGGATCCGCACGGGTATCGGACGGGATCTGAGTGACTACTCCAAGTGGAGCGACGCCTACCGGCACCTGCATGTCGACGTCGACAAGGAATGGGCCTATGACCAGGAAAACGTCGGCAGCAGCGTGTTTTCGCTCTATGGCTACCAGGCGGTGTTCGTCATCTCGCCCAGCGGCAAGACGGTTTATTCGGTAATCGATGGCCAGATGAGTGAGGTCGATGCCGAGGCTTGGCTGACCGGCGACTTGCGAGCGCTGTTGAAAAAAGCCAACGCCGCGGAAAATCACGACGAAGTGGTCGTCGAGATGCTGCATCACGAGGACGCCCCTGCGTTTGTCGCCGCGTCCGTCATCACCATCGGCACGGACAGCAGCGTGCCCGAAATCCCCGGCCCGCCCAGCCTGTTGCTCTTCGTCAAGGTCCTTGATCCCGGAGCCCTGGAAAACCTGGCGCGGGACTTCGCCCTGCCCGATGCCCATATCGCCAGGACACCGGGCCCAGCCGATACCGCCCAGCTGCTGCTCAACGACCTGACCCTGGAAGCCTTGGCCTGGCGGCCGCAGACCCCGGGCCAGGATCTGCGAAAATTCCTCCTGCCGTTGCTGGCCGTGGCGTTACTGGTGCTGGGGATTCTGGCCCTGACCGTTCTGCGCCATGCCTTGGCCATGCTCCGCGCCCAGGAACACCAGTACGCCAGCCTGCTGGCCCACCGCAAGGCGCTGGAACGCAGTGAAGAACGTTTCCGCGACATTGCCGAAGTGTCCTCCGACTGGTTGTGGGAGGTCGATTCGACCGGCACCCTGACCTATCTGTCGGAGCGCTTCGAACAAGTGACCGGCTTCAGTCCCACGGAGTGGCTGGGCAAACCTCTGCACCGGCTGCTCCACCCCCATGGCGGCTCGATCTCGATTGCCCAATGGCTGCTCGGCGGCGCCAACAGCGTCTCCTCGGTACCGCTGCTGTGCGAGTACACCGCGCGCAACCAGCGCATCCGCACCTGCAAACTCTCGGTGCGAGCTATCGAAGCTGGCACCCTGGGTTTTCGTGGCACCGCCACCGATATCACCGACGAATTGCGCGCACTGGCCGAGATCAAGCACCTTTCCCTGCATGATCCACTGACCGGGCTGGCCAACCGCAACCGCTTGTTCGATTGCCTGCGCGAACACCTGGGCCGAGCCGATCGTCCGCCCCTGGCGCTGCTGAACCTGGACATGGACCGGTTCAAACCAGTCAACGACTCCCTGGGGCATGCCGTGGGCGATAAAGTGCTCAAGGAAGTGGCGCATATCCTCCAGCAGAACGTGCGCGGCACTGATCTGGTGGCCCGCCTGGGCGGTGATGAGTTTGTCATTGTCATGCCCGACCCGGGCGATGCCGGCGATCTCGATCAACTCTGTGAACGGCTGATCGATTGCATGCAACGGCCCATGCACCTGGACGGCAATACTCTCTACCTGGGGGTGAGCATCGGCGTTGCCTGGGCGCAGCCCGGAGACGAACGTGCCGATGAACTGTTGCGCCACGCCGACATCGCGTTGTATGCGGCCAAGGCAGCCGGCCGCAACACCTGGCGCGTGTATGTAGAAGCCATGGGCAACCTGGCCCGCGACCGGCGGCAATACGAACAGCAACTGCGCGACGCCATGCAACGGGATCAACTGGAACTGCGCTACTTGCCTCGCTTCGACGTGAGCGCCGAGCAACTGCACGGTTTCGAAGCCCAGACCTTCTGGCACCATCCCGAGAAAGGTGAATTGGGTGGGGCCGACTTCATACCGGTGGCCGAAACCTCGGGCCAGCTTGAAGAACTGGGCACCTGGATGCTGATCAACGTCTGTGAAGAGGCTGCCACCTGGCCGAGCGCCGTCAACGTCTCCATCGCAGTTTCACCCCGATGGTTCAACAGCAGTTTCCTGCTCAACCAGGTACAGACAGCCCTCGAAGCGAGTGGCCTGGCACCTCAGCGGCTGACCCTGGAAGTGGCTGAAGGGGTGCTGCTGGCCGACCACCAGACCGTCGCCAGCACCCTCCATGCGCTCAAGGACCTCGGCGTGCGAATCAACATCGACAAATTCGGCACCAGCATCGCCTCCCTGCGCGAGGTACTGGACCAGCCGTTCGATGGCATCCGCTTCGATCGCAACATCCTGACGCAGCTGGGCCTGGAGGATGACAAGGAGGGCGTCCTGGCGATGATCCGCTTGAGCCGCAGCGTAGGGCTGATGGTCACTGCCGAAGGCATCGAAAACGCCCGGCAATTCAGCCAACTGCGCAACGTAGCCTGCGACCATGTCCAGGGCCCCTACTTCGGCGCAGCCCTGGCCCGCTCGGAGATGGCCTCGTTCTTCACCACCCCGAGGTGGTTATAGCCAACCTCTGTGCCAGCCGATCCTCCGCCTTCGCGAGCAGGCTCGCTCCCACAAGGGAGCCGGTGTTGTGCCCGAAACTTGAGGTCACCCAATAACCTTGTGGGAGCGGGCTTGCTCGCGAAGGCGGTGGACCTGCTGGCATATATGTTGGCTGTGCCGACGTCTTCGCGAGCAAGCCCGCTCCCACAGGGGTTCTGCGATGAATGCAAAACTCATGAGCACCCAGGATTTCTGTGGGAGCGAGCCTGCTCGCGAAGGCGGTGGATCAGCCACATGGAGATAGGTTGACACTCCGCCATCGCGAGCAGGCTCGCTCCCACAAAAGAGCTTGCGCATGAGGCCGGGAGCCTAGCAGACGGTTGGTACAAGTCATAGCTTGCGTGATTGATGTTGTCTGGTAGAATCCGCGGCCTAATTACGTGCGGTATTCAACAATAGTGTTGGATGGCGGCACGCTAGCCTGAGGAAAACAGCATGAAAACCGATATCCATCCGGAATACCCAGCAATTGCCGTAACCTGCAGCTGCGGCAACAAGTTCGAAACGCGTTCGACCTACGGCAAAGCCCTGGCGATCGACGTTTGCAACGAATGCCACCCGTTCTACACCGGTAAGCAAAAGACTCTGGATACCGGCGGCCGTGTTCAGAAGTTCGCCGATCGTTTCGGTGCTTTCGGCAAGGTTACTCCAAAAGCCTGAGGCTGATCATTCTGGAGGGTCGTCTCGACTGCTCCAGATTGATAAAGAAGGCGTCCCTTGTGGACGCCTTTTTTGTGTCTGCGATAAACCGAGGTGTCGGGTTTCGTCGCGTTCAATGGGCGGCGCGGGATGTCTCGACGAAAAATTGTAGACATTTCTCTGTCTGATTGTATGCACATAGGCCTTGTGTTTCGCGGCCCTTGGCCCAAAGTCGTAGGGCTGGGCGCTTGACAGTAGTGACTGGTCAGTCTTGTGGGGACTTTACGAGGCGCGTATCCTCGGCGGTCCGTCTGTCCAACACAGTAAAAAGCGGAATGCCCACATGTCTGATCTGAAAACTGCCGCTCTCGAATATCACGCTCATCCTCGTCCAGGAAAGCTGAGTGTCGAGCTCACCAAGGCCACCGCTACTGCTCGCGACTTGTCGCTGGCCTACAGCCCCGGCGTAGCCGAACCAGTCCGCGAAATCGCTCGCGACCCTGAACTGGCCTACAGATACACCGGTAAAGGCAACCTGGTTGCAGTCATTTCCGATGGCACCGCGATTCTCGGCCTGGGTAACCTCGGCCCATTGGCTTCCAAGCCGGTCATGGAAGGCAAGGGCGTGCTGTTCAAGCGCTTCGCCGGTATCGACGTATTCGACATCGAAGTCGACTCCGAGAGCCCGCAAGCCTTCATCGACACCGTCAAGCGCATCTCCATCACCTTCGGTGGCATCAACCTGGAAGACATCAAGGCACCTGAGTGCTTCGAGATCGAGCGCGCCCTGATCGAACAGTGCGACATTCCGGTATTCCACGATGACCAGCACGGCACCGCGATCGTTACCGCGGCCGGCATGATCAACGCCCTGGAAATCGCCGGCAAGACCCTGCCGGAAGCCAAGATCGTCTGCCTCGGCGCTGGCGCTGCGGCCATCTCCTGCATGAAGTTGCTGGTGAGCATGGGCGCCAATATCGAAAACATCTTCATGGTCGACCGTACCGGTGTGATCCACTCCGGCCGTGACGACCTGAACCAGTACAAGGCTGTGTTCGCCCACGCGACCGAGAAGCGCTCCCTGGCGGACGCGCTGGACGGTGCCGACGTGTTCGTCGGCCTGTCGGGCCCGAACCTGCTGAGCGCGGAAAACCTGCTGCGCATGGCGCCGAACCCAATCGTGTTCGCGTGCTCGAACCCGGATCCGGAAATCGCCCCGGAACTGGCTCACGCGACCCGTAACGACGTGATCATGGCCACCGGCCGTTCGGACTACCCGAACCAGGTCAACAACGTACTGGGCTTCCCGTTCATCTTCCGTGGTGCCCTGGACGTTCGCGCCAAGCGCATCAACGAAGAAATGAAAGTCGCGGCCGCCAACGCCCTGCGCGAACTGGCCAAGCTGCCGGTGCCTCAGGAAGTGTGCGACGCCTACGGCGGCATCAAGCTGGAATTCGGTCGTGAGTACATCATCCCGAAACCAATGGACGCCCGCCTGATCACCTTGATCTCCGATGCCGTGGCCAAGGCCGCCATCGAGACTGGCGTGGCCACCCTGCCGTATCCGAAGAACTACCCGCTCAAGAGCGTGGATGACGTGTTCAACGGCTAAGCCGTTGTAGCGCTTCAACAAAAAGCCCCGGCTCCTGTGAGTCGGGGCTTTTTTGTGCCTGCCGGTTTTGTGTGGCCACCACAAATCCCTGTGGGAGCCGAGCTTGCTCGCGATTGCAGTTTGGCATTCAGCATCGATGCAAGCTGACCTGCCGCCATTGCGAGCAAGCTCTGCTCCCACATTTGATCGGTGATGGACTTTGATTGTGTCCACCGCAAATCCCTGTGGGAGTGAGCTTGCTCGCGATTGCAGTCTGGCATTCAACATCGATGCAAGCTGACCTGCCGCCATCGCGAGCAAGCTCGGCTCCCACATTTGATCGGTGATGGACTTTGATTGTGTCCACCGCAAATCCCTGTGGGAGTGAGCTTGCTCGCGATTGCAGTTTGGCATTCAACATCGATGCAAGCTGACCTGCCGCCATCGCGAGCAAGCTCGGCTCCCACATTGGATCTTCAGCGGTGCATAAATCTTGTATCCGACCCCAGTCCCCTGTGGGAGCGAGCCTGCTCGCGATAGCGGTCTGGCATTCAGCATTGAGGCAAGCTGACCCGACGCCATCGCGAGCAAGCTCGGCTCCCACATTGGGTCTTCAATGGTGCATGAATCTTGTAGCCGACCCCAGTCCACTGTGGGAGCGGGCTTGCTCGCGATAGCGGTCTGGCATTCAGCATTAATGCAAGCTGAGCCGACGCCATCGCGAGCAAGCTCGGCTCCCACATTGGATTTTCAGTTGGCATAAGTCTTGTGCCTGGCCCCAGCCCCACTGTGGATAAGTATGAAGGCATAAAAAAGCCCCGCCTGGCATGACCAGGCGGGGCTTTTTACTGGGCGGTGGAATCAGGCGTGAGGTTTAGGCTCGTGCTCTTTTTCCAGGGCTTCAGTGTGACGCGGCGCGACTTCTTCAGCAGTTTGCTGAGGTTCGTCGAATGCCGGAGCCGATTCAGTCGGGGTCTCGGCGACCGGGGCAGGGGCTGCCTCGGCGACTTCTTCCACGGCTGGAGCTGGCTCGGCAGCAGGCGCTTGAGCGGCAGCAGCGGCGGCTTGTTCGGCTTCCTTCTGCAGACGCTCGGCTTCACGCTTGCGACGGCGCACTTCACGCGGATCGTTCGGCGCGCGGCCATTCTCGGTCAGGGCGCTGGCAGGTGCTGGCTCTTCAACCGGGGCAGGTGCTTCGACAACCACTGGAGCAGGTTCGACCACTTCTGGCTCGACCGCTTTCACGGGCTCTGGTGTCGGTTCAGGCTCGACAACAGGTGCCGGTGCGGCTGGCTCTGCGGTCCAGTTGAACGCAGTCTGCTCCTCGCGGGCAGGCTCTGGTGCCTTTTCCTCGGCCGGTGCTTCGAAGGCTGGCTCGGCGGCTACCACTGGCTGCTCGACGACCGGTGCAGGCTCGGCGACCACTTCAGTTTCAGCAACCTGGGCTTCACGGACCGGGGCGACTTCCACTTCTGGCGAAGCAGTGGCTTCTACCGGGGTAGTGGCTTCGACCACAGGCGCTTCAACCGGCGTGTTTTCCACGGCAGCGGTAGCGCGTTCGGCTTGTTCGTGAGCCTCTGCTTCGGCCGGGGCGCTGATCGCGCTGCTGGCTACGGCCGCAGTCACGGCCAGGCCGGCGGCCAGGTCGGCAGCGCTTGGCGCTTCGGCGTTTTCGGAGGACTCGGACTCTTCCGAACCTTCGATCACGTTGCCGTTGGCATCGCGCTGACGCTCACGACGGTTGCTGCGACGACGCTGGCCACGGGAGCGGCGGCGTGGACGATCGCCTTCGGCGGTGTCCTGGCCGTCTTCCTGCAACTGCTCTTCGGTGTTCAGTACTTCTTCTTCGCTGGCAGCGGCGGCTGCCTGCTCGGCGCGTGGCTGGCGCTCTTCACGTGGAGGACGCGGTGCACGTTCTTCACGAGGCTGGCGGGCCGGACGCTCTTCAGCGGTGGCGGTGGCGGTGGCAGCCGGGGCGGCATCCAGTGGCTCGCGCAGTTCGCGAACACGTTCTTCACGCTCGCCACGTGGCTTGCGATCTTCACGCGGTGCGCGCGGCTGGCGTTCTTCACGCGGCGGACGCGGTGCGCGTTCTTCGCGGGCTACGGCTGGCGCTTCCTCACGGGCTTCGCGCGGCTGACGCTCTTCACGCGGCTCACGTGGCGCACGCTCTTCACGCGGAGCACGTTCTTCGCGAGGTTTGCGTTCTTCGTCACGACGACCGTTGCGGTTGCGGGTCTGTTGGCGACCGTTACGGCGTTCTTCGTTGCGGGCAGGACGCTCGGTGGTGGCAGGCTTGGCGACGACGGCTGGGGCAGCAGGTTCTTCCTTGGTGGCGAACAGGCTGACCAGCGACTTCACCAGGCCTTTGAACAGGCTTGGCTCTGGTGCAGCGGCCGGGGCGGCAACCGGAGCGGCCACTTCGGTCGGAACCGGAGCATTGGCGCGGGCCGGAGCGGTCTTGACCGCGGCTTCCTGGCGAACCAGGGTACGAGTGGCGGCGGCGGCCGGCTGGACTTCTTCCACTTCGGCAGCGGCAGCAGCGATTTCGTAGCTGGACTGGTTGGTGTGGGCTTCCGGGCTGTCATCGCGCAGGCGCTGCACTTCGAAGTGCGGCGTCTCGAGGTGATCGTTCGGCAGGATGACGATGCGGGCGCGGGTACGCAGTTCGATCTTGGTGATCGAGTTGCGTTTTTCGTTGAGCAGGAACGCGGCCACCGGGATCGGCACCTGGGCGCGAACTTCGGCGGTGCGGTCTTTCAGGGCTTCTTCTTCGATCAGGCGCAGGATCGCCAGGGACAGCGACTCGACGTCACGGATGATGCCGGTGCCGTTGCAACGCGGGCAAACGATACCGCTGCTTTCGCCCAGGGATGGACGCAGGCGCTGACGGGACATTTCCAGCAGGCCGAAGCGCGAGATGCGACCGACCTGTACGCGGGCGCGGTCGGCTTCCAGGCATTCACGGACCTTTTCTTCCACGGCGCGCTGGTTCTTGGCCGGGGTCATGTCGATGAAGTCGATGACGATCAGGCCGCCGATGTCGCGCAGGCGCAACTGACGGGCAATTTCTTCGGCCGCTTCAAGGTTGGTCTGCAGGGCGGTTTCTTCGATGTCGCTGCCTTTGGTGGCGCGCGCCGAGTTGATGTCGATGGACACCAGGGCTTCGGTCGGGTCGATGACGATGGAGCCGCCGGACGGCAGTTCGACGACGCGCTGGAAAGCGGTCTCGATCTGGCTTTCGATCTGGAAACGGTTGAACAGCGGAACGCTGTCTTCGTAGAGCTTGATCTTGCTGGCGTACTGCGGCATCACCTGGCGAATGAAGGTCAGGGCTTCGTCCTGGGCTTCGACGCTGTCGATCAGCACTTCGCCGATGTCCTGGCGCAGGTAATCGCGGATGGCGCGGATGATCACGTTGCTTTCCTGGTAGATCAGGAACGGCGCGGAGCGATCCAGCGAGGCTTCTTTGATGGCGGTCCACAGTTGCAGCAGGTAATCGAGGTCCCACTGCATTTCTTCGCTGCTGCGGCCCAGGCCGGCAGTGCGCACGATCAAGCCCATGTCGGCAGGTGCGACCAAGCCATTGAGGGCTTCACGCAGTTCGTTGCGCTCTTCGCCTTCGATGCGGCGGGAGATGCCGCCGGCACGCGGGTTGTTCGGCATCAGGACCAGGTAACGGCCAGCCAGGCTGATGAAGGTGGTCAGGGCGGCGCCCTTGTTGCCACGTTCTTCTTTTTCGACCTGAACGATGACTTCCTGGCCTTCGCTCAGGACGTCCTTGATGTTGACGCGGCCTTCAGGGGCCTTCTTGAAGTATTCGCGGGAGATTTCTTTGAGGGGCAGGAAGCCGTGGCGCTCGGAGCCGAAATCGACAAAGGCAGCCTCAAGGCTTGGTTCGATGCGAGTAATCCGGCCTTTATAGATGTTGGCCTTCTTCTGCTCGCGTGCACCGGATTCGATATCCAGGTCGTAGAGGCGCTGGCCATCTACCAGTGCAACACGCAACTCTTCGGGTTGAGTTGCGTTAATCAGCATTCTTTTCATGTAGTACCGTCGGTTTCCGGGCTGCCGGAAACGGCGTTCGGCACACACGACTTCTCACGGTCGGTGTCAGGTGCGTCCTGGAGATGGCAAGGCCACTCCAGTGTCCAGCGAGTTCGACCCAATGATGGCGAAGTCGCGACGGACGCGTCCTGCTTGCTGGTACTCAAGCACTCAGTCAGGAGGAGGAATCAACCGGCGCCTGTGGACGAGATGAAGCGTCTAAATATAAGCCTAGTGCTACACAGTCCGACGGTTGTACATCTCCACCCTACACGTATCCCTGATAATTCGGGTGCTGCCGCGCGCAGAATCCGCAGCGGGTTGGCATTTACCGTGAGCTCCGGAAGGGGAGGTCACGCATCATGGCTAATTTAGGCGTTGTTTCCGAAGCATTCGCTCGGGGTCGTTCGCAGCTGACTGCACTTTGTGAACTGGCCGTGAATGTGGCGCGCAAGGCGAGTCAAAACTCTGCTTTGCGGCGTATTTCAGGCCTCATGTCACCTGCGCTCGTTACACCTGAAAACTCTACCGTTACGTAGCGAAAGCCCCGTAGGACGGCCTCTCGTCCTCGTGAATTGCGTTGGTCAGGGCCGGTTTTTGACCGTTAGTCCACTGTCCAGCCACTTTTGGCGGCGTTCGCGACTATAGCAGCAATGATTAAGTGCTTCAATTCCATAAAAAATTGTTATGATCGCCGCCATGACAACTACTGCCCCTTCGACCCCAGCCGTTCAACTGCTCGAGGTCTCGCCGGAATATGCCGGCCAACGAATCGATAATTTCCTGCTGGCCCGGCTCAAAGGCGTGCCCAAGACCTTGATCTACCGCATTTTGCGCAAAGGCGAAGTGCGGGTGAACAAAGGTCGGATCAAGCCCGAATACAAGCTCCAGGCCGGTGACATCGTGCGCGTGCCGCCGGTTCGCGTGCCCGAGCGCGATGAGCCGGTGCCCCTGGCCCAGGGTCTTCTGCAGCGCCTTGAAGCATCGATTGTCTATGAAGACAAAGCCCTGATCGTGATCAACAAGCCCGCGGGCATTGCGGTTCACGGCGGCAGTGGCCTGAATTTCGGTGTGATCGAAGCCTTTCGTCAGTTGCGTCCGGACGCCAAGGAGCTGGAACTGGTCCATCGCCTCGACCGCGACACCTCCGGCCTGCTGATGATCGCCAAGAAGCGCAGCATGTTGCGTCACCTGCACGAGCAATTGCGCGGCGACGGCGTCGACAAGCGCTACATGGCGCTGGTGCGTGGCCGCTGGGAAACGTCCATCAAGCAAGTCCGGGCGCCGTTGCTCAAGAGCAACCTGCGTTCCGGCGAGCGCATGGTCGAAGTCAACGAGGAGGGCAAGGAGGCGCTGACGGTGTTCAAGGTGCTGCGTCGCTTCGACGACTTTGCCACCCTGATCGAGGCCAAGCCCGTGACTGGGCGTACCCACCAGATCCGTGTCCACACCTTGCACGCCGGGCATTGCATTGCCGGTGACAGTAAATATGGCGATGACGATTTCACCAAGGAAATCCGCGACCTGGGCGGTAAGCGCCTGTTCCTCCATGCTTATATGCTGACCGTGCCGCTGCCCGATGGTGGCGAACTGAAGTTGCAGGCTCCGGTGGATGACATGTGGGCCAAGACCGTGGAGCGGTTGAGTGCATCCTGACTACAAGTTGCTGATCTTCGATTGGGACGGCACTCTGGCCAACTCCATTGGTCGGATCGTGGAGGCGATGCATGTCGCTTCGGACCGCATGGCGTTTGCCCGATGCGACGACTTGGCGGTGAAAGGCATCATCGGTCTCGGATTGCCAGAAGCCATTCGCAGCCTGTACCCGGACATTGACGACAATGAGCTGGTGGTTTTCCGCCAGCATTACGCTGATCACTACATCGCGCTGGACGCCGAGCCTTCACCATTGTTCGATGGCGTGGCGGTTACGCTGGAGGCTCTGCGGGCCGAGGGCTATCACCTGGCTGTCGCGACCGGCAAGGCTCGTCGCGGACTGGATCGAGTGCTCAAGTCCTATGGTTGGGAGGATTATTTCGATATCACCCGTGCCGCAGACGAAACCGCCAGCAAGCCGCATCCGTTGATGCTCAAGCAGATCCTGACGCACTGCAACGTGCGACCGGAGCAGGCGCTGATGGTGGGGGATTCGTCATTCGACCTGCAGATGGCGCGCAACGCCGGCATGGGGTCGGTGGCGGTCAGCTACGGGGCGCAAACGATCGAGGCGCTACGGGCGTTCGAGCCGCGACTGGCCATTGATCATTTTCCTGAGTTGCACGCCTGGCTGAGCCGGCGGGCCCTTTAAGTTTCGCTGGGGATTCACGCATGACCGATGAATGGAAAGCACCCGTCAAGGCGAGCGCCGAGAGCGAGGATGGCAAAAGCTGGAAGCTGTTGGAAAAAACCTTGCTCGCCAGCGTGCAGGAACAACGTCGCTCCCGTCGCTGGGGCATCTTCTTCAAGTTGCTGACCTTTACTTATCTCTTTGTTGCGTTGGCGCTGTTCACGCCGCTGATGGATATGGAAAAAAGCGCTGTCGCCGGCTCGGCGTACACCGCCTTGATCAATATCGAAGGCATGATCGCTGACAAAGAGCCTGCCAGTGCCGACAACATTGTCGGTAGCCTGCGGGCCGCCTTCGAGGACTCGAAGGTCAAGGGCGTGGTGCTGCGCATCAACAGTCCAGGCGGTAGCCCGGTGCAGTCGGGGTACGTTTACGACGAGATCGTTCGCTTGCGCGCATTGCACCCCAATACCAAGGTGTATGCGGTCATTTCCGACCTCGGTGCTTCCGGTGCCTATTACATTGCCAGTGCGGCGGACCAGATCTATGCCGACAAGGCCAGCCTGGTGGGCTCCATCGGTGTGACGGCGGCCGGCTATGGCTTTGTCGGGACCATGGAGAAGTTGGGTGTGGAGCGTCGGGTGTATACCTCCGGCGAGCATAAATCCTTCCTTGATCCGTTCCAGCCGCAAAAGCCTGAAGAGGCCGCTTTTTGGCAGAGCGTGCTCGACACGACCCACAAGCAGTTCATTGCCAGCGTCAAGAAGGGGCGGGGCGAGCGCCTGAAGGACAAGGAGCATCCGGAGCTGTTCTCCGGGCTGGTCTGGTCGGGGGAGCAGGCATTGCCGCTGGGCCTGATCGACGGCTTGGGCAGTGCCAGTTCGGTGGCGCGGGATGTGATCGGTCAGAAGGACCTGGTGGACTTCACGATTGAAGAGTCGCCGTTCGATCGTTTCTCGAAAAAGCTGGGGGCAAGCATTGCCGAGCATCTGGCGATGTGGATGGGCTTCCAGGGGCCTGCACTGCGCTAGCTCCTTGTTTCGCGCGATCTTCTGTGGCGGGGAAATTTGCTGTGGGAGCAAAGCTTGCTCGCGATGAGCGATAACTCGGCTGGCCTGCACCATCGCAGCGCCTGCATCGCGGGCAAGCCTTGCTCCCACAAATAGCCCTCCTCGCCACATGTTGTATGTTGGCTCAGGGAACCTGCACGCCCTCGGCCAGCAACATATCCACAAGACGAATCAGTGGCAGGCCGATCAGGCTGGTGGCGTCCGGCCCTTCGGTGCTCTGGAACAGGCTCACGCCAAGTCCCTCGGCCTTGAAACTGCCGGCGCAGTCGTAAGGTTGCTCGGCCCGCAGGTAGCGCTCGACGCGCTCTGGGTCCAAGGTACGCATGTTGACGGTAAACGGAATGCAGTCGACCTGGCAGGCGCCGGTCTGGCTGTTGAGCAGTGCCAGGCCGGTCAGGAACGTGACCTTGGTGCCGCTGGCAGCCAGCAGTTGCTCGCGAGCGTTCTCGAAGGTGTGAGGCTTGCCCAGGATGCGTTCGCCGAGCACGGCGACCTGGTCTGAACCGATGATCAGGTGTGCCGGGTGGCTGTCGGCCAGTGCCAGGGCTTTTTCCCGGGCCAGGCGCTTGACCAGTTCAAGGGCGGGCTCGCCGGGGCGATGGCTTTCGTCGATGTCGGGTGAGCTGCAGACGAACGGCAGTCCCAATCGGGCAAGCAATTCCCGGCGATAGACCGAGCTTGAGGCAAGTAATAAAGGCAGCATGGGCGGCTCCAAAAGGCAGGGGCGAATTCTAGCGAGGCGCGCAAGTGACGGACAGGGCTGAATTTCCTTTGACATGGCCGGGGGCATCCCTATAATGCTGCGCCTATGTTGAATGACCCGATTCCACCTCACGTTGACCCGCGCAAATTGGCTGACCGTGGCACCACCCTTCAAGGTGAACTGCTGCTGGCCAATTTGAAGAGACTCTGCGACCCGCTTTCCGACGATGTCGGTACGGTCCAGGCCAAATTCGTTTTTGAACGAGATGAACGTAAATCTGTGGTAATCCACAGCTTTATCGACACTGAAGTCAAAATGGTTTGCCAGCGTTGTCTTGAGCTGGTCACCCTGCCGATCCACAGCGAATGCAGTTACGCCGTGGTGAAGGAGGGTGCGAATACCCAGTCGTTGCCGAAAGGTTATGACGTGCTGGAACTGGGCGAAGATCCATTGGATCTGCAGTCACTGATCGAGGAGGAGCTTCTGCTCGCCTTGCCCATTGTGCCTGCTCATCATCCGGAAGAATGCCAGCAGCCGGCGGGAGCAGATGAGCCCGAACCGAGCGAGGACGAGGTAACGCGGTCCAACCCGTTCAGTGTATTGGCGCAGTTAAAGCGTGACCCAAACGTTTAGGAGTTAATCAATTATGGCTGTTCAGCAGAACAAAAAATCCCGCTCTGCCCGTGACATGCGCCGTTCGCACGACGCTCTCGAGGCTAGCACCCTGTCCGTAGAAAAAACCACTGGTGAAGTTCACCTGCGTCACCACGTATCGCCAGAAGGCGTATACCGTGGCCGTAAAGTGATCGACAAGGGCGCCGACGAGTAATCACTTGTCCGCTCAAGTCATCGCGATTGACGCAATGGGCGGGGACTTCGGTCCCCGCAGCATTGTTCAGGCCAGCCTTGCTTGTCTGAATGCTACACCCTCGCTGCACCTGACCCTCGTCGGTCAACCCTCCCTCCTGGAAGAAATGCTCAGCGGCCAATCGGCTGTCGATCGCGCGCGCCTGGCGATTGCCCCGGCGTCCGAAATCATCACCATGGACGAAAAACCGGCCCAGGTCCTGCGTGGCAAACCTGACGCCTCGATGCGGGTGGCCCTTGAGCTGCTGCGCGATGGCAAGGTCCAGGCATGTGTCAGTGCCGGCAATACCGGTGCGCTGATGGCGCTGTCGCGCTACGTACTCAAGACCTTGCCGGGTATCGACCGACCCGCGATGGTGGCGGCGATTCCGACTCAGCGTGGGTTTTGCCAGTTGCTCGACCTGGGGGCCAACGTCGATTGCAGTGCCGAGCATTTGCTGCAATTTGCGGTGATGGGCTCGGTCGCGGCGCAAACCCTGGGCATCGTGCGCCCTCGTGTGGCGTTGCTGAACATCGGCACCGAAGACATCAAGGGCAACCAGCAGGTCAAGCTGGCGGCCACGCTGCTGCAGGGCGCGCGCGGCATCAACTACATCGGCTTCGTCGAAGGCGACGGCTTGTACCGTGGCGAGGCCGATGTGGTGGTGTGCGATGGCTTCGTTGGCAATATCCTGCTCAAGTCCAGCGAAGGCCTGGCGACCATGATCGGCCAGCGCATCGAGGCCTTGTTCAAGCAGGGCTTCGCCTCGCGGGTAGTTGGCGCCCTGGCACTGCCGTTGATGCGTCGGTTGCAGGCCGACCTGGCGCCGGCGCGGCACAACGGTGCGAGTTTTCTCGGGTTGCAGGGAATCGTGATCAAGAGCCACGGTTCGGCGGGCGTGCAGGGTTTCCAGAGCGCGATCAACCGGGCAGTGATCGAGATCCAGGAAAACCTGCCGGAGCGCTTGCGTGGTCGCCTCGAGGATTTGTT
Organism: Pseudomonas sp. CFII68; assembly: GCF_000416195.1. Classification (NCBI taxonomy): domain Bacteria; kingdom Pseudomonadati; phylum Pseudomonadota; class Gammaproteobacteria; order Pseudomonadales; family Pseudomonadaceae; genus Pseudomonas; species Pseudomonas sp. CFII68. The sequence continues at coordinate 148,130 of NZ_ATLN01000125.1, forward strand.
AACTTAGGCGTTTTCGTCCGACAATGCTTAAATGTGACCGGTCGGTTCAAGCCGCCATCCAACTTTCAGTTTGCTAACGCCCCCAGGGGCGTCAATTTTTGACGACAAGATCATTAGGGGCTTTGTTTTCATGTCTGCTTCCCTCGCATTCGTCTTTCCAGGACAGGGCTCGCAGTCCCTCGGCATGCTGGCCGAGCTGGGCGCGCAATACCCGCTGATCCTCGAAACATTCAAAGAAGCTTCCGCTGCGCTCGGCTATGACCTCTGGGCACTGACCCAGCAAGGGCCGGAAGAGCGCCTCAATCAAACCGATAAAACCCAACCAGCCATTCTGACCGCCTCGATCGCATTGTGGCGCCTGTGGCTGGCTGAAGGCGGCGCGCGCCCGGCATTCGTTGCCGGTCACAGCTTGGGCGAATACAGCGCCCTCGTAGCCGCTGGCAGCCTGAGCCTGGGCGACGCGGTGAAACTGGTGGAGCGTCGTGGCCAGTTGATGCAGGAAGCGGTTCCGGCCGGGCAGGGCGGCATGGCCGCGATCCTCGGCCTGGAAGACGCCGATGTGCTGGCCGCCTGTGCCGAAGCGGCGCAAGGCGATGTGGTCAGTGCGGTGAACTTCAACTCCCCGGGCCAAGTGGTCATCGCCGGTGCCAAGGCTGCTGTCGAGCGCGCCATCGAGGGCTGCAAGGCCCGTGGTGCCAAGCGCGCCATGCCACTGCCAGTCAGCGTGCCGTCGCACTGCGAGCTGATGCGTCCGGCTGCCGAGCGCTTTGCCGAATCCATTGCCGCCATCGACTGGAAGGCCCCGCAGATCCCTGTGGTGCAGAACGTCAGTGCCAGCGTGGCGCCGGATCTCGAGACCCTCAAGCGGGATCTGCTGGAGCAACTCTACAAGCCGGTTCGCTGGGTCGAGTCTGTGCAGACCCTGGCGGCCAAGGGCGCGACCGAGCTGGTCGAATGCGGCCCTGGCAAAGTGCTGGCAGGCCTGAACAAACGCTGCGCCGAAGGCGTGTCGACTTCCAACCTCAACACCCCAGACGCCTTCGCTGCCGCCCGTGCAGCGCAGGCCTGAACAGGAGAAGCTTGCATGAGTCTGCAAGGTAAAGTTGCACTGGTGACCGGTGCAAGCCGTGGCATCGGCCAGGCCATCGCCCTGGAACTGGGTCGTCAAGGCGCCATCGTTATCGGCACCGCGACGTCCGCTTCGGGCGCCGAGCGTATCGCTGCGACCCTGAAGGAAAACGGCATCCAAGGCACCGGCCTTGAGCTGAACGTCACCAGCGACGAATCCGTTGCGGCGGTGCTGGCAAGCATTCAGGAGCAGTTCGGTGCGCCGGCGATCCTGGTCAATAATGCCGGTATCACCCGCGATAACCTGATGATGCGCATGAAAGATGACGAATGGTTCGACGTCGTCGACACCAACCTGAACAGCCTGTATCGGCTGTCCAAGGGCGTTTTGCGTGGCATGACCAAGGCTCGCTGGGGTCGAATTATCAGTATCGGTTCGGTTGTGGGTGCCATGGGCAACGCAGGCCAAGTAAACTATGCTGCGGCGAAGGCCGGTCTGGAAGGTTTCAGCCGTGCGCTGGCGCGTGAAGTGGGTTCGCGCTCGATTACGGTAAACTCGGTTGCACCGGGTTTCATCGACACCGACATGACCCGTGAACTGCCAGAAGCACAGCGTGAAGCCTTGTTGACGCAGATTCCGCTGGGTCGTCTGGGGCAAGCTCAAGAAATCGCGTCCGTGGTCGCTTTTCTTGCATCGGACGGTGCGGCATACGTGACCGGGGCTACAATCCCGGTAAACGGCGGGATGTACATGAGTTAAATGTGACGGATTGCTTCAAAAAAATGTCATACGAGCTGTCTAAAATCCGTTATAAAGCTGCAATCAATTTATAGACGGCGGGCCGCAGGGTTTGAGGAGTGAAGCTTTCGGTTGAAAAACCGAAAAGTTCTTCTATACACTTACCCACTGGCCAGCTGCCTGAATTTGTCCATTAGGAGTGAAAACAAGGTATGAGCACCATCGAAGAGCGCGTCAAGAAAATCGTTGCCGAGCAACTGGGCGTTAAAGAAGAAGAAGTTGTGAACACCGCTTCCTTCGTTGAAGACCTGGGTGCCGACTCCCTTGACACTGTTGAGCTGGTGATGGCTCTGGAAGAGGAATTCGAGACCGAGATTCCTGACGAAGAAGCTGAGAAGATCACTACTGTACAAGCTGCTATCGACTACGTTACCAGCCACCAGGCGTAATCGTTTTTAGTCGTCGCTAGCTGTCATGGAAAAACCGCACTGCCATCACGGCGTGCGGTTTTTTCTTTAGGCCTGATGCAAAGTCGTCATTAGAAAAAGGAGAGTGCTGTGTCGCGTAGACGCGTCGTAGTCACCGGTATGGGTATGTTGTCGCCACTGGGCACGGATGTGCCGAGCAGTTGGCAGGGCATTCTGGCTGGCCGCAGTGGCATTGGTCTGATCGAACACACCGACCTTTCTGCCTATTCCACCCGTTTTGGCGGCTCGGTAAAGGGCTTCAATGTCGAGGAATACCTGTCGGTCAAGGAAGCTCGCAAGCTTGACCTGTTCATTCAATACGGCTTGGCAGCCGGTTTCCAGGCAGTGCGCAACGCCGGGCTGGAAGTCACCGACGCCAACCGTGAACGCATCGGCGTGGCCATGGGTTCGGGTATTGGCGGCTTGACCAATATCGAAGAAACCAGCCGCACGCTGCACGAATCGGGGCCGCGACGGATTTCTCCGTTCTTCGTGCCGGGCTCGATCATCAACATGATTTCCGGTTTCCTGTCCATCCACCTGGGTGCCCAGGGACCCAACTACGCCATTGCCACGGCGTGCACCACCGGTACCCACTGCATCGGCATGGCCGCGCGCAACATCATGTACGACGAAGCCGACGTGATGATCGCCGGTGGCGCCGAGATGGCGGCTTGCGGCCTGGGCATGGGTGGCTTTGGCGCTTCCCGCGCGCTGTCGACCCGCAACGACGAGCCCGCCCGCGCGAGCCGGCCGTGGGACAAGGGTCGCGATGGCTTCGTACTGTCCGACGGTGCCGGTGCGCTGGTGCTCGAGGAGCTGGAGCACGCCAAGGCGCGCGGCGCGACCATCTATGCCGAACTGATCGGCTTTGGCACCAGTGGCGATGCGTACCACATGACGTCGCCACCGGCCGATGGCGCCGGTGCTGCCCGTTGCATCGCCAACGCCTTGCGTGATGCGAAACTCAACGGCGAGCAGGTGCAGTACATCAACGCCCACGGCACTTCGACCCCGGCCGGCGACCTGGCCGAAGCCCAGGCGATCAAGACCGTGTTCGGCGAACATGCGTACAAGCTGGCGGTCAGTTCGACCAAGTCCATGACCGGTCACCTGCTGGGTGCGGCAGGGGCGGTGGAAGCGATCTTCAGCGTCCTGGCGATCAACAGCCAGACAGCGCCGCCGACCATCAACCTCGATGAGCCGGACGAAGGCTGCGACCTGGACTTCGTGCCGCACACTGCCCGCAGCATGGACATCGATGTGGTGCTGTCCAACTCCTTCGGCTTTGGCGGGACCAACGGTTCGCTGGTGTTCCGCCGGTTCGCCGGTTGATGGAAAGCTGGGTCGACGGTCAGCCGGCCGACGTCCTGTCGCTGAAAGATCGCGGCCTGGCTTACGGCGATGGGTTGTTCGAAACCCTCGCCGTGCACGATGGCGCGCCAGTGTTGCTGGAGCGTCACCTGCAACGCCTGGAAACCGGTTGCCGGCGGTTGGCGCTCAACGTCGACATGAGCGCGTTGAGCACCGAGCTGAATACCTATGCCCGGTGCCTGGGCGCCGGCGTGCTGAAGCTGATCGTGACCCGTGGCGACAGTCTGCGCGGTTATGCCGCAGATCCCTCGACCCCGGCCCGGCGCATCCTGCAAGGGAACCCACCAGCCGCTTATCCCGCCGCCCATGCCGAACAAGGCGTTCTGCTGTTTCCTTGCAGCGTGCGGTTGTCCGAGCAGCCCTTGCTCGCGGGCCTCAAGCACCTCAATCGCCTGGAACAAGTGCTGGCGCGTGCCGAATGGAGCGATGGGCAGTACGCCGAAGGCCTGATGCTGGATACGTCCGGGCGGGTGATCGAAGGTGTGTTCAGCAACCTGTTCCTGGTGCGCGATGGCGTGTTGTTCACGGCGGACCTGAGCCGTTGCGGCGTGGCCGGCGTGATGCGCGCAGAATTATTGTTTCAAGCCAAGTCCCTGGGCATCGCCACGCAAATCACGGACATCAGTCTCGAACAGCTGCACCAGGCTGATGAAGTCTTTGTCTGCAACAGCGTTTATGGCGTGTGGCCGGTACGCGGATGCGGTTCGGCGCGCTGGTCGGTTGGCCCGCTCACCCGTAAACTGCAAACCCTTGCCCGTGCGCTATTGGATGTTTGATTCGTGAGACGTAAATTCTTGCTGCTGCTGGAGATCGGACTGGTTCTGGCAGGGCTGTTGTTGGGCGCTTCGGCCTGGAAGATTCATTCGGCGCTGCAACAGCCGCTGAACATCACCCAGGAAGAATTGCTGGACGTGCCCAACGGGACCACCCCGACCGGAACCCTCAAGCGCCTCGAAGCCGATGGCCTGATCAAGGACGCTTTCTGGCTGCGGATCTATTGGCGCTTCAATCTCGCTGGCCAGCCGTTGCACTCCGGTGAATATCGGATGGTGCCGGGCATGACCATGGAAGGTCTGATCGGTGTCTGGAAGCGCGGCGAAGTGGTGCAGTACAGCGTAACGCTGGTGGAGGGCTGGAACTTCCGCCAGGTGCGCGCCGCACTGGCCAAGGATGAAAAGCTCCAGCAGACCCTCACCGGCCTGAGCGACAGCCAGGTCATGGACCGTCTTGGTCACTCCGGGATATTTCCCGAAGGCCGGTTCTTCCCGGACACCTATCGTTTCGTGCGCGGCACCTCGGATGTCGACCTGCTGCAAAAAGCCTACGACCGCCTGGAAGACGTGCTCGCCAAGGAGTGGGCGCAACGTGCCGCCGATGTGCCTTACACCCAGCCATATCAGGCGCTGATCATGGCGTCCCTGGTGGAGAAGGAAACCGGTGTGCCCCAGGAACGCGGGCAGATTGCCGGCGTCTTTGTGCGGCGCATGCGCCTGGGCATGCTGCTGCAGACCGACCCCACGGTGATCTATGGCCTGGGCGAGCGCTACACCGGCAAACTCACCCGCGCCCATCTGAAAGAAGAGAACCCCTATAACACCTACCTGATCCCGGGCTTGCCGCCGACGCCGATTGCGATGGTGGGGCGCGAAGCGATTCATGCGGCATTGAACCCGGTGTCGGGCAACAGCCTTTACTTCGTCGCGCGCGGTGACGGCAGCCACGTGTTTTCCGATGACCTGGAGTCGCACAACAACGCGGTGCGTGAATTCCAACTCAAGCGCCGTGCCGATTACCGCTCCAGCCCGGCCCCGGCAACGCCGGACGAACAGGCACCCATTCCCGCGGCGTCACCCGACACGGCGCCCGACGCTGTACCCCAGGTGCCGCCCCAAGTGCCTGCTCCCGAACCGGATGCCAGCGAGCCGCCGAGCCCGCAATGACTTTGATTAAGGATCGCCTGTGACTGGCTTGTTTATAACGCTGGAAGGCCCGGAAGGCGCCGGCAAGAGCACTAACCGCGAATACCTGGCCGAACGCCTGCGGGCTGCCGGCATCGAGGTGGTGTTGACCCGCGAGCCGGGCGGTACGCCGCTGGCCGAGCGAATTCGCGAGGTGCTGCTGGCACCCATTGAAGAGGTCATGAACCCCGACACCGAGCTGTTGCTGGTGTTCGCGGCCAGGGCACAGCATCTGGCCGAGGTGATTCGCCCGGCGCTGGCCCGCGGCGCGGTGGTGCTCTGCGATCGTTTTACCGATTCGACCTATGCCTACCAGGGCGGCGGCCGGGGCTTGTCCGTGGAGCGCATCGCCGCGTTGGAAACCTTCGTCCAGGGTGACCTACGACCAGACCTCACCCTGGTGTTCGACCTGCCGGTGGAAATCGGCCTGGCCCGCGCCAGTGCCCGTGGTCGGCTGGATCGTTTCGAGCTTGAGGGCCAGGCTTTCTTCAACGCCGTGCGCAGTGCCTTCCTGAGTCGCGCCAAGGCCGATCCGGCGCGTTACCTGCTGATCGATGCGGCGCAACCGCTGGCTCAGGTCCAACAGTCCCTGGACGGCTTGCTGCCGCGTTTGCTGGAGCGTGTCCGTGGCTGAAGCCTATCCCTGGCAAGACAGCCTCTGGCAGCAACTGGCCGGTCGTGCCCAGCATGCCCATGCCTATCTGTTGCATGGCCCGGCCGGCATCGGCAAGCGGGCACTGGCCGAGCGCCTGATGGCCAGCCTGCTGTGCCAGCGTCCGGGTGTCTCGAACGCCTGTGGCGAGTGCAAGTCCTGCCTGCTGCTCAGGGCCGGCAGCCATCCCGACAATTATGTGCTGGAACCGGAAGAGGCGGACAAGGCGATCAAGGTCGACCAGGTTCGGGACCTGGTCAGCTTCGTGGTCCAGACCTCACAGATGGGCGGGCGCAAGGTGGTGCTGATCGAGCCCGTCGAGTCGATGAACATCAACGCTGCCAACGCCTTGCTTAAAAGTCTCGAAGAACCTTCTGGCGACACCGTGCTGTTGCTGGTCAGCCACCAGCCGAGTCGCTTGCTGCCGACCATCAAGAGTCGCTGCGTGCAACAGGCCTGCCCGCTGCCGAGCGAGGCGATGAGCTTGCAGTGGCTGGCCCAGGCCTTGCCCGACAGCAGCGACGAAGAGCGTGTCGAGCTGCTGACCCTGGCGGCCGGCTCGCCCCTGGCGGCTGTCAGCCTTCAGGCCCAGGGCGTGCGTGAGCAGCGGGCCTTGGTGGTGGACGGGGTCAAGAAACTGCTCAAGCAGCAACAATCCCCCACGCAGTTGGCCGAGGGCTGGAACGCCATCCCGTTGCTCTTGCTGTTTGACTGGTTCTGCGACTGGTCGAGCCTGATCCTGCGTTACCAGTTGACCGAGGACGAGACTGGCCTGGGGTTGGCGGACATGCGCAAGGTGATCCAGTACCTGGCGCAAAAAAGCAGCCAGGATAAAATCTTGAACATCCAGGACTGGATTCTTGCCCAACGTCAGAAGGTGTTGGGCAAAGCGAACCTCAATCGGGTGCTGTTGCTCGAGGCGCTGTTGGTGCAGTGGGCGAGTTTGCCTGGTCGAAACTGACAGGTACCGCCTAAACTCAGCTCAATCGCAGCGGAGATCAGCATGAACGAACCTGTCAGTCCCGGGCCACGCAACGGCATCCTGTCCCTGACCATCAAGGACAAGTCGGTGCTTTACGCCGCCTACATGCCCTTCATCAAGAACGGCGGCCTGTTCATTCCGACCAACAAGAGTTATCGCTTGGGCGATGAAGTGTTCATGCTCTTGAGCCTGATGGATGAATCGGAAAAGATCCCGGTCGCCGGCAAGGTGATCTGGATAACTCCCAAAGGCGCCCAGGGCAACAGGGCCGCCGGCGTCGGCGTGCAATTCAGCGACGGCGACAATTCCGCCCGCAATCAGATCGAAACCCACTTGGCCGGCTCGCTGAAGTCCGACCGTCCCACTCATACGATGTAGCCCGGCCTTTTATGCTTGTAGATTCCCATTGTCACCTTGACCGTCTCGACCTCGCTGCCCATGGCGGCTCCCTGGATGCTGCGCTGGACGCGGCCCGTGAACGGGGTGTCGGTCATTTCCTGTGCATTGGCGTCAGCGTCGACAACGCCGCCGACGTCAAGGCGCTGGCCGAACGTTATGCCGATGTCGATTGCTCGGTCGGTGTCCACCCACTGGATGTCCAGCCCGACGCCGCGCCGGCGCTCGATTGGCTGTTGCGTGAGCTGGACCATCCACGGGTAGTCGCCATCGGCGAAACCGGCCTGGACTATCACTACGAACCGGAAGCCGCCGACGTGCAGCAGGCGTCGTTCCGGCTGCACCTGGAGGCCGCCCGGCAAACCGGCAAGCCGGTGATCATCCACACCCGTGGCGCCCGGGCCGACACCCTGGCCTTGCTGCGTGACGCCGCGCTGCCCCAGGCCGGGGTGCTGCATTGCTTCACCGAAGACTGGGACATGGCCAAGGCCGCCCTGGACATGGGCTATTACATTTCCTTGTCCGGGATTGTCACGTTCCGCAATGCCGATGCATTGCGCGACGTTGCCAGCAAGGTGCCGGCTGATCGGCTGTTGGTGGAGACCGACTCGCCTTACCTGGCGCCCATTCCCTATCGTGGCAAGCCGAACCTTCCGCAATACGTACGGGAAGTGGCAGAGTTTCTGGCGATGCTGCGCGGTGAGTCCTACGAACGGTTTGCCGAGCAGACGACGGAAAATTTTAAGCAATTGTTTCCGCTGGCTCATGTGCGTCCGGCGCAAGCCTGAATTCCATGCAAAAAAAACCCGGGTTCTGGGGGGTGAATCCGGGTTAAGACCATTAGGAGTAAAACAAAGGTACGCGGTCCGTTGGTACCTTCATCAGCGCGTCACTTGGGGGAGATGTCGCGCCGACAGTTCAAGTATTGATCAGTATGCCAACCCGTCCAGTCTGGCCGGGGCGGTTTTTAAACAAATTTGGAATACGCTCGCTTCGGATAAGTTCTCACTGTCGCCAAAGCTCGCAGGCGCGGCGCATTGGCGTGAGAAACGGCGAGCCGGGTGGGTACGGTTTTGTGAAGAACAGTGGCCGAGAACGGATGATCCGTGCATTTTTGCGTAAGTTAGGCATAATACCCGGCTTCGAATTTTGACCCTTCAGACCTTTTTCTTATGCACAAAGAACCCCGTAAGGTCCGTGAGTTTCGCCGCCGCGAGCAGGAAATTCTCGACACCGCGCTCAAGTTGTTCCTCGACCAGGGTGAAGACAGTGTCACCGTCGAGATGATTGCGGATGCCGTGGGTATCGGCAAAGGCACGATTTATAAACATTTCAAATCCAAGGCGGAGATCTACCTGCGCCTGATGCTCGACTACGAACGCGATTTGAACGAGCTGCTGCACTCGGCCGATGTGGACAAGGACAAGGAGGCCCTGTCCCGGGCCTACTTCGAGTTCCGCATGCGCGACCCGCAGCGCTACCGCTTGTTCGATCGCCTGGAAGAGAAGGTGGTCAAGGGCAACCAGGTGCCGGAAATGGTCGAGGAGCTGCACAAGATCCGCGCCTCGAACTTCGAACGCCTGACCCTGCTGATCAAGGGCCGGATCAGCGAAGGCAAGCTCGAAGACGTGCCGCCTTATTTCCATTACTGCGCTGCCTGGGCGCTGGTGCACGGTGCGGTGGCGCTGTATCACTCGCCGTTCTGGAGCAACGTGCTGGAAGACCAGGAAGGTTTCTTCCAGTTCCTGATGGACATCGGCGTGCGCATGGGCAACAAGCGCAAGCGCGATACCGACGTCCCGAGCAGCTAAGGCCGCACAGGCCAAGACATTCAGCTGTCTTATTGCGCCATGTCCGCTTACATGGCGCAGTGTCCCAGTAATATACTCAGGCTTGGGTCTTGCGGAATCTTGATTTCTAGGTCAATTTTCGCGAGTCCGATTTTTCTCGTGCCGGAGTGATCCATGATCGTTGACCGTCAAGGCAGGCGTTTCCGTAATCTGCGGATAAGCCTGACCTCCGCCTGCAATTACGCCTGTACCTACTGCGTGCCTGACGGCAAGCGGTTGGTGGCTGCGCAGGATGAACTGTCGGCCGAGGCCATGGCGCGTGGCGTAGCCTATTTGATCGAGGCCGCCGGCATCGAGCGGCTGCGCATCACTGGCGGCGAACCGTTGGTCAGCCCCAAGCTCGAGCGTTTCATGACGGCGGTGGGGCAGATGGGGCTGGAGGACATCAGCCTGACCACCAATGGCCAGTTGCTGGCGAAAAAGCTGCCGTTGCTGGTAGACGCCGGTATCCGTCGTATCAATGTTTCCCTCGACACCCTGGACCCTGCCGCGTTTCGCAGTATCGCCCGTGGCGGCGACCTGGCGACCGTGCTTGATGGTATGGAGCAGGCCCGGGCCACCGGGATGAAGATCAAGGTCAACATGGTGCCGTTGCGCGGGCAGAACCTGGACCAGGTGATGCCTTTGCTCGAATACTGCCTGGAACGTGGCTATGAGTTGCGTTTCATCGAGTTGATGCGCATGGGCCATCTGGCCAGCGATTCCAACGCATTTTTGCAGCAGTTCGTCAGCCTTCAACAGTTGCTGAGCCTGATTGGCGATCAATACGAATACCTGCAAGCCGACGCCCCGGTGGATGCCACGGCGGTGCGCTATGAGATACCGGGGCTGGGTCACTTTGGCGTGATCGCCAACGAAAGCGTGCCGTTTTGCCGTACCTGTTCGCGCCTGCGGTTGTCTTCCACGGGCTGGCTGCACGGCTGCCTGTCGTCGAGTAACCGTCACTTCGTCGGCGACCTGCTGGACAAGCCCCGTCACCAGGCCTTGCCGGCGCTTCAGCGCTTGCTGGTCAAGGCGTTGGGGGACAAGCAGGAAGTGGCATTCTCCGGCGGCGCGACCATCATGAAAATCATCGGCGGCTGATCTATTGCTATCGCGGGCAAGCCTTGCTCCCACAAGTACGACGCTTACCATGTGGGAGCAAGGCTTGCCCGCGATAGCAATTTCCCATTCACTTGGATACATCTGCCCCCCATCTCGATGAGCTGGCGCAAAAGCTGCATCCCACGACCATTCGCCGGTTTTCCGACACCGGTTTTTGGAGGGTAGGATGCGTAGCCTGGTTTTGCTGCTGGCCGTTTTGGCGCTTGGTGGCTGCATGAATGTCAGCGACATGGGAGAGGGTGTTCGTTACCACATGAGCGACGCTGGCCTGCTGGACCATAGCGACAGCCGTCGTGTGAACAACCTGCGTATTCAGCCAGACTCGTTCATCTACATTGCCCAGGGCGCCTTTGCTCCGCCAGGCAGTGCCTATCCGCGTCCCAACGTCGTGGCCGAGGAAGCCTTCAATGGCTTCATCGAATATTTCCCCATGGTCCGTCGCGCCCGTGTTCCCGAAGGCCTCGACCAGGCCATGGGCGAAGCCCGTTCCGCCGGCGCCCATTATTTGCTGTACACCCGCTTCGCCAAGGCCGACAACCGCATTGGCAACACTGACGAATGGCAGGATGAAGAAGCCGTGGATCGTCTGGGCGTCGATACCAGCGTGATTCAAATCATGTTGATCGAGACCAGCACCCAGTATTTGATTGATACTGCACGCATCAAGAGTCGTGGCGGTTTACTGACGTTGCACGACAAGCAGCCACAAGACCTCATCGCCCCGCCTTTGCGTGAATATGCCCGCAGCCTGCTGGGGATGAGCAACGAATAAATGTAAGGAGTCACCATGAGCGGACCGCAAAAAGCCAATGACTTGCTGGGGCAGATCCCCAAGACCAAAGGCCTGCCGCCGGTCCACTTGTGGAACCCCGACTTCTGCGGCGACATCGACATGCGCATCGCCCGGGACGGCACCTGGTATTACCTGGGCACACCCATCGGGCGCAAGCCGATGGTCAAGCTGTTCTCCACCATCATCCGCCGCGACGGCGATGATTACTTCCTGATTACCCCTGTGGAAAAAGTCGGCATCAAGGTCGACGATACGCCGTTCGTGGCCGTGACCCTTGAGGTCGAAGGGCAGGGGGAAGGGCAGTTGTTGCGCTTCACCACCAATGTCGAGGAAACCACCGAGGCCGGTGCCGAGCATCCGCTGCGGGTGGTGATCGATCCCCAGACCCAGGAACCCGCGCCCTACGTGCATGTGCGCAGCAATCTCGAAGCACTGATCCATCGCAATGTGTTCTACCAACTGGTGGAGCTGGCGGTCAGCCGCGAGATCGACGGACAGCGCTGGTTGGGCGTGTGGAGCGGCGGCGAGTTTTTCCCTATCGGCCTGGAGCCCTGACCCCTTGCGGGAGTGATGGTTGATCCAACATCTGTGTCGGCTGGACGACTGCTATCGCGAGCAAGCTCGCTCGCACAGGGGTATGCAAAATTCAAATTGACACCCAATCATATGATGATTAGCGTGGGTCTCCAATAAGAGTGGTCCGCGGGGTTTTCATGTCCAGCAGTTTTCATGCATCGACCGTCGATTGGCTGGGGGGCTGGATAGCCGCCGGCCAGGTCAAGCCTGGGCAAACCATCAAGGTCGAAGCAGACTTGGGCGAGCAACTGGGCGTCAGTCGCACGGTGATTCGCGAGGCGATCAAGACCCTGGTGGCCAAAGGCATGCTGGAAGTCGGGCCGAAAGTCGGCACGCGGGTGTTGCCGGTGCGGCGCTGGAACCTGTTCGACCCTCAAGTGGTGGGCTGGCTGTCACGCAGCGGCCTGCCGGAAAACTTTGTCGACGACTTGCTGGACCTGCGTCGCACCATCGAGCCGATGGCGGTGCGCTGGGCCTGCGAGCGGGCCACGGCCGATCAGGTGCAGGCGATCCGCCTGGCCTACCATGCACTGGAGCGAGCTGTGGACAGCGGCGCCGATTACAACCGTGCCGACCAGTTTTTCCATGAGTGCATCCTCGCTGCCAGCCATAATCAGTTCATCGAGCAAATGGTTCCGGCCCTCGGTGCGCTGTTGGCGGTGTCGTTCGAGGTGTCGGCGGCCGACCCGGATGAACTGCGCCGCACCTTGCCCATCCACAAGGACATCGCCGACGCCATCGCCGCCCGTGACGCGGCGCGGGGCGTCTGGGCCTGCATGACCCTGATCGATAACGCTGACCTGGCCATCAAACGCTTTTACCCCAATGTCATGGCCGGTCGAACAGACGCTGCCGGGCAAGCCGGGAACGGGAGATTTCAATGAAGTGGACGGCTGTGACGGAACACCGGGCGAAGTTGGGCGAGGGGCCCTTCTGGGACGAGCCGACCCAGGCGTTGTATTGGGTCGATATCGCCGGCAAGCAGGCACTGCGGTTGATTGGCGCCAACGTACAGATCTGGCAGATGCCCGAGTATGTCTCCGCTTTCATTCCGACCCAGAGTGGCGACGCCTTGGTGACCCTGAGCAGTGGGGTCTACCGCCTTGATCTCGATTCTCCGGGCCTGGAACCGCGCCTGACGCTGCTGTGCATGGCCGATCCCCAGCCAGGCAATCGTCCCAACGAGGCCCGTTGCGACGCCCTGGGTCAACTCTGGCTCGGCACCATGCAGAACAATATCGGTGACGAAGGCGAGGACTTGCCCATCGAGCGGCGCTCCGGCGGGCTGTTTCGCGTCGCCGGTGATGGCCGGGTCATGCCCTTGTTGCGCGGGCTGGGTATTCCGAACACGTTGCTCTGGAGCCCCGATGGCACCACGGTGTATTTCGGCGACAGCCTGGATGGCACGTTGTATCGGCACTTTATCTACCCGGAAGGCAACCTGGCGCCTGCCGAAGTCTGGTTCGGCCCCCATCCCCGTGGCGGCCCGGATGGTTCGGCGATGGATGCCCGGGGCTATATCTGGAACGCCCGCTGGGACGGCAGTTGCTTGTTGCGGCTGAATCCGGACGGGCAGGTCGATCGGGTGATCGAACTGCCCGTCAGCCGCCCGACCAGTTGTGTGTTCGGCGGCGAAGACCTCAAGACGTTGTACATCACCAGCGCGGCGAGCCCATTGGGTCATCCGCTGGACGGTGCCGTGCTGTCGATGCGTGTCGACGTGCCTGGCGTGGCGTGTACAAGGTTTGCAGGCTGAATCCCAAAATATGGGATGTAAATATATATATTGAGATTATTTGGCGGCCGGGTTTATAGTCGGCTCCATCGGCAATACGCACTCACACTAAAAAAACAAAACAGGTGAAGTGATGCAACGATCTTTCCCCGTACGCCCCGGCGGCGTACGCCGGCCACTGTTCTTTCAAGCGCCTTTGCGCCGGTCATCCGTGGATGCCCGGTTTTTCTCGTGCCCGCGCGCAGGAGGCTTGAACCATGGCTGAGCCCTTGGTCTTGCCACCCGTGCCGGAGCCACCGAAGGGCGAGCGCCTGAAAGACAAGGTCGTGCTGTTGACCGGTGCCGCCCAAGGCATTGGCGAGGCCATCGTCGCGGCGTTCGCGTCGCAACAGGCCCGGTTGGTGATCAGCGATATCCAGGCGCAGAAGGTCGAGGCGGTGGCCGCCCATTGGCGTGAACGCGGGGCCGACGTGCAAGCGCTGCAGGTCGATGTGTCGAAGCAGCAGGACTTGCAGGCCATGGCCCGGCGTGCCGTCGAGCTGCACGGTCGCATCGATGTGTTGGTCAACTGCGCTGGCGTCAATGTCTTCCGTGACCCGCTGGAAATGACCGAAGAGGACTGGCGTCGCTGCTTCGCCATCGATCTGGACGGCGCCTGGTACGGTTGCAAGGCCGTGTTGCCACAGATGATCGAGCAGGGCGTGGGCAGTATCATCAACATTGCCTCGGTCCATTCGTCCCACATCATTCCCGGCTGTTTCCCTTACCCGGTGGCCAAGCATGGCCTGCTCGGCCTGACTCGCGCCCTGGGCATCGAATACGCGCCTAAAGGGGTACGCGTCAACGCCATCGCCCCGGGTTATATCGAAACCCAACTGAACGTCGACTACTGGAACGGCTTTGCCGATCCCCATGCCGAACGCCAGCGTGCGCTGGATCTGCACCCGCCACGGCGCGTCGGGCAACCGATCGAAGTGGCAATGACGGCCGTGTTCCTGGCCAGTGACGAAGCACCGTTTATCAATGCCTCATGTATCACCATCGATGGGGGACGTTCGGTCATGTACCACGACTGAATATTCCTGGATTGCAGTGGGAAACTTCGCCTGCAATCCAATCATCATACGATATGACTATTCAGGCCTATGCTGTGTAGCAACTTGATGTAACCGCCCAGCCTGCGCATTTCCACCGACGGTGGAGCAGAAACCTGGACGTTTGGCTTTCAATAAAAAAAACAAGGAGTCAACTATGAAACATCGTCGTGGGATCCGTTCCCTGTGTCGCGCCGCCCTGGCGGTTACCGCGGTCAGTCTCAGCAGTCACTTGCTGGCGGCCGATGCGGTAAAAATTGGTTTCCTGGTCAAGCAGGCCGAGGAGCCTTGGTTCCAGACCGAATGGGCGTTTGCCGAGAAGGCGGCCAAGGATAAAGGCTTCCAGTTGATCAAGATCGCCGTGCCCGACGGCGAGAAAACCCTCTCGGCCATCGACAGCCTGGCCGCCAACGGGGCCAAGGGCTTCGTGATCTGCCCGCCGGACGTGTCCCTCGGCCCGGCCATCATGGCCAAGGCCAAGCTCAACGATCTCAAGGTGATTGCCGTGGACGACCGTTTCGTCGACGCCAGCGGCAAGTTCATGGAAGACGTGCCGTACCTGGGCATGGCCGCGTTCGAGGTGGGCCAGAAGCAGGGCGCCGCCATGGCCGCTGAAGCGAAAAAACGCGGCTGGGATTGGAAGGACACCTACGCGGTGATCAACACCTACAACGAATTGGACACTGGCAAGAAGCGCACCGACGGTTCGATAAAGTCTCTTGAAGATGCCGGTATGCCGAAAGATCACATCCTCACAGCCGCCCTGAAAACCCTCGACGTACCCGGCAGCATGGACTCCACTAACTCGGCCCTGGTGAAACTGCCAAGCGCCGCGAAAAACCTGATCATCGGCGGCATGAACGACAACACCGTGCTGGGCGGCGTGCGCGCCACCGAAGCCGCCGGGTTCAAGGCGGCCAATGTGATCGGCATCGGCATCAACGGCACTGACGCCATCGGTGAGTTGAAAAAACCCAACAGCGGCTTCTTCGGTTCGATGCTGCCTAGCCCGCACCTCGAAGGCTACAACACCGCCGCGATGATGTACGAGTGGATCACCACGGGCAAAGAGCCGCCGAAGTACACCGCCATGGACGAGGTGACGCTGATCACCCGGGAGAACTTCAAGCAAGAGCTGGAAAAGATCGGCCTGTGGAACTGACGGCCGGTTGATTCAAAAGCGGCCCTGGTCACTTGAGTGGCGGGGTCGCTTGATCTCTGTAAGTTCGAGGTGGTTATGCAAGCGCAAACAGCGACACGGCAACACAACATCGGCGGCAGCTTGCGATTCAACGGGATCGGCAAGTCCTTTCCCGGCGTGCAGGCGCTGGCCAATATCAGTTTCGTTGCCCATCCGGGGCAGGTCCATGCCTTGATGGGTGAAAACGGCGCCGGCAAGTCCACGCTGCTCAAGATTCTGGGCGGTGCCTACATCCCGAGCAGCGGCGACTTGCAGATCGGCGAGCAGACGATGGCGTTCAAGGGCACTGCCGACAGCATCGCCAGCGGTGTGGCGGTGATTCATCAGGAGCTGCACCTGGTGCCGGAAATGACCGTCGCTGAAAACCTGTTTCTCGGCCATTTGCCGGCGCGTTTCGGCCTGGTCAATCGGGGCGTGTTGCGCCAGCAGGCGCTGATGCTGCTCAAGGGCCTGGCCGACGAAATCGACCCGCAGGAAAAAGTCGGTCGCCTGTCCCTCGGCCAGCGCCAATTGGTGGAAATCGCCAAGGCCTTGTCCCGTGGTGCCCACGTCATTGCTTTCGACGAACCCACCAGTAGCCTGTCGGCCCGTGAAATCGACCGTTTGATGGCGATCATCGCCCGCCTGCGGGACGAGGGCAAAGTGGTGCTGTACGTCAGTCACCGCATGGAGGAGGTGTTCCGTATCTGTAACGCGGTGACGGTGTTCAAGGACGGTCGTTACGTGCGGACCTTCGAGAACATGAGCGAGTTGACCCATGATCAACTCGTCACGTGCATGGTCGGTCGCGATATCCAGGACATCTATGACTACCGTCCTCGGGAGCGCGGCGATGTGGCGCTGCAAGTGAAGGGCCTGTTGGGGCCGGGCTTGCGCGAACCAGTGAGTTTCCAGGTGCACAAGGGCGAGATCCTCGGCTTGTTCGGGCTGGTCGGCGCCGGTCGTACCGAGCTTTTTCGCTTGCTCAGTGGCCTGGAGCGTCAGCGCGAGGGCAGCCTGGTCTTGCACGGCAAGGAACTGAAATTGCGTTCACCAAGGGATGCCATCGCCGCGGGCGTGCTGCTCTGCCCGGAGGATCGCAAGAAGGAAGGCATCATTCCGTTGGGCAGCGTGGGCGAGAACATCAACATCAGTGCGCGCTCGTCTCATTCCACGCTCGGCTGCCTGTTGCGTGGCGACTGGGAGCGGGGCAATGCCGACAAGCAAATCAAGTCGCTGAAAGTGAAGACCCCGGCGGCCAGCCAGAAAATCATGTACCTGTCCGGCGGCAACCAGCAGAAGGCGATTCTCGGTCGCTGGCTGTCGATGCCGATGAAAGTCCTGCTGCTGGACGAGCCCACTCGCGGCATCGACATCGGCGCCAAGGCGGAGATCTATCAGATTATCCACAACCTGGCGGCCGACGGCATCGCGGTGATTGTGGTGTCCAGCGACCTGATGGAAGTGATGGGCATTTCCGACCGAATCCTGGTGCTCTGCGAAGGGGCCATGCGCGGCGAGCTGTCGCGTGACCAGGCCAACGAATCCAACCTGCTGCAACTGGCGCTGCCGCGCCAACGCGTTGCCGACGCGGCGAACTGAGAGGTAAATCATGACCATTCAAAACAATGCACTGCCAACGGCACGCAAACCCCTGGACCTGCGCCGTTTCCTGGATGACTGGGTCATGCTGCTGGCGGCCATCGGCATCTTCGTGCTCTGCACCCTGATGATCGACAACTTCCTGTCGCCGCTGAACATGCGCGGCCTGGGCCTGGCGATTTCCACCACCGGCATCGCGGCCTGCACTATGTTGTATTGCCTGGCGTCCGGGCACTTCGACTTGTCGGTCGGTTCGGTGATTGCCTGTGCCGGCGTGGTCGCGGCGGTGGTGATGCGCGACACCAACAGCGTGTTCCTCGGCGTCAGCGCGGCGCTGGTGATGGGGCTGATCGTTGGCCTGATCAACGGCATCGTCATCGCCAAGCTGCGGGTCAACGCGTTGATCACCACCCTGGCAACGATGCAGATCGTCCGCGGCCTGGCCTACATCTTTGCCAACGGCAAGGCGGTGGGTGTGTCGCAGGAATCGTTCTTCGTGTTCGGCAATGGCCAATTGTTCGGCGTACCGGTGCCGATCCTGATCACCATCGCCTGCTTCCTGTTTTTCGGTTGGCTGCTGAATTACACCACCTACGGGCGCAACACCATGGCCATCGGTGGCAACCAGGAAGCGGCGTTGTTGGCGGGGGTGAACGTTGATCGCACCAAGATCATCATCTTCGCCGTGCATGGCGTGATCGGCGCCCTGGCTGGGGTGATCCTGGCATCGCGCATGACCTCCGGCCAACCGATGATCGGCCAAGGCTTCGAACTGACCGTGATCTCGGCTTGCGTGCTGGGTGGGGTGTCGTTGAGCGGTGGTATCGGCATGATCCGCCACGTCATCGCCGGCGTGCTGATTTTGGCGATCATCGAAAACGCGATGAACCTGAAGAACATCGACACCTTCTACCAATACGTCATCCGCGGCTCGATCCTGCTGCTGGCGGTGGTGATTGACCGCTTGAAACAACGCTAGACGGCAGGCTTACTGGCGACTGATCTACCGCCATCGCGAGCAAGCTCGCTCCCACAGGTTTTTGTGCCAGGGCGCAGAACCCCGGCACAGGCACAGAGCCAGTGTGGGAGCGGGCTTGCTCGCGAAGGCGTCGGCACATCCAACACCTCCTTCGCTGACCCACCGCTTTCGCGAGCAAGCCCGCTCCCACACTGGCTCTGTGCCTGTGCCGGGGTTCTGCGCCCTGGCACAAAAACCTGTGGGAGCGAGCCTGCTCGCGAAGGCGTCGGCACATCCAACACCTCCTTCGCTGACCCACCGCTTTCGCGAGCAAGCCCGCTCCCACAGGTGTCGTGCCAGGCGCAGAAACTTCGGCACGGCGCAGATCCAATGTGGGAGGCTCAGACCCCCTGCACACCGCAGATCCCCTGTGGGAGCGAGCCTGCTCGCGAAGGCGTCCACCCAGACGCCGACAATCACCCCGCCTTGCGCAACGCCTCCACCAACTCCTGCTTACGCATCCTCGAGCGCCCGGGAATGTTTTTCGCCCGGGCCTCCTTCATCAGGCTGTCCACTGTCTGGGTTCCATGGGAGGCTTTACTGGTGCGCGGGTGACCTTCGCGGGTCTTGGCGGCGCGGCGGGCCGATTCCTTGCGGTCGGTTTTCTTGGCCGCCGCCGGCTTTTCCTGGCCTGAACCACCGGTGCGTTCGCCACCACCGGACTGCTTGTTCACGGTCGCCCAGGCGCGTGCCTCGGCTTCGTTCTCGGACACGCCTTTTTTCTCGTAGCTTTTTTCAATGTGTGCGGCCTTGCGCTTTTGTTCGGCGGTGTATTTGTCTTTGCTTCCACGAGGCATGGGATGTTCCTCCTCAAATGTCTGAGCAGAGGCTATTGGCTGGCGGCGCCACCTTCGGAGCCCGACCCACCGGTCGTGGTCTTTGAGCCCACCCCGGTCTCGGCGTTATCAGGCGCTGTCGAGTCCGGTGTGTTCATGCCGCCCTGACGACCCGTGTCATTACCCTGCACACGCGGATCGGTGCCGGTGGCGGGTGGCTGGCCATTGTTCAGGCCGCCGCCAGTACCGTCGGTGTTCAATTTGGGCAGGCCTTGGGTTGCGGGAGAGTTGGGTGCTTGCACAGGATCGGTCGGCCCGGTGCCGGAGGTGGAAGCTGCGAAGGCCACCGAGGACAGCAACGCGGCGAAGGTGAATGCGGTCAGCCTTGAAGTGATCATGGGTGTCGCCTCCATTTTTCAGAATGCTTACCTGATCTTGGGCCTCGCTGGATTTGGGTTGGTGCCTCGGGTGCGACGAATGGTCTAGCCGTCGAGTCCGGCTTCTTCGATGAATTGCTCCATGAAGTTTTTTAGTTTTTCGTGACGGGTCAGCGCCATGTGTTGCCCGGTGGCAGTCTGGAAACCGTTGGCCAGGTGCAACAATTTGGTCTGGAAATGATCGAGGCAGAAACGTCGATCATCGTAATCCCGGGACTTGGCCTGCGGATCCTGAGGGTCATAGAGTGCGCTGCCCATGCGTCCGGCCACATAGAATGTGCGCGCCACCCCGAGCAGGCCCAATGAGTCTAGGCGGTCGGCGTCCTGGAGAATTTTGGCTTCGAGTGTGATCGCTGCGATATTGGCCGAAAAACTGTGAGCCTCGATGGCATGGGCAACGGCGCTGATTTTTTCGTTTGGCCAGTTCAGTGTCGACAACAGTGTCGATGCCTTATCCGCTGCCAAGCGGGAGGCCTGGGCGCGCAGCGGTGAATTTTTTTCCACCGCCACGCAGTCATGCAGCAATGTTGCCGCCAGCAGGATAAGCAGGTCACCGCCTTCATGACGGTGGAGCAAGCGTACGTTGTGCCAGACCCGTTGCAGGTGTGACAGATCGTGAGCGCCATCCTCCGATGGCTCCAATGCATGAGGCAACAACTGGGCAGCGACGGTTTGAAAAGGTGCAAAGGCGGCAGCGGTCATGACAGATCCTTTGTATGTCAGTACTTCGAGGGTTCGTGGATGATGTTCATTTTCATATGTGACGAGCGCCCCGTGGCGGCTTAGTATGGCGCTTTCAATTGGCTACAAGGCCTGTTCATGTCCATCGAGATCCGTCCTGCGCAACCCAGCGATGCGCCTCAAATCCTTGCCTTCATCACTGAGCTTGCCGATTACGAAAAGGCCCGCCACGAAGTCATCGCCAGTGTGGCGGACATCGAGCGCAGCCTGTTCAGCGAAGGCGCAACGGCCCACGGGTTGATCTGCCTGCGTGATGGCGTGCCGATCGGTTTCGCGGTGTTCTTCTTCAGTTATTCCACCTGGCTGGGCAGCAACTGCCTGTACCTCGAAGACTTGTACATCACGCCTGACCAGCGCGGTGGCGGGGCGGGCAAGACGTTGCTGCGCCATTTGGCGAAAATTGCCTGTGACAACGATTGCGGGCGTTTCGAATGGAGTGTGCTGGACTGGAACACGCCGGCCATCGAGTTCTACAAATCCCTCGGCGCGCAACCCCAGGAAGAGTGGGTGCGCTACCGAATGGACGGCAAGGTGCTACGGGATTTCGCTAACGGCAACTGAGCACTTCATGAGTGCGCGGCGGATGCGTACTCGGCAAACCCCGGTCGCTGTTCGAGGCGTTTGCAGTAGGCCGCCACGGCCGGATAGTCGGGACGCTCCATGGGCGCCTGGCGCCAGCGGTGCACCGACAGGCCGATGAGCACATCCGCAAGGGAAAACGCCGTACCGGCCACGTAGGCGCCGGTGCGGTTCAACTGCTGCTCCAGCAACCCCATCTTCTCGTTCCAGCCTTTGACGCCGGCGGCGATGCGCTGTGGGTCCTGGAAGTCCGGATTCTTGCGTACCAGGGCGTGGAATGCGTAGCCCCATGACGGGTTGAGCTCTGTGGCTTGCCAGTCCATCCACTGTTCAATGCGCGCCCGGGTGGCAGGCTCGACAGGCAGCAGATCGTTGCGCCCATGTTTGCCCACCAGATAGCGGCAAATGGTGTTCGACTCCCAGAGCACACCGTTCTCATCAATGATCACCGGCACCTGGGCATTGGGATTCA
Source organism: Pseudomonas sp. CFII68 (assembly GCF_000416195.1). Classification (NCBI taxonomy): domain Bacteria; kingdom Pseudomonadati; phylum Pseudomonadota; class Gammaproteobacteria; order Pseudomonadales; family Pseudomonadaceae; genus Pseudomonas; species Pseudomonas sp. CFII68. Next base: position 169,723 of record NZ_ATLN01000125.1, read on the forward strand.
AGGCCAGGAAATCCGGGTCTTGGGTCGAAGAAAAACCAATGCCCCAGTCTTCGCGCTCGTAGGCGATTTCCAGTTCCTGGCAGGTCCACAACACTTTCCTGACATTGATCGAGGAAGTGCGGCCGAGGATTTTCAGCTGTTGTCCCATCACTTTTTCCCTGAGTTGTTTGGCGTCCGTTCAGAAACGTAGCAGGGTCTTGGACGGATGGCGATTGGCTTTGTGGTTGATCTATGCAGTCCCAATATATGGGAGTGATATTTATATATTGAGATTTTGTCACGCCCAGGTTTATAGTCCGTTCCACTCACTGCCAAAAAACAGAACAGGTGAAGCGGATGCAGGCGCAATTGATCGCGCTCGATTGGGGGACCACCTCATTACGGGCTTACAAACTCGCAGCCGATGGCGAGGTGCTCGAGCAGCGCTCGCTGTCATCGGGGATCATGCAGTTGCCTTCCGGGCCGCGAACCGTGGCCGGCCGGGTGTGCATCGACGGTTTCGAACTGGCCTTCGACGAGGCCTGCGGCGACTGGCTCGATGCACAGCCGGGCTTGCCTGTGATTGCCTGCGGCATGGTCGGCAGCGCTCAGGGCTGGCGCGAAGCGCCTTACTGCGACACACCCGCCAACGTCGCCAATCTCGGACATTCCCTACAAACCGTTCGCAGCCTTCGCGGTGTCGATGTGCACATCGTGCCCGGCGTGATCCAGCGTTCCCGTTTGCCCAATGTCATGCGCGGCGAAGAGACCCAAGTGCTCGGTGCCTTGCACAGCCTGCCGGACGAAGCGGTGCTGATCGGCTTGCCCGGCAGTCATTCGAAATGGGTGGAAGTGGCCGATGGCTGCATCGTGCATTTCGACACCTTCATGACCGGCGAGATCTTCGCCGTGCTCAGTGACCACAGCATTCTCGGTCGCACCCAGCAACGGAGTACGACCTTCGATGGCGTGGCCTTTGATCGTGGCGTACAGGTGGCGTTGTCGGTGGACGGCCAGATCGGTCCGTTGTCCACGGTGTTCAGCGCTCGCAGCCTGGGCTTGACCGGTGAACTGGAGGCCAGCGCCCAGGCCGATTACCTCTCGGGCCTGCTGATCGGCCATGAGCTGACGGCGCTGGCCGAGGTGCAGCGTCGGCGACGCGACAGCCTCCATCTGCCGACGGTGGTGCTGATCGGCAACTCCCAACTCTGTGTCCGTTATCAACGGGCCCTCGACGCCTGCGGCTTCTCCCGGGTGGTCCTGGCCGAACAGGCCACCGAACGCGGTTTGTGGCAACTGGCCGTAGCGGCCGGGTTGCTCGATTCCACCGCCCCCTGAACCTGACTGGAGGTCTGACATGCTCACACAAGCACTGGCGCACAACGGGCTGATCGCGATCCTGCGTGGTCTGCGTCCCGAAGAGGCGGCAGCCATCGGCGAAGTCCTGTACAGCGCCGGATTTCGCGTCATCGAAGTGCCGCTCAATTCCCCCGAGCCGTATGAAAGCATCCGCATCCTGCGCAGTACCTTGCCCGCCGATTGCCTGATCGGTGCCGGTACCGTGCTCACGCCGGAGCAGGTCGAGCAGGTGAAAGCCGCTGGCGGCCAAGTGATCGTCATGCCCCACAGCGATCCGAAGGTGCTGCGCGCGGCGAAAGCGGCGGGCTTGTACCTGTCGCCAGGCGTCGCCACGCCCACCGAAGCCTTTGCCGCGCTGGCTGAAGGGGCCCATGTACTGAAGATGTTCCCCGCCGAGCAAATGGGCCCGGCGGTGGTCAAGGCCTGGCTTGCGGTACTGCCGGCCGGGACTGTGTTGGTGCCGGTGGGCGGGATTACGCCGGACAACATGGCGGTGTTCGTCGAAGCCGGCGTCAAGGGTTTCGGCCTCGGTTCCGGGCTGTTCAAGCCGGGCCTGACAGCGGATGAAGTGGCGGTGCGGGCCAAGGCCTACGTGGCCGCATGGAACGCCTTGAACTGAAGACTTTTCCAGCGCCCCGTGCGCTGCATCTGACAAGAGAGACAACAAGATGAAAATCACCAAGCTGACCACGTTTATCGTTCCGCCGCGCTGGTGCTTCCTCAAGGTCGAGACCGACGAGGGCGTGACCGGTTGGGGCGAGCCCGTGGTCGAAGGCCGTGCCCACACGGTGGCGGCGGCTGTCGAGGAATTGTCCGACTACCTGATCGGCAAAGACCCACGCAACATCGAAGACATCTGGACGGTGCTCTATCGTGGCGGCTTCTACCGCGGCGGGGCCATTCACATGAGCGCCCTGGCCGGTATCGACCAGGCGTTGTGGGACATCAAGGGCAAGGCCCTGGGCGTGTCGGTCAGCGACCTGCTGGGCGGCCAGGTGCGCGACAAGATCCGTGTGTATTCGTGGATCGGCGGCGACCGGCCGGCCGATACCGCTCGCGCGGCGAAAGAAGCCGTGGCGCGGGGCTTCACGGCGGTGAAGATGAACGGCACTGAAGAGCTGCAGTTTCTCGACACCTATGAAAAAGTCGACCTGGCCCTGGCCAACGTCGCGGCGGTGCGCGATGCGGTGGGGCCGAACGTCGGCATTGGCGTGGACTTCCATGGCCGGGTGCACAAGCCGATGGCCAAGGTACTGATGAAGGAACTCGACCCCTACAAGCTGATGTTCATCGAAGAGCCGGTGCTCAGTGAAAACTACGAAGCCCTCAAGGAACTGGCACCGCTGACCAGCACCCCGATTGCCCTGGGCGAGCGCTTGTTCTCGCGTTGGGACTTCAAGCGTGTACTCAGCGAAGGCTACGTGGACATCATCCAGCCGGATGCGTCCCACGCCGGTGGCATCACCGAAACCCGCAAGATCGCCAACATGGCCGAGGCCTACGACGTGGCGCTGGCATTGCACTGCCCGCTGGGCCCGATCGCCCTGGCGGCGTGCCTGCAACTGGACGCGGTCTGCTACAACGCGTTCATCCAGGAACAGAGCCTGGGTATCCACTACAACGAGAGCAACGACCTGCTGGATTACATCAAGGATCCGCAGGTGTTCGACTACGACAAGGGCTTCGTGAAAATCCCCAACGGTCCGGGCCTGGGTATTGAGATCAACGAGGAATACGTCATCGAACGCGCGGCCATCGGCCACCGCTGGCGCAACCCGATCTGGCGGCATGCCGATGGCAGTTTTGCCGAGTGGTGATTTGCGGCTGATCACTGCGCAGGAGCAAAAGAATCTTGTGGGAGCAAGGCCCTGTGGGAGTAAGGGGTTCTGTGGGAGCAAGGCTTGCCCGCGATGAACGATGACGCGGTTTGACTGGAAAACGCATCGTCTGCATCGCGGGCAAGCCTTGCTCCCACAGGTCTTGCTCCCACAGGGTCTTGCTCAATCCTTGCCGTATTCGACAAATATAAAAAGAGGCACCTCACATGCAAGCGCACACCCTGAGCGCGCAGGCGTCGTTGGTGACGCCCAGCCGCAAGCGTTTTTTCATCATGGTCCTGCTGTTCATCACCGTGGTGATCAATTACCTGGACCGCAGCAACCTCTCGATCGCCGCCCCCGCATTGACCAGCGACCTGGGCATCGATCCGATCCACGTCGGGCTGATTTTCTCGGCGTTCGGCTGGACCTACGCCGCCATGCAGATCCCCGGTGGCTGGCTGGTGGATCGGGTGCCGCCGCGCATTCTGTATAGCGTGGCGTTGCTGTTGTGGTCGGTGGCCACGGTAATGCTGGGTTTTGCCGCCAGTTTCATCGCGCTGTTCGTGCTGCGCATGGCGGTCGGTGCCCTGGAAGCGCCGGCTTATCCGATCAACAGCCGCGTGGTCACCACCTGGTTTCCTGAGCGCGAGCGGGCCACGGCCATCGGTTTCTATACCTCCGGGCAGTTTGTCGGGCTGGCCTTCCTGACCCCGGTATTGGCCTGGCTGCAACACGCCTTCGGTTGGCACATGGTGTTTGTCGCCACGGGCGCGGTGGGCATTCTCTGGGCGGCGATCTGGTACGCGGTGTATCGCGAGCCACGGGATTTCAAAGGCGCCAACGCCGCTGAAATCGAACTGATCCGCGAAGGCGGTGGGCTGGTGGATATCCAGGCCGATACCGCCAAGGGCAAGGCGAAATTCAGCTGGACCGACCTGGGCATCGTCCTGACGCAACGCAAGTTGTGGGGCATTTACCTGGGGCAGTTCTGCCTCAATTCCACGCTGTGGTTTTTCCTGACGTGGTTCCCGACCTACCTGGTGAAATATCGCGGCATGGACTTCATCAAGTCCGGCCTGCTGGCGTCGTTGCCGTTTCTCGCGGCGTTTGTCGGCGTGCTGTGTTCCGGGTTTTTCTCCGACTGGCTGATCCGCCGCGGCGCCACCGTGGGGTTTGCGCGCAAGCTGCCGATCATTGGCGGGTTGCTGATCTCGACCTCGATCATCGGCGCCAACTTCGTCGAGTCGACGCCGCTGGTGATCGCCTTCCTGGCCTTGGCGTTCTTCGGCAATGGCCTGGCGTCGATCACCTGGTCGCTGGTCTCCACACTGGCGCCGGCGCGACTGCTCGGGTTGACCGGAGGGGTGTTCAACTTCATCGGCAACCTGGCGGCCATCGCCACGCCGATCGTCATTGGCTTCCTCGCCAGCGGCGATTCGTTTGCCCCGGCCATCACCTATATCTCTGTCCTGGCACTGGCTGGCGCGCTGTCCTACATCCTGCTGGTCGGGAAGGTCGAGCGCATCGAGTTGTAGTCCGACGGGGCGGGCGACCATAATGCCGCCCGTTCCCCGCTCACTGTTGAAGGCCGGCTATGCAGCAAGACGATCCAAAAATCACCAAGGACGCCGCGCCCACAGGCACGCAGACATTGTTGCGTGGCTTGGGTGTGGTCCAGGCGGTCGCCAGCGGCGCCCGTGACTTGAAGGAAATCGCTCGGCTGATCGGCACCACCCGCAGCACCACCCATCGCCTGGCCAGTTGCCTGGTGGATGAACGTTACCTGCGCGTGGTGCCGCAAGTGGGCTACCTGCTGGGGCCGAAATTGATTGAGTTGGGCTTTCAGGCCCGGGAAGAGTTGCCACTGGTGAGCCTGGCGGGGCCTTACCTGGACGAGCTGTCGGCGCTCACCGGGGACACCGTGCACTTGGCGATTCGTGAAGGTGACGAAGTCTTGTACCTGCTGAAGAATCCAGGGCGCAACGGCCCGGAAATGCGCTCGCGCGTAGGCCATCGCATGCCGTTGGCGCGCACCGGGATCGGCAAGGCGCTGATGCTCGATGACTCGCAGGAACAATGGAAGCGGCTGTATGAAATCAGCCTGCCAGCGGGTGGGAAGAATCAGTTCTGGCCCCAGCATCAGGAGCAATCCTGGGAACAGTTCCAGCAACGGATGGTGGAGTATGTGGCGGGAGGCTATGCCTTCGACCTGGAAGACAACGAACCGTCGATTCGCTGTGTGGCGGCGCCGATCCGTGACGCCGGTAAGCGCATTGTTGCCGGTATCAGCATCGCCAGCACCGTGCCGTACATGCCGCTGGAAAAAATGGCCGAGCTGATTCCCCTGGTCAAAGGGGTCACAGCCCGGCTGTCGGCGGAGTTGGGCGCCAAGGTTTGACGAACGTCAGGCCTTGAGCGTGGCCATGTCGATGACGAAGCGGTACTTCACATCCCCGGCGATCATGCGGCTGTAGGCCTCGTTGATCTGGCGGATGTCGAGCATTTCAATGTCGCAGCTGATGTGGTGTTCGGCGCAGAAGTCCAGCACCTCTTGGGTTTCTGCGACACCGCCGATCAGCGAGCCGGCGAGGACACGACGACCCATGATCAGTTTTGCCGCGTGTACCGGCGGATCGATCGGCTCGACCAGACCCACGATGATGTGCACGCCGTCGAAACGCAGCGTGTCGAGGTAGGGATTGAGGTCGTGCTGCACCGGAATGGTGTCCAGCAGGAAGTGGAATCGTCCCGCTGCGGCGGCCATCTGTTCGGCGTCGGTGGACACGATCACATGGTCCGCGCCCTGGCGACGGGCTTCTTCGGCCTTGCTCGCCGAGCGGGTGAACAACGTGACTTCTGCGCCCATGGCCTTGGCGAACTTGATGCCCATGTGGCCCAGGCCGCCCATGCCCAGCACGCCAACCTTGTCGCCAGCCTTCACGCCATAGTGCTTGAGGGGCGAGTAGGTGGTGATGCCAGCGCAGAGAAGTGGTGCGGCGCTGGCCGGGTCGAGTGCTGCCGGAATGCGCAGCACAAAGTGTTCGCTGACCACGATGCTGTTGGAGTAACCGCCCATGGTGTGGCCGCCACTCACGCGGTCCGGGCTGGCGTAGGTCTGAGTCATGCCTTCCAGGCAGTATTGCTCCAGGTCAGCGCGGCAAGCTTCGCACTCGCGGCAAGAGTCAACCATGCAGCCCACACCGACCAAATCGCCTGCTTTATAGCGGGTGACATTCGCACCGACGGCGGTGACTTTGCCGATGATTTCATGGCCGGGCATCAGCGGGTAAACGGCGATGCCCCATTCATTGCGGGCCTGGTGGATGTCGGAATGGCAGACGCCGCAGTAGAGAATGTCGATCGCCACGTCGTCGGCTCGCGGGCTGCGACGCTCGAACTTCATGGGGGCGAGGGGAGTGGTGGCCGACTGGGCGGCATATCCGATGGCTGTGTACATGATGGACCTCGCTAAGCAGTGAACGGTGAGGGGTTCCATTCTGGGAGTCCTGGCGGCCGGCGGCGATGGCGATTCCTCCGCCTGTCATGCCTAATCCTCCGGTCTTGGCCAGGATCTGATCCTATGTGACGCCAGACCTGCGATGATGGTTTCATCCCATTTTTCGTGAAGTTTTCGCCCATGTTGTTGACCCGCCATCTCGATGCCAACGCTACGCTGGTTTCATTGATAGAACCCCTGGCGACCCGCGACGGCTTCGTCCCGACGCCACTGCCCGGCGTACATGCGCTTCGGGCCAGCCAGGACGTCGCCCGTGGCCCGCAGCTCTACGAGCCGAGCCTGGTGATCATCGCCCAGGGCAGTAAATTGGCGTACCTGGGACCTCGCACGCTGGAATATGGCGCCGGGAATTATCTGATCCAGGCCTTGCCGGTGCCCTTCGAATGCGAAACCTACGCCATGCCCAATGCTCCGCTGCTTGGGGTTTCCGTTGCGATCGATCGGGCGATGCTGGGGGAGTTGGTACTGGCCATGGGGCTGGTGCCGGGACGGAACCTGGCGCCGCAGACGCCGGAGTCGATGACCTGCGCCGTGCTCGATGACGCCATGCGTGGGTGCGTCGAACGCTTGTTGCGTTGCTTGCACGACCCACTGGAATGCCAGGTCATGGGCCAGGCGCGGCTGCGGGAGTTGCTGTTCGTCGCGTTGCGCGGGCCCCAGGCCGATGTGCTGCGGGCGCTGGTGGAGCAGCAAGGCCAATTCGCCCGGATTGCCGCGGCCCTGAGCCATTTGCATGCGCACTTCACTGAGCCGCTGAACGTCGAGACCTTGGCCGGTTGCGCGAACATGAGCGCCTCGACCTTCCATGAGCATTTCAAGCGCAGCACGTTGCTGTCGCCCGTGCAGTACCTCAAGCGCTTGCGCCTGCTCAAGGCCCAGCGACTGCTGCTCACCGAGGGCATGGGCGTGGCCCAGGTCGCGCACCAGGTGGGGTATCAGAGCTCGTCGCAGTTCAGTCGGGAGTACAAGCGCTACTTCGAACGCAACCCCGGGGAAGAGCGCGCTGCCTGAGTCTTTGAAAATCCCTTGTGGGAGCGGGCTTGCTCGCGAAAGCGGCATATCTGCCGGTATTTTTGTCGACTGACACACCGCTTTCGCGAGCAAGCTCGCTCCCACATTTGGACTGTTGTGTTGCTTGAATCGGAGGCAACAAAAAGGCCCCCATTACGGGAGCCTTGATGTTCAGCGCAACGGCTTACATGTTCGGGTAAGTCGGTCCGCCAGCGCCTTCCGGCGATACCCAGGTGATGTTCTGCGAAGGGTCCTTGATGTCACAGGTCTTGCAGTGCACGCAGTTCTGGGCGTTGATCTGGAAGCGCTTCTCACCGTCTTCCTTGGTCACCACTTCGTACACGCCGGCCGGGCAGTAGCGCTGTGCCGGTTCGTCGTACAGTGGCAGGTTCTTGCTGATCGGGATGCTCGGGTCGGTCAGCTTCAGGTGGCAGGGCTGTTCTTCCTCGTGGTTGGTACCGGAGATGAACACCGAGCTGAGTTTGTCGAAGCTGATCTTGCCGTCCGGTTTCGGGTAGTCGATTTTCTTGCAATCGGCTGCCAGCTTGAGGCAGGCGTAGTCGGGCTTGGTGTCGTGCAGGGTGAACGGCATTTTGCCGCCAAGGATGTTCTGGTCGAACCAGTTGAAGCCGGCACCGATGATCGGGCCGAACTTGTGCATCGCTGGGCCGAAGTTGCGGCTGGCGAACAGTTCTTCATAGAGCCAGCTGGCTTTGAAGCGGTCGACGTAGCTGGTCAGTTCATCACCGCCTTCGCCGCCGGACAGCAACGCTTCAGCCACCGATTCGGCGGCGAGCATGCCGGACTTCATCGCGGTGTGGCTGCCCTTGATCTTGGCAACGTTCATGGTGCCCAGATCGCAGCCGATCAATGCGCCACCCTTGAAGACCATTTTCGGCAGCGAATTGATACCACCCTTGGCCAATGCACGGGCGCCATAGCTAATACGCTTGCCACCTTCCAGGTACTGCTTGAGCACCGGGTGATGCTTGAGGCGCTGGAATTCGTCGAACGGCGACAGGAAGCTATTGCTGTAGGAAAGATCGACGATCAGGCCGACCACCACCTGGTTGTTTTCCAGGTGATAGAGGAAGGAGCCGCCGGTGTTCTCGGTGCCCATGATATCCAGCGGCCAGCCGGCGGTGTGCACCACCAGGCCGGGTTGATGCTTGGCTGGGTCGATTTCCCAGATTTCCTTCAGGCCGATACCGTAGTGCTGGGCGTCGGCCTCGCTGTCCAGGTTGAAGCGCTTGATTAGTTGCTTGCCGATGTGGCCACGGCAGCCTTCGGCAAACAGCGTGTACTTGCCACGCAGTTCCATGCCAGGGGTGTAGAGGCCTTCCTTCGGATTGCCTTCGCGGTCGACACCCAGGTCGCCGGTGATGATCCCGCGCACCACGCCGTTCTCGTCGAACAGCGCTTCCTGGGCGGCGAAACCCGGGTAGATTTCCACGCCCAGGTTCTCGGCCTGCTGGGCCAGCCAGCGGCACAAGTTGCCCAGGGAAATAATATAGTTGCCTTCGTTGTGCATGGTCTTGGGCACAAAGAAGTCAGGGATTTTGCTCGCGGCCTCGGCGCTTCTCAGGACATAAATGTCATCGCGCACCACGGGCGTGTTCAACGGGGCGCCGAGTTCTTTCCAGTCCGGGAACAGTTCGTTCAGGGCGCGGGGCTCGAACACCGCACCGGAGAGGATGTGCGCACCGACCTCGGAGCCTTTTTCGACCACGCAGACGCTGATTTCCTTACCGGCTTCGGCGGCCTTCTGTTTCAGTCGGCAAGCGGCAGACAGGCCAGCGGGGCCGGCACCGACGATGACCACGTCGAATTCCATGTATTCGCGTTCCACAGGGCTATCTCCTACTCAAGGCTCACAGTTTTTTCTAATTGGAGGTTTGGCGTTGCATCCGTTGTTTCCTTCGCGAAAAGCGACGAAAGCGGCAATGGATGAAACGCGTGTCTCTCTTAAGCGGCGCATTATATCTACACCACTCTCAGGGTCCAATACAAACGTTTGTTTGAAATTGCCGCAGCCCAGATAAATCACTGACGTACGGCTTATGACTGACCATTTTGCCGTATTGACCGGAATAGGCGTTCCGGTCAAGATACGGGCGGTTTTGCGCTCGCCGTAGGCTGACTGTTGGTTTCAAGAGCACCTCTAAAGACAGGGCGAAGGCAGCACAAAGTGACGCATTGCGTGGTTCAGACGCGCAGTTTACACGCCGCGATAATGAATGACTCATCGGTCATCACTGACGAATGGTCTTCACTCCCGTGAGCTGGGTCATGTGTGGTTCATGCCGGCGTTTTTAGAGGTGCCCTTGCGCCCATGAGCATCAACCGCCAGGTTCGCCTAGGCGACTTTTTTTCACCGGAGAGTAACGAGGAATCCATGAAGGTTCTTGTAGCTGTCAAACGAGTGGTCGACTATAACGTCAAGGTTCGCGTCAAGGCGGACAACTCCGGCGTCGACCTCGCCAACGTCAAGATGTCGATGAACCCTTTCTGCGAAATCGCCGTAGAAGAAGCCGTACGCCTGAAAGAAAAAGGCGTGGCGACTGAGATCGTCGTCGTCTCCATCGGCCCGACCACCGCCCAGGAACAACTGCGCACCGCGCTGGCACTGGGTGCCGATCGCGCCATCCTCGTCGAATCCGCCGAAGACCTGACCTCGCTGGCCGTGGCCAAGCTGCTCAAGGCCGTTGTCGACAAGGAACAGCCATCGCTGGTGATCCTCGGCAAACAAGCCATCGACAGCGACAACAACCAGACCGGCCAGATGCTCGCGGCATTGAGCGGCTACGGTCAGGGCACCTTCGCGTCCAAGGTCGAAGTGTCCGGTGACAGCGTTGCCGTGACCCGCGAGATCGACGGCGGCGCGCAGACCGTTTCCCTGAAACTGCCGGCCATCGTCACTACCGACCTGCGTTTGAACGAGCCGCGCTATGCGTCGCTGCCAAACATCATGAAAGCCAAGAAGAAGCCGCTTGAAGTGCTGACGCCTGACGCTTTGGGCGTTTCCACCGCCTCCACCAACAAGACCCTCAAGGTCGAAGCGCCGGCTGCACGCAGCGCGGGCATCAAGGTCAAGTCGGTGGCTGAACTGGTCGAGAAACTGAAAAACGAAGCGAAGGTGATCTGATCATGACTATCCTCGTAATCGCCGAACACGATAACAAGGCGCTGGCTCCGGCCACGCTGAACACCGTTGCTGCCGCTGCCAAAATCGGTGGTGATGTCCACGTCCTGGTGGCCGGGCAGGGCGCTGGCGCCGTGGCCGAAGCCGCTGCGAAAATCGCTGGCGTGGCAAAAGTACTGTCGGCCGACAACGCCGCCTACGCGCATCAGTTGCCGGAAAACGTTGCTCCGCTCGTCGCCGAGCTGGGCAAGGGCTACAGCCACATCCTGGCTGCCGCCACCTCCAACGGCAAAAACATCCTGCCGCGCGTGGCCGCTGCACTGGACGTCGACCAGATCTCCGAAATCATCTCGGTAGAAAGCGCCGACACCTTCAAGCGTCCGATCTACGCGGGCAACGCCATTGCCACCGTGCAATCGAACGCTGCGGTCAAGGTCATCACCGTTCGCGCCACCGGTTTCGACCCGGTTGCCGCCGAAGGTGGCTCGGCTGCCGTTGAAGCGGTAGGTGCTGCCCACGACGCCGGCATTTCCAGCTTCGTCGGCGAAGAACTGGCCAAGTCCGATCGTCCGGAACTGACCGCTGCCAAGATCGTCGTTTCGGGCGGGCGTGGCATGCAGAACGGTGACAACTTCAAGCACCTGTACGCCCTGGCCGACAAGCTCGGCGCTGCCGTCGGTGCTTCCCGCGCTGCGGTCGACGCCGGTTTCGTACCCAACGACATGCAGGTCGGCCAGACCGGCAAGATCGTTGCGCCACAGCTGTACATCGCCGTCGGTATCTCCGGCGCGATCCAGCACCTGGCGGGCATGAAAGACTCCAAAGTGATCGTTGCGATCAACAAGGACGAAGAAGCGCCGATCTTCCAGGTGGCCGACTATGGCCTGGTCGCGGACTTGTTCGAAGCCATCCCTGAGCTGGAGAAGCTGGTCTAATCCGGCGTCTTCACTTATAAAGAGCCCGGCCCTTTGGCCGGGCTTTTTATTTCCGCATCAGAGGAGCGTATTGCCATGGATCTGCGCCGTTTGGCTGGCTGGTCGTTGCTGTGGACGTTGGCGCTCGTGCCGGGCCTGTCTGTCGCCGCCGGCAAATGTGAACGGCTGATCGCCACCGGCAGCCCGGATGCACCGCCCTATCTCTGGCAAGACCCTCAGGACCCCAAGCACTTGATTGGCGCCGGTGCCGACCTGTTGGCGCACGTCGCGCAAGAACTGGGGATCAAGATCGAACTGCTGTATGCCGGCAAGCGCGCCCAGGCGTTGGACGAAGTGCGCAGTGGCCGCATGGACCTGCTCACCGACGCTCCGCTGACCGTCACCGGGCTGGAAGTGCTGGACTACGTTCATCCGCCCTTGCTCGAAAACGATTACCTGGTCTGGACCCGCAAGGACTCGACGCTGGTCATCAACCAGCCCGGGGACCTTCACGGTCATCCCGGGGCCTTGTCGGAAAAGGCCTCAATGACCCAGGGATTCGGCGTCTTTGCCGAGCAGCAATTGTCCCTGGTGCGCACACCCAACCTGACCCAGGCCTTTCAGAAATTGCTGCTGGGCGAGGTGGAATATGTCCTGGCGGGGCGCTACTCGGGCCTGGCAATGGCGCAGACACTGGGAATGGCCAACGACCTGCAAGCCGCACCGCAACCGGTGGACAAGCCGGGGTTGTTTCTCGCGATCTCTCATAACTCCGCCTGCAATGACCCATGGTTACGCGGACAGCTGGCGCAAAAGATGACAGAATTGGCCGCGTCCGGTCTGACGGAGGCTGTGTTGCAGCGCAATCTCGAGCGCTGGAGAACACAGTTGCAGCTACCTGTCAGTGCCCCAAAACAGTAGGGAACATTAGTGACTATTCGACCTCTTTTCGCTGCCCTGGCCGTTCTGGCTCTGGCGGGCTGCGCAGCCGATCCGGCGCCGAATGAACAGATCCGCCTGACCGAACAGGCACTGAACCAAGCCCGGGCCGTTGGCGCCACTGCCGACGAAGTGCCCGAATTGAAACTGGCTGAAGAAAAGTTCGCCCGCGCCAAATCCAACATGGCCGACGAATCCTACAAGAAGGCGCGCATGCGGGCCGAACAGGCCGAACTCGACGCCCGCCTGGCCGAAGCGAACGTGCTGACCCTCAAGAGCCAGGAGCAACTGAACGTGCTCGACACCCGCATCAAGCGCTTGCGCAAACAGTTGCGGGAGGATGCACAATGAAGCACTCCCACGTATTGGGCGGTCTGGTCCTCGCCGGCCTGGCCAGCTTGTATGGCTGCGCCGGCCAGCGCAGCGAAGCGGCGCTCGAGCAGGCCAGCACCGACTTTCAGAAGGTCAAGGAGGACGCCAACGTCCTGCGTGCCGCCCCCCGGGACGTGATCCGCGCGGGTGAGTCCCTGGCCCGTGCCGATCGGTTATCCAGCTACTGGGGCAGCGGCGAAGATGTGCAGCATTACGCCTACCTGAGCCAGCGCTACAGTGCCATCGCCCGGGAGCACAGCAACCAGGTGCTCAACGAAGAGCGCGCGGCGAAGCTCGAACTGGAGCGCCAGCGCCTGCAATTGGCCCTGCGTGAATCCAAGTTGTTGAGTGTGCAGCAGCAGGGCAAATGGCTCGAAGAACAGATCATGGCAATGGCGACCACACAAACCGATCGCGGCTTGGTGATGACCCTCGGTGACGTGCTGTTCGACACCGGCGAAGCGGAACTGAAGAACTCGGCCAACCGGGTCGTGCTCAAGATCGTGCAGTTCTTGCAGCTCAACCCCAAGCGCGTGGTGCGTATCGAGGGGTACACCGACAGCACCGGCGGCAAGCAGGAAAACCTCAAGCTGTCTCGTGACCGCGCGCAAGCGGTAGCGGATGTGCTGGTGGACCTGGGGATCGACGAAAAGCGTATCCAGGTCGAAGGTTACGGTGATGGATACCCTGTGGACGTCAACGCTTCCGAGCGTGGCCGGGCACAGAACCGTCGCGTTGAAATTGTGTTCTCCGACGAAAAAGGCCAGCTCGGCGCCGCCCGCTGAGGGCTGCGTCACTGGAAAACCCGGCCCCTGTAAAAGGCGCCGGGTTTTTTTGGCCCTGCAATCGATGCACGATGAGTACAGTTAGAGCTGTCACTCCACTGTACTGTCGAGTAATCTGGCAACTGTCCCAGTACACTTCTAAACTGTTCCGGTATCGTTTCCGACAAGAATAAAATGCCCGTGAAATCGAGTGCTGCGTCATGACCAACCTTCTGCTCTATCAACGTATTGCTCAACAGCTGGCTGAAGACATCCGGCGCGGTGTGTATCAGCCTGGTGAGCGCGTGCCGTCGGTGCGCAAGATGAGCTCGCAGCTCAACGTCAGCCATGCCACGGTGCTGCAGGCCTACGCCAACCTTGAAGACCAGGGGCTGATCCGCGCGCGGCCGCAGTCGGGCTACTACGTGCACCAGACGCCGGCCCTGACGGCACCGACGCCGGACATTGCCCGGGTCGAGCGTCCGGGGCTGGTGACGCGCAGCAGCATCATCCAGCAAGTATTGGTCGAGTCGCGCCGCGAAGGGGTGTTTCCCCTGGGCGCGGCGGTGCCGAGCGTCGACTATCTGCCGGTTCGGGCCCTGCATCAGCAATTGGCCAAGGTCACGCGTTTCCACAGCCCGCGGGCGTTCAGCTACATGTTCAGCCCGGGCTTCGAGCCATTGCGCCGTCAAGTGGCGATTCGCATGCGCGATGCAGGCGTCGTGGTAGACCCTTCCGAGGTGGTGATCACCCACGGGTGCGTCGACGCACTGCAAATGTCCTTGCGGGTGCTGACGCGGCCGGGGGACTTGATCGCCGCCGAGTCGCCGACCTATTACGGCTTGCTGCAACTGGCGGATCTGTTGGGCCTCAAGGTCATCGAAATTCCCAGCGACCCGGTCACCGGCATGAGCCTGGAGGCCTTGCAGTTGGCGGCCAACCAATGGTCGATCAAGGCGTTGGTGCTGACCACGCGCCTGAGCAATCCTTTGGGCGGCACCATGCCTGAAGAGCGGCAAAAGCAATTGCTGCGCCTGGCTTCGGACTTCGACATCCAGATCGTCGAGGACGATATCTATGGCGAGTTGATGTTCGAACAGGGGCGCACCAAGGCCCTCAAGGCCTACGACCGGCTGGACCGGGTCATCTACTGTTCGAGTTTTTCCAAGACGTTGTCGCCGGGCGTGCGCATCGGCTGGATGATCGCGGGTAAATTCCAGCAGGAAATCCAGCGACTCCAGACCTTCAGCACCCACTCCGCGTGCAGCGTCACGCAGATGGGCATCGCCGCGTACCTGGAAAACGGCGGCTATGACCGGCACTTGCGCTATATCCGCCAGGAGTACCGCAAGAACCTCAGCGCCTTTCAACTGGCGGTGCAGCAGTACTTCCCCGAAGGCACGCAGATGAGTCGTCCCACTGGAGGCTTCATCCTGTGGGTCAGCCTGCCGGGGCGGGTCAATACCCAGGAGTTGCATGTGCGGGCGTTGCAACAAGGCATCAGCATCGCGCCAGGGCTGATTTTCAGTAACACCGAGCAGTTCAACCACTGCATTCGCTTGAACTGCGGCACTCCCTGGAACCGTGAGGCGGAGCGGGCCTTGATGACACTGGGGATGTTGGCCACTCAATTGTGCCAAGAGACGGCCAACGGATTTCTTTAGGCGCCAGTGGCTTAGCTCGATGTGCTTGTCAGCGCCTCATTATCAGGCGAGCATGGGGGTCCCTGTCGTCAGTGCCGTTGTGTCTATGAAAGCCATTGTTCCTGCTGCCTGGGTTTTGATCGGCCTGTTGAGCGCCTTCCACATGGGAGGCGTCGTCGCGGCAACTCCAGCGCAGGAAAAACCGGCCGCCAGTGCCACGAAAGATACGCCGAAAAAAACGGCAGTGACCAAGAAGCCTTCCACTAAAAAGGCAGCTCCCGCGAAGAAAAAGCGCGCGCCCATCGCTTCCAAGAGCAAATCCGCCCGCGAGGTCGCCAAGACCCCATTGCCGCCGGCCAAGCTCGATCTGAGCCTGCCTCGTGAGATGGTCGAGGAACTGCAACCACCGGGTAAGGTGGTGCAGTCCAAGCGTGAGCCGCTCTTGCCGTCGATGTTCGGCGAGAAACCCGGGCCGTTTCAGCTCAATGGCCGTTTGTTGAGCAATGAAATGCAGCTGCCACTGCGCAACCAGGAGCGCAATGAGGTGGAAGGCGCGGCGCTGGACTTCGAATTCAAGCAATAAACCTTCGACAGGCCTGCAGTTCGTCGTTGACCATTCGGTCATCCCGCCATGGGCAAAAAAACACGCAGACGGTAATTTAAAACGAGTGTTTTAGCCGGTACTCTGTGTTCTGTTACTAACCATTACTGTCGTGAGGATGTCGCCGTCATGAAATGCCGTGAAGGCTGTGGCGCCTGTTGCATCGCCCCTTCCATCAGCTCATCGATCCCTGGCATGCCTCAAGGCAAACCGGCGGGAGAACGTTGCGTGCAATTGTCAGTCGATAACCTGTGCCGGATCTTCGGCCAGCCGGAACGTCCGGCAGTGTGCTCGGCGTTCGACGCCGACATCGAGGTGTGCGGCAGCAGCAGTGAAGAGGCCATCCGGCTGATCGGTTGGTGGGAGCAAGTCACGGCAGCGTAATGATTCCATGAATGGATCCTAACTGAACGAACTTGGACAATAAGGAAAAGAACTATGGGTTCGCTGCATCGTATGGCTGTGTTGTGTGGGTTGACCGTATTGCTGGCAACGGCCACCGCTCAGGCAGAGGACTGGCAGGTTGCCAAGGAGAAGGACGGTATCAAGGTTTCCCTCAGTGAGGTGACGGGCTCCAAATACAAGGCCTACCGTGGCGTGACGGTGATGAAAACCACCATGGCCAAGCTGCGGGCCCTGCAGGAAGACGTTCCCGGCGCTTGCGCATGGATTCATGAATGCAAGAGCCAGAAGCTGCTCAAGCACGAAGGCGACAAGAGCTGGACCTATACTCAATTCAACACACCATGGCCGGTCACGCCCCGGGACTCGGTGCTGGAAGTCACCACCGAGGAGGGCGCCGATGGCAGCCTGACCCGCAGGCTCAAGGGGGTGCCGAAATACGCGCCTGACGAGCAAGGTTTTGTGCGAGTAACCCAGGTCGACGGTTTCTGGACGTTCACGCCAAAAGGCGCGGGCCAGATCGAAGTCGTTTATCAGGTCCACACCGAACCGGGTGGTGACGTGCCGTCCTGGCTGGCGAACAAGTTCGTGGTGGATGCGCCGTTCAACACCTTGAAAGCCCTGAAGGAACGCGCCGAAAACTGATCGGCCACGGCTTTACAGCAAGAGACCGCCCCAGAGGCGGTCTTTTCATGTGTGCCGTCCGCCCGCCCAGTGGAACGATTGTCCGGCCCTCAATGTCGAGATAGAGGTAAGCCAGGCCCTGAATTGATCAAGGAGACACTGATGCAAAAGTGGGAAATCACTTTCGTGGATGATCATGGCGAAGCCATCGCCGAGCAGTTCGACTACGAGCAGGAGCCTACGATGGAGCAGGCTGCACAACTGATTCGTAAAAAAATGCTGCCCGTTTCCGACCTACTGGACCTCAACGACCTGGAAGGTCGCACTGAAGATCCCACCGTCAAGAACCTCAAGTCCCAGCACAGCATTGAAATCCTCAGCATTAAACCGATTTCATGAAACGTTGCCTGGTCTCGCTTGGCAGTGGCCACCACTTACGGCTACTCTGCAATTGAGATCAGCGAAAGGATCGCCAAGGTCCGGTCTTGTCAGCTACATGCTTGTGTCCCGACGGCCATTTGATGCCGTACCGCTTGCAGCCTGAGGGCTTCACGCACGGGAAGACGGAAAGTCTATCCATTGGTTTCAGGAGGACGTTTCATGAGCACAGCCTATCAAGAAGACATCAGCACCAGCGTATTGCGCCGCATGAAAGAAGGCGGTTTCGATTTTTCCCGATTCCATCCCATTGAGTTCTACGCCATTTTCCCGGACGAGGAGCGGGCGCGCAGGGCGGCAGGTCATTTTCGGGGAGAGTCGCTGAACGCGCAGATCAGTGCACGGGACGACGGGGCTTGGTCATTGGAACTGAGCCGGGTGATGTACGCCACTTACGATGACATAGGAGACTTCGAGCAAGACTTTGAGGCAGTCGTCGAACCCTTGGGTGGTGTTATCGAGGGCTGGGGCGTCAAGCAAGAGATCCGGCGCCTGCAGGCCTGACAGTTACTCACCGCAACCACAGCAACGGCTGACCTTTGTGTCGGCCGTTTTCATGTCTGTGAACTACCCGAACATTGAACATTACTGTGGGATTTGTGGCGGACGCCGAATAGGTGAGCATGTCCCCCGCCAACACCACAACCGCCAGGTTTTGTACCTAACTGTATCCAGATCAAGCCGCGTCGTTTTTCCAGGGCTATGCTCAGCAGAGCGACGCCCCTGCGTCGCAATGAAGCGGGGGGCAGCGGGGTGGGGGTATTTGCTGCACTAGAAAAGTGCACGGCCTGTCAGAGGAGAATCCAACCCGTTGATCATAAAGCGTTTATGCCGATGGCACGGGGCTTGCGAAGCCTTGCTGCCAGGGTGACAAGGAGTACGGCATGATCCGCAGCGGTTTTGATGAAATGTACGATGCCAACGGCCAGGTCCGTCCGCATTACCAGGCGTTTGCCCGCTGGCTGGCTGAAACGCCTGACGAGCTGCTGGCGCAACGCAGGCGCGAAGCCGACCTGTTGTTTCATCGTGCTGGCATTACGTTCACGCTCTACGGCGACGAGCAGGGGACCGAGCGCCTGATCCCTTTCGACACGATCCCGCGCAGCATCCCGGCCAGTGAATGGCGGGTGGTCGAACGTGGCTGCATCCAGCGGGTCAAGGCGCTGAATATGTTCCTGGCCGACCTCTACCACGAACAACGGATCATCCGCGCCGGCATCATTCCCGCCGAGCAGGTGCTGGCCAACGAGCAATACCAACTGGCGATGCAGGGGCTGGACCTGCACCGTGACATCTATGCCCACCTTTGTGGTGTCGATCTGGTGCGCGACGGTGACGGCACGTACTACGTGCTCGAAGACAATCTTCGTACGCCCAGCGGCGTCAGCTACATGCTCGAAGACCGCAAGATGATGATGCGCCTGTTCCCCGAATTGTTCGCCGCCCAGCGCATCGCCCCCATCGACCATTATCCGAACCTGCTGCTCGACACCCTGAAAAGCTCCAGCCCGCTGGACGATCCCAGTGTCGTGGTGCTCACGCCGGGGCGTTTCAACAGCGCGTTCTTCGAGCACGCGTTCCTGGCCCGGGAGATGGGCGTGGAGTTGGTGGAGGGCGCCGACCTGTTCGTACGCGATGACAAAGTGTTCATGCGCACCACCGACGGCCCGAAAGCCGTGGATGTGATCTACCGTCGCCTCGACGACGCGTTCCTCGATCCACTGGCCTTCAACCCGGATTCGATGCTCGGCGTACCGGGCCTGTTGTCGTCATACCGTTCCGGCAACGTGGTGCTGGCCAATGCCATCGGCACGGGCGTGGCGGACGACAAATCGGTGTACCCGTTCGTCACCGACATGATCCGTTTTTACCTGGACGAAGAGCCGATCCTGAAGAACGTTCCTACATGGCAATGCCGTAATCCCGCCGAGCTTTCCCACGTGCTGGCGAATCTTCCCGATCTGGTGGTCAAGGAAACCCAGGGCTCCGGCGGTTATGGAATGCTGGTGGGGCCGGCCGCGACGACAGCGCAGATCGATGCCTTTCGCGAGCGGATCAAGGCCAAGCCGCACGCCTACATCGCCCAGCCGACGCTGTCGCTCTCGACCTGCCCGACCTTTGTCGAAAACGGCATCGCCCCGCGCCACATCGATTTGCGGCCGTTTGTGCTGTCCGGCCGCGAGACCCGCGTGGTGCCTGGCGGGCTGACACGGGTGGCGCTGCGCGAAGGCTCCCTGGTGGTGAATTCATCCCAGGGCGGTGGGACCAAGGACACTTGGGTGGTCGAGGATTGAGGAGCTGCCATGCTGAGTAGAACCGCCTCGGACCTGTACTGGATGTCGCGCTACCTGGAGCGTGCGGAAAACCTCGCACGGATGCTCGATGTCAGTTATTCATTGTCGCTGATGCCCCAGGACGGGCGTGGCGACGGCCTGCACGAGCTGGCCATGCCATTGCTGATCACAGGCACGCTGGATGACTACCGGGAGCGACACGGCGAGCTGCACGCCGAGCGCCTGCTGCATTTCTTTGCCCTGGAAGCGGCCAACCCGGCCAGCATCTACAGTTGCCTCGGCGCCGCGCGAGCCAGTGCCCACGCGGTACGTGGGCGAATCACCGCCGACATGTGGGAGAACATCAACGCCACCTGGCTGGAAATTCGCGGGATCGCCGAGCAAGGCTTGAATCGCTACGGCATGAGCCGTTTCTGTGAGTGGATCAAGGAGCGATCCCACCTGTTTCGTGGCGCAACCTACGGCACCATCATGCGCAACGACGCATTCCGCTTCATTCGCTTGGGGACCTTCATCGAAAGGGCCGACAACACCCTGCGCTTGCTCGACGCCCGTTACGAAATGGCCGGCGACCAGGCCGACACGGTCAGCGATGGCACGGCCCACGCGTATTACCAATGGAGCGCCTTGTTGCGGGCCTTGTCGTCCTTTGAGGCCTACACCGAGATCTACCGTGACGCCCCGGGCGCTCGCCATGTGGCCGAGTTGCTGCTGTTGCGCGCCGACGTACCGCGTTCGCTGCGCGCCTGTACCGAAGAAATCAACCAGATCCTCGCGAGCCTGCCGGGCACCAACGGCCGGCAGGCACAACGGCTGGCGGCGGAAATGGACGCACGCCTGCGCTACACCGGCATCAACGAAATCCTCGACGGGGGCCTGCATGCCTGGCTCACCGAATTCATCCCACTGGTCCGTGAACTGGGCAATGCCATTCACAGTTCCTACCTGGAGGTCATATGAGACTCTCGATCAGCCACGAAACGGCCTACCACTATGAAGATCAGGTGCGCGCCAGCATCCAGTACCTGCGCCTGACGCCCCACGACAGCGAACGCCAGCATGTGCTGAGCTGGCAATTGGATCTGCCACGGCCGGTGCGGGCGCAGCTGGATCCGTTCGGCAACATCCTTCATGTACTGACCCTGGACGAACCCCACGAAACGGTCATCATCGGCGCCCGCGGACAGGTGGATATCGATCCGTCGCGTGAAGCCGAGCACGAGAGCCAGTCAGCGCTGCCGTTCCTGCGCTTCACCCGGCTGACCGAGGCGGACGAGGCCCTTCGAGCCTTCGCTGCGCAGCAGTGCCAGCAGCGTCGCGATCGCACGGCGCTGATCGACCTGATGCACGGGCTGAACCAGCACATGATCTACACCCCTGGCACCACTGAAGTGGAGACCAGTGCGGCCCAGGCTTTTGCCGGTCGTAGCGGGGTGTGCCAGGATCACACCCACGCCTTCCTGGCCTGCGCCCGCAGCCTGGGAGTGCCGGCGCGGTATGTGTCGGGGTACCTGTTCAGCGAAGCGAGCGAACACCTGGCAAGCCATGCCTGGGCAGAAGCCTGGCTTGACGACGCCTGGTACAGTTTCGACGTGACCAACCAATTGGCCCGTCCGGAGCGCCACCTGAAGCTGGCCGTGGGCCTGGATTACCTGGACGCCTGCCCGGTGCGTGGCATGCGGCGTGGCGGTGGTTGCGAGCAGATGCATGCCAAGCTGGTCGTGCCACCGGCGCCAGTGATCACGGTGCAACAACAATAACCGCTTGGTGAGCGAGCTTTTGTGGCGAGGGAGCTTGCTCCCGCTCGAGTGCGAAGCGCTCGCAAGCTTTATTAAGGGGCTGCTGCGCAGCCCAGCGGGAGCAAGCTCCCTCGCCACAAAAAAAGCAATCTCACGGGGCCAATGGCTGCTTGCGTCCCGCCATATGCTTCAAATAACCCACCAGCAAATCCAGCTCCGAATCCGGCAGTACCGCAGCCGAGAACCCGGGCATCTTGCCCTGGGGCCAGCGACGCAGCGCTTGCGGGTCGCGAATGTAGCGCTTGAGGAAATCCCCGGAGAAGTATTCGGTCGGGTTGAAGGGAATGTTCAGGTCAGGGCCGAACTGCGCGTCGCCTGCGCCATTGAGCCGATGACACGCCAGGCAGTTTTTCTGGAACAGCTCGAAACCTTTATTGATCGGGTCGTCCTTGGCCAGGTTGGGCGCCGGCAGCAGGGCGGGGAAGCGTTCGGCCACGGCCGACAGGCGCTTGATGGTCGCCACCGCGTAGGGCCATTGCTCCGGGCTTATATGGCCAGCCTGCGGATCGGTCCAGACCAGGTAGAAAGGCCCGGCACTGTGCTTGCCTTCCCCCAGTGATGGCCAGGGCTTGGCCGGGTCCTCAATCGCCAGCCAGGCCCGGGCCCCACTTTTGTTGAGTAACGGCGCCGCAGGCATTTCGGCAGCGAAGCCGTCCAGGGCAACGGCTTGCAGGTGGTCCTCCGCTTGGACGCCCGTCAATAGTGCCGTCAGCGGCACGGCTCGATAGCTCATCGGTTTCTTGTAGGAAACGTCATCAGCGATCTGGACCGTTTGAGCGTCCGGGCGCTTGAGCAGTTCTTCGGTTTGCCAGGTGCGCGTATCCGCGCCCAACTCCAGCACCAGTTGCGCGGCGTAAAGGGGCGTGCTGAGCAGCAACACCCCGAACACAATAAGAGCTTTCAAGTCGATCGCCTTCCATGTCGAGGGGGGCCGCAAAGGTTGGCACAGCCATCGCGGCTCGAACAGAGAACCCGTCACATTTTTTGGCGACACAACTAATGAATGATGCAGATGCCCTCGCGCAGGATTCAGCCAATCACCTTGGTGATATTCGGCAAAATCAACAGCAGCGTCGTGGCAAAGAGAATGAGTCCGGCTTGGCGAACTTTCGAATGTTTGAACATGGCTGACCCGCCTTTATTGTTATTTCCTAAAAGCCAGCCTGCATATCCATGGCGGCTGGCGTTGCACTTCCTGTCCGACAAGCGCCTCGGCAAAACCCGACGACTTTCTTGTACAAGGATTACATTAGGGGCCGCGGCGGCCTTGGCTTAGATCCAATTCATATCAGCTTGGTACAGGCTGCTCTAAAAAAGGCATGAGGCCTATTGCCACCTTCCTGCCGGCCCTTTTGCTAGACAGCTTGCCCTCCTGAATCGGTTAACCCGATAGCTCGCTACCGTTCGTCTGAGCGTGGCCGTCAACGCCATTGAGCGCTGTGGTCATTGAATCCGGCGCCGCTGGGCTTATGGTTGAAGGCATCGCATTACCCCGTGGTTTCGAGGACGTCATGACCCAAGCTTTGATTTTCGACGCATTACGCACGCCCCGTGGCAAGGGCAAGGCCGATGGTGCCTTGCACAGCGTCAAGCCGGTAAATCTGATGGGTGGCCTGCTCAGCGTCTTGCAACAGCGTATGGATCTGGACACCAGCCAAGTCGATGACATCGTGCTCGGTTGCGTGACCCCGGTGGGTGAACAGGGGGCCGATATCGCCAAGACCGCTGCGCTGGTGGCCAATTGGGATGTCAGCGTGGCCGGTGTGCAACTCAATCGGTTTTGCGCCTCGGGCCTGGAGGCGGTGAACCTGGCGGCCATGAAAGTGCGTTCCGGCTTCGAAGACCTGGTGGTGGCCGGCGGCGTCGAATCCATGTCCCGGGTGCCCATGGGCAGCGATGGCGGTGCGTGGGCGTTGGACCCGCAATCCAACCTGCACGGCCACTTCGTTCCCCAGGGCATCGGCGCCGACCTGATCGCCACGCTGGAAGGCTTTAGCCGTGAGGATGTCGACGGCTATGCCCTGCATTCCCAGCAAAAAGCGGCGCGTGCCCGGGCTGACGGTTCGTTCAATAAATCCCTGGTCGCCGTGCGGGACCAGAATGGCATCGTGCTGCTGGACCACGACGAATTCATCCGCGCCGACTCCACGCTCGAAGGCCTGGGCAGGCTCAAGCCGAGTTTCGAAGCCATGGGCCAGATGGGCTTCGATGGTACGGCGCTGCGTGTCTACAGCCATGTCGAACGAATCCATCACGTGCACACGCCGGGCAACAGTTCCGGCATCGTCGACGGTGCGGCACTGATGTTGATCGGTTCCGAAGCCAAGGGGCGCGCCATGGGCCTGCAACCCCGGGCGCGGATCGTCGCCACCGCAGTCACCAGTACCGACCCGACCATCATGCTCACCGGCCCGGCGCCGGCTACCCGCAAGGCCCTGGCCAAGGCCGGGTTGCGGGTGGAGGACATCGACCTGTTCGAAGTCAACGAGGCCTTCGCCTCGGTGGTGCTCAAGTTCATCAAGGACATGGCCATCGACCCGGCCAAGGTCAACGTCAACGGTGGCTCCATCGCCATGGGGCATCCCTTGGGCGCCACGGGGTGCGCGATTCTCGGCACGTTGCTCGACGAATTGGAGGTGCGTCGCCTGCGTTATGGCCTGGCGACCCTCTGTGTCGGCGGCGGTATGGGCATTGCCACCGTCATTGAACGCCTCTGAGCCCCGACTTCAAGGAACACTTTTTCATGACCGATGCCATTCGTTACGAAACTGGCCAGGACCGGATCGTCGTCCTGACCCTGGACATGCCGGGCCAGAGCGCCAATACCATGAACGCGGTGTACCGTGAGGCCATGGCCGCCTGCGTCGCCCGTTTGCAGGCTGAAAAGGACTCGATTGCCGGTGTGATCATCACCTCGGCCAAGCACACCTTCTTCGCCGGCGGTGACCTCAACGAATTGATCAAGGTCGGCAAGCCCGAGGCCAAGGCTTTCTACGACATGGTCCTGCGGCTTAAAGCGCAACTGCGAGCCTTGGAGACCTTGGGCAAACCCGTGGTGGCGGCCATCAATGGCGCGGCCCTCGGCGGTGGTTGGGAAATCTGTCTGGCCTGCCATCATCGCGTGGCCCTGGACCTGTCGTCGGTGCAGCTCGGCTTGCCGGAGGTCACGCTTGGCCTGTTGCCGGGCGGTGGCGGGGTGGTGCGGATGGTGCGCCTGCTCGGTTTGGAAAAGGCCTTGCCGTATCTGCTCGAGGGCAAGAAGGTCAATGCGCAACAAGCGCTGCAGGCCGGTTTGATCGATGAGCTGGCGAAGGATCGTGACGAACTGCTGGCCAAATCCCGGGCCTGGATTCTTGCCAACCCCAGCGTCATCCAACCCTGGGATGCAAAGGACTATCGACTGCCGGGCGGCACGCCGTCTGACCCGAAAGTTGCGCAAATGCTGGCTATCGCCCCTTCGATCCTGCGCAACAAGACCCAGGGTTGCCTGCCAGCACCGGAGAA
Organism: Pseudomonas sp. CFII68; assembly: GCF_000416195.1. Classification (NCBI taxonomy): domain Bacteria; kingdom Pseudomonadati; phylum Pseudomonadota; class Gammaproteobacteria; order Pseudomonadales; family Pseudomonadaceae; genus Pseudomonas; species Pseudomonas sp. CFII68. The sequence continues at coordinate 194,845 of NZ_ATLN01000125.1, forward strand.
AATCCTCTGCGCAGCGGTGGAGGGCGCCCAGGTAGATTTCGACACCGCGCACCTGATCGAAACCCGTTACTTCACCGAACTGACCACCGGCCAGGTGGCGAAGAACCTGATGGGTACCTTCTGGTTCCAGCTCAACGAGATCAAGGCCGGTGGTTCTCGCCCACAGGGTTTTGCGCCTTATCTGACGAAAAAAGTCGGCGTGCTCGGCGCGGGCATGATGGGGGCGGGTATCGCCTATGTCAGCGCCGTGGCCGGCATCGCAGTGGTACTCAAGGATGTCGATCTGGCGGCGGCCGAGAAGGGCAAGGCCCGTTCGGCGGCGTTGCTGGATAAAAAGATCGCCCGGGGCCAACTCACCGCCGAGCAGCGCGAAGCCACGCTGGCGCGGATTCACACGACCGACAGCAACGCCGACCTGGCCGGCTGCGACCTGATCATCGAAGCGGTGTTTGAAGATCGCGCCCTGAAAGCCAGAGTGTCGGCCGCCGCCCAGGCGGTGGTGGGCGATGATGCGGTGATCGCTTCCAACACCTCGACCTTGCCCATCACCGGCCTGGCCATGGCTGTGCCAGACCCGACGAAGTTCATCGGCCTGCACTTCTTCAGCCCGGTGGAGAAAATGCCTTTGGTGGAGATCATCAAGGGCGCGCGCACCAGTGACGCGACCCTGGCCCGGGGGTTCGATTTTGTCCAGCAGATCAGCAAGACGCCGATTGTGGTCAACGACAGTCGCGGCTTCTTTACGTCGCGTGTATTCGGCACTTTTACCAACGAGGGCATCGCCATGCTCGGCGAGGGCGTGAGTGCGCCGATGATCGAGACCGAAGCGCGCAAGGCCGGCATGCCGGTCGGGCCTCTGGCGATCGCTGACGAAGTTTCCCTCAGCCTGATGAGCCATATCCGCGCGCAAACCGCCAAGGACCTGCGCGCAGAAGGGAAAGCGCCGAGTGAGCACCCGGCGTTCGCCGTGATTGACTTGTTGCTCAACGAATACAAGCGACCGGGCAAGGCCGCCGGTGCCGGTTTCTATGAATACCCGGCCGATGGGCAAAAGTATCTGTGGCCGGCGCTCAAAAGCCGCTTCGAGGAAGCCGACGGGCAGATTTCCCCGCAGGATATCCGTGATCGCCTGCTGTTCATCCAGACCCTGGAAACCGTGCGCTGCGTGGAGGAGGGGGTGCTGACTTCGACGGCCGACGCCAACGTCGGCTCGATCTTCGGTATTGGCTTCGCCGCCTGGACCGGTGGTGCGCTGCAGTTCATCAACCAATACGGCCTGCAAGACTTTATTGGTCGCGCCCAGTATCTGGCCGAGCAATATGGCGAGCGCTTCTCACCGCCGGCCTTGTTGTTGGAGAAGGCCGCCCGCCACGAACTGTTCTGACAGACCCGGGAAGGGGCTTGCCTTGGGACGGTGTTTCAGGGCAGGCTCTGAGGTGTGCAATATTCCCATCATCGTGTCAGGTATTTTTTATGTCGCTACGCATCTGCATTCTGGAAACCGATATCCTGCGTCCGGAACTGGTCGACCAATATCAGGGTTACGGGCAGATGTTCCAGCGCCTGTTTTCGCAGCAGCCCATCGCGGCCGAATTCGTCGTGTACAACGTGATGGAGGGGCATTACCCCGGCGATGACGAGGCATTCGACGCTTATCTGGTGACCGGCAGCAAGGCTGATTCCTTCGGCACCGACCCTTGGATTCAAACCCTCAAGACCTACCTGCTGGAGCGCTATCAGCGCGGCGATAAATTGCTCGGTGTGTGCTTTGGCCACCAGCTGTTGGCGTTGTTGCTGGGCGGTAAGACTGAACGCGCCACCCAAGGCTGGGGCGTCGGCACCCATCGCTACAAACTCGCCGCCAAGGCGCCTTGGATGAGCCCGGTGATGGAAGAATTGACCTTGCTGATCAGCCATCAAGACCAGGTCACCGAACTGCCCGAAAGTGCGACCGTCATCGCCTCCAGCGATTTCTGCCCATTCGCCGCCTACCACATCAACGACCAGGTGCTGTGCTTCCAGGGTCACCCAGAGTTCATCCACGATTATTCCCGGGCCTTGCTGGAGATTCGCCAGCAGCACCTCGGCGAGCAGATCTATAGCCAGGGTGTGGCGAGCCTTGCCCACGAGCACCACGGCACCACGGTGGCGGAGTGGATGATGCGTTTTGTCGCCCACAAGCCGCAGGTCGAAACCAGCCAAGGCTAAAGATCACCACATCTCTAATGTGGGAGCGAGCTTGCTCGCGATCGCGGTGGATCAGCTGGCGTTGATGTTGGATGTGCCGTCGTCTTCGTCGGAACGCCGCCCGGAGCAAGCCCGCTCCCACACTGGATCTGTGTACGACGCAAATCCCCTGTGGGAGCGAGCCTGCTCGCGATAAATCCCACACAAATCCCACTGTTCGCCTACAACCACCCCGATCGCTTGAAGCTCAACCACAACGACGAGCATCCCACCGTAATAACCCCCAGCACCGCAAAATACCCGTATTGCCAACTCAACTCCGGCATCACCTGGAAGTTCATCCCATAGATCCCGGCCACGGCCGTGGGAAACGCCAGGATCGCCGCCCAAGCCGCGAACTTGCGCTGCACCACGCTCTGGCGCGACGCTTCGAGCAGCACGCCGACTTCGATGGTCTGGCTGGCGATGTCGGCCAGGGTGGCCAGGTCTTCCATTTGCCGCGTGACATGAATCTGCACATCGCGGAAATACGGGCCCATGTTCTTGTCGATGAAGGGGAAGTCGAGTCGCTGCAACTCTTCACTGATCTCCACCATCGGCGCCGCATAGCGACGCAGGCGCAACACGTCGCGACGCAAACTGTGCAGGTTCTGGATATCCCGCTCGTTCAGGGAGCTGCACATGACGCTGCGCTCCAGCTCATCGATTTCGGCGTGAATGGCTTCCCCCATGGGCTGGTAGTTTTCAATCACGAAATCAAGGATGGCGTAGAGGACGAAATCTTCCCCGTGTTTCAGCAAAAGCGGACGCGCCTCACAGCGCTGCCGGACGTGGGCGTAGGACGCTGAGTGGCCGTTGCGAGCCGTGATGATGTAGCCCTTGCCGGCGAAGATATGGGTTTCGATGAACAGCAGCTTGCCGTCCTTGCGTATCGGCGAATACGTGACGATAAACAGCGCATCGCCAAAGGTCTCCAGCTTGGGACGGCTGTGTTTTTCCATGGCGTCTTCGATCGCCAATTCGTGCAGGTTGAATTGACGCTGCAGGTTGGTCAGCTCCAGGGCGCTGGGCTCTTCGAGACCGATCCACACAAAATGACCAGGTTTGGCAGCCCAGGCGCTGCCTTCGTCGAGGGTGATATTGGTGACTTTCTTACCGGCGCTGTAGACCGCAGCAGCAACGACTCTACCCATAATGGTGGTTCACTTCTTATTTGGAAATGGCAGTGGCAGGCAGCGTCCAGCTTAACGCGCCCTGTAGCTTGAGAGTCAGCAAAATCTACGGAGTTCGGCGGTAAAAGAAAACCCGCCGAGGGGGCGGGTTTTCCATTCAGGCGGTTTGCAGCTGCCGGTCCATTGTCGCGATGCACTCGCGCATCTGCTCACGGCATTGGGCAATGAGCCGGGGCATGTCATCCATACTCAATCCGGCTGTAGGAATCGCCGGCAACGAGCGTATGAGGATGTCACCGCTGCGCCAGCGATTGAGGCGCATGTGCTTGATGTAGCTGCTCACGCACACCGGAACAATCGGCACTCCGGCGGCTATTGCCATCTGGAATGCGCCTTTCTTGAACGGCAGCAGGTCCTCACCCAGATTGCGCGTGCCCTCCGGGAAAACCCAGATCGAGGTGTCCTCGTGCTGCAAGGTATGGGTGGTGGTCAGCATCGACTGTCGCGCCTTGATCGCATTGCCGCGGTCGATCAACACGTTGCCCGCCAGCCAGAACAATTGCCCGAACAGCGGCACCCATTTCAGGCTCTTCTTGCCGATGCACACGGTACGGCGCGGCACCACGTTGCCGAACATGAACAGGTCATAGTTGGATTGGTGGTTGGCGATGATGACGCAGCCGTTGGGCTTATTCACCAGCGTGTCGACTTGCGTCCGGACCCGCAGGCGCAAAATGCACATCGCCGGCAATGCGTAAAATCGTGCGCATAAACGGCTGTTGTCCGGGTTGAACGGCCGACACAGGCCCAGAATCACCCCGAGCACGCCAGCCAATACAAAATGCAGGCCCATCAACAACATACGCAGTACAAACAGCATCTACAGGCCCCATCGGGACAAAAGGTGGCGCAGTGTACGGATGTGCACTGTTTTCGGCAATTGCCCCTATAGAGGTAGGAAATGGACGATGTTTAAGCGCATGTTTCCACATGGCGTGACAGAAGCGGTGTAGAGCGGTTGCGGACTTTTAAGCGACGCGCGTAGGAAAAAGCCCGACTCCAGGTGAGGGCTAGCGCTCTCTGGGCCCGTAGGAGCTGACGAGCGGAGCGAGGCTGCGATCTTTCCATTACCAATTGAGTCCGGAGCGAAGGATCAAAAGATCGCAGCCTCGCTCCGCTCGACAGCTCCTACAAGCCTCAGCCCATATGCTCCTGATCCAGCAGAATCGCACTGTCCAGCGTTTCCAGCAGGGCTTTGCGCACTTTCAGCTTGGTGTTCTTGTGGGCGGACATGTTGATCTTCTTCAACTGACGCGCCGCTTCCAGGGCCGCGCCCTGCAGTTCTTCGGCCGACACCACCTTGTCGAGGAAGCCCGCATCCACAGCGCCCTGTGGGTTAAACATCTCGGCATTGATTACCGAGCGATGGAACGCCGACTTGCGCAGGCGATCACGAGCCAGCTCGATACCGGCGTGGTGCATGGTCATGCCGATCTGCACTTCGTTCAGGCCGATGCTGAACGGCCCTTCCACCCCGATGCGATAGTCCGCCGAGAGCAGCAGGAACGCACCCTTGGCCACCGCATGCCCCGGGCAAGCGACAACGACAGGGAAGGGGTGCGACAACAAGCGACGGGCCAGGGTCGAGCCGGCCGTGACCAGGCCCACCGCTTCCTTGGGACCGGCGGTCATCACCTTCAGATCGTAACCACCCGACAAAATCCCCGGTTGCCCGGTAATGATCACCACCGCCCGATCCGCCGTCGCCTGGTCCAGCGCAGCATTGAACGCGGCAATCACATCCGGCGAGATGGCATTGACCTTGCCGTTGTTCAAGGTCAGGGTCGCGATACCGTCTTCGAGATGGTAGGCAATCAAGTCGCTCATGACGCTATTCCTTGTAAGAGAAGTGACGCAGACGTTACTCACCGCCGCAGGCCAGGTAAAGCGCCGTGACTGACTCACCGGTCAGCTCCAAGCCCCGCAAACAGCCTGTCCCGCCCATCCCGCTTCGCCTTCATCTATAGAGCAGCGCCTGCATAGTCCCGAAGATTGGCCGGTTTGCCATGCCTAAGTGCGTTTGAAATGCCCGACCAAGCTTAACCGCATGAAAATTCTGAAAAAAACCTTTGCCATCGGAAAAGCTTTCGACTACATTAGCGCGCCTCGACAGACTGAACAGTTTGCCGAGATACGGTGAAGTGTCCGAGTGGCTTAAGGAGCACGCCTGGAAAGTGTGTATACAGGAAACTGTATCGAGAGTTCGAATCTCTCCTTCACCGCCACATTCGATACACACAAAACCCCTGGTTTTCCAAGAGAACCAGGGGTTTTGTGGTTTCTGCCGTCTGAAAAATACACAAGGCACGTGGAGTATCCAGGAATAAGCACCGCCCCCCTGTGGGAGCGAGCGTGCTCGCGATGACGGCCATACATCCAACATCAAAGTGACTGATCCACCGCTATCGCGAGCTCGCTCCCACAGTGGCCTGATTACCAAACAGCATTCGACAACCTCGCAGCAGTATCGGGCAAAGGTTTCTGGGCACATGCCGTTAAGGTCCTCCTGGAAGAGCGTCTTATCAACTGCATTGCTGTGAGAGAACATCATGACCAGATGGATGAATTTCACTTGGCGCGTCCAGGCGCTTGCACTGTCTTTAATATTTTTTACGAACAACGTCTGGGCTTCGGAAAACACCCAGCACGCGAATGCGACGCTGGTCCGCCAGGCGTTCACTCTCTGGCAGCAGGGCAAAGGCACGGTGTTCGATCTGCTGGCGCCCAATGCGAAATGGACCGTGGCCGGGACGAGTCCTGTTTCCGGTGTCTATAACAGCAAGGCTGAACTGGCCCAAGTTGTGCGGCCGATTACTGCGCGACTGGCAACACCGATTGTCCCCACGGTGCAGAGCATCGTTGCTCAGAATGATGTCGTGGTTGTTCTGTGGAACGGAACCGCCACGGCGCTTGATCACAAACCCTACAACAACACCTACCTGTGGCACATGACCTTCAAGAATGGTCAGATCATTGAAGTCACAGCCTTCCTGGACACCTACGTGTTGAACGATCTTATGCGGCGCGTAAAACCCCCACAGTAGTGGCTGGGCTATCTTGTTGGCTGTGAAGCAGTTCGCTTTTGCGTAGCGTGCTCTTCAAAAGGTTGACTCGATTCAGAACAAAAACCGGAAATGCGTGGTCTTTGTCAGTACCCCAAGTTCGTCTCTCCCTGAGGTCGCACAATGAGTCTGATCGATTGCCCTGAATGCGCTTCCCGAATTTCCGACAAGGCCTACGCCTGCCCACATTGCGGCAATCCTTTCCGGGAGCCGAGTTTCCGCCTGACCGAAAAGAACGTGGGGCAGATTGCCGGGGTGACCGGCGTCTGGCTCACCGCGCCCTGGATCGCGCGGATGGTCTTTGGTGTGGTGGCCGTGATTGCGGTGGCGGCGGTGTTGATTCTACGGTGACTGTGTCGATTGGCTAGCTAGCCGGGCCCGTCGTACAAACGCTCTGCCGAACATAATAATTGTCACCGTATGAGTCCCGCTGCCGCCAATAAATCGTAGTTGTGAAAAAACACAACCAGAGTACCGTCGGCTCAAAGACAAGGAAGCCCATGGATATACTCACGCCATCACGTTTTGACGACGCTGCGATTTTGTACCCGAACGACAAGGCCGGGCTTGATCGATGCCTGCGCATTTTGAGGATGGCACGCCCCAAAGCGTTCGCGGACCTGCAAAAGCTGTTCGGTACGCACGGTGTTTTGTTCAAGCCCAGAGCCGCAATGAACTGGGTGGTGATCGACGTAGGCGGCAATAATCTCAGAGTGATAGGTGGCGTCAACTACACCCGGCAGAAGTTCTGCGTCAAACACATCTACACGCATGCCGATTACGACGTTGCCAACAGTTGGTATGCAAGAAACAAGGGGGTAAGACGATGAGCGCAGCCCGGAATGACTTTCAAACCGTGATCGCAACGCTTGGCGAGCTACATGCGGTACTGGATCGCCTGCGCGGTGAGTTTGTGCATGGCATCAAGACCCCTGCCGACTATGAGCGTGCGACCGACCTGCTCGATGCGCTCACCGACGGACGCGAACTGAGCAAAACCGAGGAGAAAATTCTCGTTGAACTCGAGGACGAAATCCTGGCCTACCAGCGCGACTCCGAACAGTTTCGCGAATCGAATGCCGCTTTTGAGGCGACCTGCACGCCTGTGCAATTGATCAAGGACCTGATGGAGACGCTCGGGCTCACCGGTTCAGACCTCCCTGAAATCGGTGATAAAACGGCGGTGTCCAAAGTGCTCAATGGCGATAGACCTATCAGCCACAAGATGGCGTATGCGCTGGCGGAGCGGTTTGCGATGGAGCCGAGTGCTTTCTTGACCGCGGCCTCAGCAAAGGTGACGGCTCATATCGAATGAATACAAAGTAGTAACTTCGAACGGCCGCAGAAAGACAGCCAAAGAGCCGGATAAGGGGTAGGGCAATCATCTGCTGATCAAGGGGCGGGGTTGGTTGTCGATTCACGGAAGTTCAGGATGACACGCGCCCCGATACATCGGCCATTGCAGTCAATCCCCGAACCCTCTATAAAATCTCGCGCTGACATCGCGTTCCTCTCGACCGTCGTTGGCCCTGGATATCTGACCCGCATGGAGCATCATCGTGAGCCAATCGCCACGCCCCCTCAACGCCCAAACTGACATTAACCCGCGCACGACGTCCCGCGTCCTGCGACATGCCTGGAACTTCACTTTACTGACCCTGCTCACCGGCTGCGGAGCGCTGTCGGATGTCCGTTCTTTCTCCACCCCTTACTCAACGCCTGACGGTGGCGAGACCGCGCGCTTGCGGGTGATCAGCGATGGCATGGTCAGGGCCGTACCCAAGTCCGATTGCGTGGACTTCCGCCTGCCGGGCGCGGGCGTCATGGTGGCGTACCGCGATGGCTACGCCAATCGCAACGGCGAAAGCCTGGGCATGCCAGATGACGACAAACACTCATCCTCCACGGTGATGACTGAGTTGCTGGTGCCTGCCGGGCAGCCCATTGCTTTTCATTACATCGGTGCTCAATGCTACAACATGTTCAGTTTTGTCCCTAAGGCAGGGGAGGATTACCAACTGGACGCTGCGGGGCGTTATGAGTGTGGGGTGACGCTCAAGCAACTGCCCGCGGCAACGACGCAACTTCCCCGTTCATTCTTGAAGGACAGCAAACTGTGCAGGGCGACGGATAACTTTTAGCGCGGAGGGTTTTCCAAGGACGCCATAACGTTGAAAAAGGAGTTTCATCATGAGCCCCATCCCCACGTTCCAAACCCGTCGCCTCATCCTCACACCCCTTGAGCTGACGGATGCACCGGCGATCCAACAGCTATTTCCCCATTGGGAAGTGGTCCGTTACCTGGACAGCCGCGTGCCCTGGCCTTACCCGGATGACGGCGCGCTGACGTACGTGCGCGATCATGCACTCCCGGCTATTGCAGCCGGACGCGAGTGGCACTGGATGATCCGTATTGCCGAAGAGCCGACACAGAGCATCGGCAGCATCAGCTTGTACGACCAGCCCGGCAACAACCGGGGTTTCTGGCTGACACCGCAATGGCAGGGAAAGGGCTACATGCGCGAGGCTTGTGAAGTGATCAATACCTATTGGTTTGAAGCGCTGGGGCGCCCTGTCATGCAAGTGCCCAAGGCGGTGGGCAACGAGGCTTCGCGCAAAGTTTCGGAGCATGAAGGCATGCGCCTGATCGGGACGCAGGAAGGGGAGTTTGTCTGTGGGTCGTTGCTTAAGGAAATCTGGGAAATGACGCGTGGGAATTGGCTTGGGAAAAAGGCCGCGTTGGAATCGAATTGAGCAGAGTCAAATGGGTCAAGTCGCCTGTGAACGACAATTCACCACGGTCGTCGCCAGGATCTATCTGTCGGGTTAACGGGTAAAGGAATGTGAGATGGATATTCCACAGGGTTTCAGGCCGTTATTTCGTAGCAGCCCTTTTCTTGACTTACTCGGTCCCTTTTATTATCGGGAAAACTCCGAAGGTTTTACCGTTGGGATTCGGGTGGAGGAGAAACACACCAATGCGCGTGGACTCGCTCACGGAGGATTGTTCATGGCGCTGGCTGATATCGCGCTGGGCTACAGCGCTGCGTACTCGAAAGATCCGCCTCTTAAGCTCGTGACGACCACGATGACGACTGATTTCGCTGGCTCCGCTAAGATCGGCGATTGGTTGGAGGCTGCCGTAGATATTCAAAAAACCGGTAGTCGATTGGTGTTTGCCAATACCTATATCAGCGCTGGCGAGGAGCGCGTGGTTCGAGCCAGTGCATCTTTTCTGGTGCTCAGCTAGGGGGATGCTGAACTGGCCCAGATGCGTCAGGGAGATCCGAAAGCGGTACTCGTTGATTGGCCTTGAGCTGTAATCGTCCTCTGCGGTGCGTTGCTTAAGACGGTGGGTAATCATGAGTACCTGTCACCGGCGATTGACGTCCAAATCCGTTAACGACGATGTACAACAGTGGACCGATTGATACAAATATCACCGTGATCAGGATGTAGGGCAGCAATGACATGAGCGACCTGCCTTTCGAACGTGTGTCCCGGTACATCCAGATGCACGCCATGCAAGCGAGCAAATAGAGATCAATGACTACCTGCGCGGTGTCTGGGCGGGACATGAGCCCGAGGCCGAACGCCAGGAGCGATTGCTCGGCGAGAAACAAAGTACTCGCCGTGTACACGGAAAAAAACAACAGCGTGACAAGTGCGATGTAAGGTTTCTTCACGTTGCCTCCTTGGACAAGTTCATTGATCAGTGGAGGTAGGCTAGTGATTTGACCGTCATGGTTTCAATGACCTCAGAGGTCATCGACGCCGCTCCCCCGCAATGCCAGAGTCAACGGATGACCAGTCGACCTTTTTCTCGAACAACGCCACCAACCTCAGCCGGTGCGCAACTGCGTCACTTGCGCCAACAGGCCGGACTGAGTCAGTTGGACTGTGCACTGATCACGGGGATCTCTCAGCGTCATCTTAGTTGCATCGAGACGGGGCGCGCCAAGCCAAGCCCCGGCACTCTGCATAACTTATTGACTGCCCTGGATGTACCTTTGGAGCGATGCAACGACATCTTCATCGCCAGTGGCTATGCCCCTCGCTACGAAACGACGCCGCTCACGTCTTCGTCAATGGAAGTGGTACGTGATGCCATTAATCATGTACTTCACGCCAATAACCCCGCTCCGGCGATTGTTCTGGGTGCCCAATGGGACATCCTTGCAGCCAACACCAGCGCAGGTGTTCTGTTCGATCTGGTGGGTCTTGCCAGGGATGCAGCCGATGGGCTCAACCTCTTGGTGACACTGCTGCAACCCGGTGGCTTGGGCGATCATTTGAGTAACGCCGAGGAAATAAGATTAGTGGCCTGGCAACGGGCCTCTCGGGAAGCCTTGAGTAATCCCGCGTTGGCTGAGATTCTGAAGAGCCTGCCGGCCCCATACAGCTCTGCGGCGCTGATTAACGAGCTGCCTCCGCTGTTGCTGACGCGAGTCGAGTCTCCCCATGGGGAGCTGAAGTTCATGTCAACGTTCACCACCTTCGGCATGCCGCTCGACATCACGATGAGCTCATTGCGTATCGAGCATCTGATTCCTGCCGACGCGAAGACCTGGGAGGTGATGACTAAGGCATATGAGCAGGCGCAACACCAATAATGATCAAGGAAGAACACATGCAACCGTCACTCAATCGAATCATGTTGTATGTCCGGGACGTTCAAGCGACCTGCGATTTTTATGAGCGTCATTTCAGTTTTACCAGTGAAAGAAAAGTCGATGACCGCGTCACCGAATTGAGCCCTGCAAACGGTGGCGCGATCCTGATGGTTCACCCGGCAGGGAAGGCCGTTAAAACAGGGCAAGTCACCGTAAAGCTTGTCTTTGATCTCCAGGATGTTGAGGGTTTCAAGGCCAAGTGCCTGGCCCAAGGCCTGAGGTTTGGCGCTACGCACAGGGCGGATGGTTACTCTTTCTCCAACGCCAAAGACCCCGACGGTAATTCCATTTCCATCTCCAGCAGGGCGTTTGCATGCAGCTGAACTTTCAAAAGATGCATGCCAATGGCGATGACTTCGTTATTGTCGATTCGCGAAATTCGGCCAACCCGGTGACGAGTGCCATGGCCCAGCGAATGGGGGATCGGAACCGGGGTGTGGGCTTCAACCAACTCGCGGTGTTGCTCGATTGCGACGATGCCGATGCGCGCGTGATGTTCTGGAACGCCGATGGCTCCGCGCTGGATGTTTGCGGCAGCGCGACGCGGGGTGCGGCGGATATGCTGATGCGCGAAGCAAATGTTGCTTCGGTAGCCCTGCGCACTAACCGTGGTCTGCTCACGTGCGAACGTACTCCGACCGGCGACATTTCCGTCGATATGGGAATGCCGCTTTTTGGCTGGTCGGACATTCCTTTGGCGCAAGAACTGGACACCGCCGCCTTGCCACTGGCCGGCAGTCCAGCCGCGTGCAGCATGGGAAATCCGCACTGCACCTATTTTGTCGATGATCTGGCAACCGTTGATATCGCGACGATTGCCCCGGCTATTGAAACCAACGCGTTATTTCCGCTCAAGACCAACGTTCATTTCGTTCAGGTCATTGATCGCACGCATATTCGGTTGCGCATCTGGGAACGCTGTGCGGGTATTGCTCTGGGTTCAGGTTCTTGCTCGTGTGGCGCGGTTGTTAATGGGATTCGTCGTGGTTTGTTGGACAGCACCGTCGAGGTTGAATGTGATGGTGGAAGCGTGACGGTTCAATGGGATGGCGTGGGCGCGGTCTTTCTTATCGGGCCGGTGGAGGCGAGTTTTTCGGGGACGATGAGTCAAGGCTGAGTCGGTAGGTGTTTCAATCCTGGAGCAGGGATCTGCAGGACATTCAGTGCGTCAAGAAAATCTTCATTTGAGTCAGTTTACGGATTTCTCTTAGCTCGCAGCAGCTTTTAACGCGTTCAGGCTGCGCTTCACAGAACGGGTACCCACCGCCAATCTCCTGTGGGAGCGAGCTTGCTCGCGAAGGCGGCAGCAAGTTACAACATGGTTTGAATAGATACACACTCTGTGGCGAGGGAGCTTGCTCCCTCGCCACAGGACTATGGAGATTTGCATCATTTCTCGATGATCCTGAGCCACGGCCAGCGAGCCTGATCACTTTTCGCGCACCAAGTGCATAGATCTCAAGGACGCCCAATGCAATTGCAAAGCAGGCCAGTGATGGCTGATGACATCAAGACCCTCTGTAGCTTTGCGCAGGACGCTCGGGAACTGTTCTATATGTTCCCGAAAGCTCAATACCCTCTGACTGAAGCTCAGCTTTTGTCTGAAGCTATCGCTCGACGATTCGATTCGACGGTCATCGAGGCTGGGAACCGTGTCGTTGGTTTTGCTAACTTCTATCGGGCCGAAAAAGGCGGGGTTTGCTGTATCGGCAATGTCATCGTTGCCCAAGAGGCTCGAGGTAAAGGCGTTGCCAGTTTTCTCGTGGAAACGATGACGGCCCTGGCGTTCGACCGCTATGACGCCACTGAAGTGCAGGTATCGTGTTTCAATGAAAATACGGCAGGCTTGCTGCTTTATCCAAAGCTGGGCTTTTTGCCCTTTGCTATAGAAGAGCGAGTTTCTCCAGATAATCGGAGAACCGCACTCATCCATATGCGTCGTGTTAGATCGGGCCGCCTCTAGATTTTTTTGAGCGGCCACCCCCAGAAATGCCTGAAAACCCAAGCCCAGCCCAACGCGACTGATTTACAATGCCGTTCCTTCGACAGAGACCGGCCTTTCGTGGATGCGTTTTCCCTTGTCTATCAACACCTGAGCGCATGGGTAATCGCACCCGTCACCCAGCAGTTCCTCGGCATTTTCAACCTGAACGGCCGCCTCGGGATCCTGTTTCTCTGCGCTTCCTACAGCGTCGCCTATGGCTTGTTCCGCTACAGAAAACACCGCGGCCTGACTGACGCTCGTTCGTTCTGGCAATTCATAGGCGGCAGCCAGGTGCATCTGCATCGCTCGGCACTGCTGGACTATCGCTACTACTTCGTCCGGGCGATTCTCAAGATTGCCTTGGTGTTGCCCATTGTTCATCTGGTCGATCCGTACATTCTGCGCTCCGGGGATTACCTGGCTTTTTTCAGCAACCTCTGGGGCGCGCGTCCGCGTCTGGGGGAGAATCTTTCGCTCGCCTTGCTCTATGGGCTAGGGGTGTTCCTGGTGAAGGACTTCGTCCACTACTGGGCGCACCGGGCGTTTCATTCGCGCTGGCTCTGGGCGTTTCACAAGGTGCATCACTCGGCGCCGGTGCTGGTGCCGGCCACCGCGAGTCGGGTGCATTTTGTGGAGAAGATTGTCGAGAGGCTTGGCACCACCGCCTGCCTGGGCCTCTTCGCAGGTGGCTTCTGGTATGTCTGTGGCGGTGAGATCAGCCGCTACACGTTGTTCGGCGTGACGTACCTGGTGTTCATCTTCAATAGCCTGGCGGCCAACTTGCGTCACACCCATGTCTGGCTGTCCTTTGGCCCGGTGCTGGAACATGTGCTGAACAGTCCGGCTCAGCACCAGATCCACCACAGCGATGCACCGCGTCATTTCAACCGCAATTTTGGCGTCAACCTGTCGCTGTGGGACTGGATGTTCGGCACGCTCTATGTCACCCGCTCGCAGCCCGAGCACTTGCGTTTCGGCACCGGAGAACAGGACCACCAGCGTTACCTGACGGTGTATAGCCTGATTGTCACGCCTTTCGTCGAAACTGCCCGCAAGTACCTGCCCGCGTTTTCATATCAACGCCAACACGCCACAATGCGCCCAACGCCTGCCATCGGATCAGCGAGAGCTGACACAGGTGAGGCTCAGCGAAAAACCAGCAAGGAACGCCCATGAATTTCTTCAAGAAGCTCTTCGGTTCATCGAAAACTCCTGAAACCCAAGACGACCAGCCCGCGCCGCAATCCCACGAGCTTGGCGACCTGACCGAGGCTGAAGCCGCCAATCTGGCCGTCCGGGAAGCCGGCGCAGCGTGCCTGGATCGTCATTGGAGCGCTGTCGGCACGGTCGAGCGGGATGTCCTGGCCTATCTGATCAGCCCGACCTTTTCCGGCGGCCCGTACTGGCCTTCGACCCGCCAGGCCTACCGTGTGGTTCGCCGTGGCGACACGATCATTCTCGCCACTGAAGGCCTGTCCGATCCATTCGATGATGCGGAAGGCATGGGCAACGGCTTCGAGATGGAATTGTTCGTCGAAACCGCGGATATCCCCGAGCACGCCTATGGCCCCGTGGGGGAGGTCGATCCTTTCAAAGGCAGCTGGGCCTTCGAGCTGCTGGAGCACGTCGCCAAAACCGTGGCCGACGCTGGCGGCATCACCCACCAACTCGACCAATACGGGACGCTATCCCTTGAACTGCCCGGGCTCAGCCAATCGCATCACATGAGCGATCAACTGCCCAAACTCTTCGTGACCGATGACGACTCCACCGGCGTTCTGCTCGGCGCGCCGACACCGGATTTTCCTACCCAACTGGATGACATGCCCTTGTCTCCGGTCAGATTGGTGCCGGTGGTATTGATTACGGCGGCGGAGCTGGAATACGTGCGTTCGGGAGGGCGAGCGGCGCGGGAGGATCTGGTGAGTCGTTTGCAGGTGGCGGGTGTTGGGCATATGAGCAGCCTGCATCGGGCGAGTGTGGTGTGAGGCTGGAGCCGGTCATCGAACCTGGCGGCCTCCTGCTGACTCTTTCAATCCCATCTTCAAGGACGAACCCGTGACCGCATCCCCCGCCAAACTCATCTTCCTGCCCGGCGCCTCAGGCAACACCCAGTTCTGGCATCCGGTCGCCGAGCGCTTGGCCCACCCGGCGCAGCAAGTACACATAGGCTGGCCCGGTTTTGGAGACACGCCGCCCGTGCCTGACGTGACCGGCATGAGTGACCTGGTGGCGCGTGTGCAGGCCGAGATCGACCGACCCACAGCGCTGGTGGCGCAATCCATGGGCGGTATCGTCGCTGTGCTCGCAGCACTTGAACGCCCTGAGCTGATCACCCACCTCGTGCTGACTGTCACCTCGGGCGGGGTGGACATGTCGGCGCTGGGCGCGCAGGACTGGCGCCCGGATTTTGCGGCGGCCAACTCGACGCTGCCGAGTTGGTTTCTCGACGACCGCACCGACCTCACGTCCCGCCTGGTCGCGCTGCGCATGCCGGTCCTGCTGCTCTGGGGCGACGCTGATCCGATCAGCCCCGTTCGCGTCGGCCAGTACCTTGCCCAACTGTTGCCCCGCGCTGAACTGCACGTTTTCCCTGGAGCCGATCACAGCCTGGGCTTTACTCACGCAGATGAGGCGGCGAGGCAGATCGAGAGACATCTGGCCAGCGCGTGAGCGGAGCACTTGTTATCGACGTGTCGGACTGATTGTGCGGCGCGGCGTGTTTCAAAACCTTCAGGACCCAATACCTTTTCGAGACATCAATGACTGACTACCGCGGACTCATCCTCGAAGACACCCGTGAAGGCGCCGCCGAGCGTGCCATCACGCAACTGGAAGCCAGCCTGGATGCCCGCTTGCCGGACGACTATCGCCAATTCCTCAAGACCTGCAACGGCGCCTACGTGGAATACGATGTGCTGGCGACCCTGGCCAATGGCGACGAGGAACTGCTTAGTTTTTCGCTGTACGGGCTGGACCCGGACAAAGAGTATGAATCCAACCCCTTCGAACTGGAGCAACTGCGGGCCCAGCCCGGCTTCCCCGCAACGGGATTACTGCCGATCGGTCGCGACGGCGGCGCGAGCATCTTGCTGCTGGACCTGCGGGAAGGGCGCCAGGACGTGGCGGCGATGGTCGCGGGCTTGCCTGCCTGGACCGGTCGCCGTCAGCAGGGCGATGAGTACGTGGTGTTGGCGGATTCTTTCAATGGCTATCTGGATTCGCTGCATTTATCGCAAGAGCGGATCGAGGAGCATATCAATCACTTCATGATCAGCCCTGAGAGTATTGAGGCGACGTTGGAGTGGTTGGATAAGGGAAGTCCGGGGTGGCGGGAGCGGTATCGGGAATTGTGGAATGCGAGGGTTGTGGATCGGTTGATTTGAAGGCTGATTGGGTGGATGAATTCCGGTCTTGTCCCCTGGAGGCTGTTTACCTCTACTTCCCAAGCCGTCGCCACCATTTCGTAAGCTATGAGCGATGCAAGTGGGCGCTATAGACACGAAGCGGCCTTGGTCAGCACAGTAGCTGTAACTTCGATCTTCAGTCAGCAAGGACATCTCATTGAACGACTCTGAACATGTGAAAGAACTGTGCGCCCGTTTCAACTCTGGAGAACATCTGACGTTTACGTTTTTCTGGGGGCACCAGCGCAGCAAAATTGCCGTTACGGCTTCGTGCTTCAGCCAATGGTTCGAGGCCGGGTTCATTGTCGAGGGGCAACATTACCCGACAGCCGAACACTTCATGATGGCCGAGAAAGCGGCCTTGTTCGACGATCAGGAAAATCGTGCGCAGGTGCTCCACGCTCCTACTCCTAATGCCGCCAAAGCACTTGGCCGCAACGTGCGCGGCTTCAATGATAAGGTTTGGCTGCAACACCGATACGACATCGTCGTTCGAGCGAACCAGGCCAAGTTCTCTCAGAATCCGCAGTTGAACGAATACCTTCTACAAACCGGTTCGAGCGTTATTGTCGAAGCCAGCCCGGTTGATAACATCTGGGGTATAGGGCTCGCACAGGACAACGCGGATGCGAACAATCCGAATCTGTGGAAAGGCTTGAATCTGCTGGGGTTTGCGCTGATGCAGGTGCGAGACGGGACGAGTGTGCCAGCCCCAAGGTAGTGTCCTGCTTACAGACTCTCTCGGGCCGGCAGTGGAAGCGATTTTCCGACGCAGAATCATCATTCCCGCAGATACAAGGCGAGTTGCACTGCTGCTCGCGGATGGCCGCCGGCCACCCGCGAGCCAGTGCCGTCAAGCCAGCAGCTTAAGCTCGTCTTTACCGTATTTGAGCGATTTCTCGTCTGGAATCATCAGGCCGGTGTGCTCGTCGCGCCCCTGCAGGACGAAGCGGGCGTCCGGCTTACCCAGTTGGGTCGCGGCCTGCTGGCTGTCGGCGCCGATCTCGCCCTTCTTCATGCGGTTGACGATCACCCCCACCGCCGTATCGTTGAAGTCGCGCAGCATCCAGGCATCGCCATCGCTGTCGCCAGCCACCAACACCGGGCCATAGCCTTTCTGTTTAACCAGCACGTTCTTGATGCCGACGGTCTTGCCCGGACCGTAATTGAAATGCCAGCCTGGCTGATAACGAGTGGTGTACTTGCCGTCTTCCATCGCCATGCGCAGGCCGATCACGTTCTCAGGCGGCACGCCGTATCCGTAATGAGGATTGCCCGCGAACACGCGTACCACATCGTCGATCGAGGCGGTGCTGATATAGACGTCGATGCCGTTGGCGCGCAGCGTGTGCATCAGGCCACGAATCTCCTCATGGATACGAATGCCATGGAAGTGGGTAGCGGCCACCACCCCGGCCCGGCCCGGTAATGTGCGCGAACTCTCGTACTTGACCTTGCGCAGCGCGTCGCCGATGGCGTAGTTGTTGGAAGCCTCGGCCATCGCCTGCAACTCAGCCGTGGTCATGTTCTTGTAGAAATACAGAATCCACTTGTAGCCGATCTCCACCGGGTAACTTTCGCAGATCGCGTCGTACATGAAGTAGAGCTTGGCGAGAAAATCCTTGTGCTGCTCGCTGGTCTGGATCTCCTCCAGGCTCTTGTCGCCAGCGAGCCCCTTGTAGTTGGCGTGCAACCAGCGGTAATCCGCTTCCACATCGCTGGCGATGTCTTCCATCTTGACCGGCTTGCCGTCCACCGTGGTGTAGTCCTTCATGAACGCGCCGTTCGGCACGTCCTGACGCACCACAGCAGCGAACTCATCAGGTGTCAGCTTGTACTGCAAATGATTGATCTGGTAGACCAGCAGCGCTTCTTCACAGTCGTTCATGATGCAGGTGTTGTCCCAGTCGAACACCGCGTATGGGCGCTGGTCAGGACGGTAGGACGCGCTTTTGACGCCGTGCTGATCGATCACTGCTTGCAGACGCTTTTGGTTAAGCGGCGACCAGCGCGCTGGGTCCAGTGCACTCGGTGTGGTCGCAGGCGTGGCGGCTTGCGTTATGCGGGATGACAACAACAGCGGAGAGACGATGGAAACGGTGGCGAGGGTGTTCAGAAACTGGCGACGCTGCATGGCATAGCTCCTACTTCTAGACGAGAGGTTGCAACCGAGGCGATGGCGAAAGCGTGTTTCGAAATACGGACGAGGGGAAAAGCCCGTCCGGCCACGAGGCTAGCTCCAAATACACAAAAAAACAATATTGCCTCAACATTGCACAAATGTGCCGCGCAGACCGTGTCAGCTCAATGATCCTGGGGCCGCGCCAAACTTGACAGCGACTGACGCCCCTCCACAATGCGTGCTCGAACAGCAGGGACACACGGTATGTGGCAAGAAGAGCGTTACCAGCGGATCCGCGCACTGCTATCGACCTTGCAGCGCGTCACCACCGACCGCATCGTCACGGACCTGAATGTTTCTCGCGAGACAGTGCGGCGCGACCTGGTCGCTCTGGAAGAACAGGGAGAGTTGAAGCGGATACACGGCGGCGCCATCCGCGTTGAGGACGAAGCGCCCATCGCCGAGCGGGCGCAAAGCAACGTCAAGTTCAAGCGTGACCTCGCGCGCGCCGCGGTCAGTCTGCTGTCACATGGGCAGACAGTGTTCATCGACGCAGGCACCACCACCGTCATCCTTGCCGAAGAGTTAGCCAAGCTGGGAGGGCTGACCGTGATCACCAACTCGTTCAACGTGGCACTGCAACTGCGCAACCCCGCCGCGTCGGGCGGTCGGCACAACGAGGTGCTCGTACTGGGCGGTTCACTCGACGATCGTGCGCCGGCGACGGTCGGCAGCACCACGGTGGCGGAAATTGCCCGCTATCGGGCCGACCTGGCGCTGTTGTCGCCGGTCGGCATCGACGCCCAGCGCGGTGCCAGCAACTACGACCACCGCGAAGCCGAAGTGGCGCGCGCCATGGCCGACAATGCCGAAGGCGTAGTCATCCTCGCCGATTACAGCAAGATTGGCGTGGAGAGCCGCGTCGCTTTCTGCCCGCCAGAACGCATCGACGTGCTCATCACCAACCACAAGGCCAGTACCGAAGCGGCGTTCGCCGCACTGAACGCCAAGCTGAAACGTATTGTCCTGGTGTAGGATTACAGTCACTGCTGAGTATGAACGGCTTTGCCCGAACGAAAGACCAGGCAACTCGCCGCCACCAGCACCCACGCGGCAATACCGCCATACAGCATCACCCAGCCAAACCCATGGGCCAAAGCTGCGTTGGCGACATCGACCGGGATCGTAGTCCCCTGGCCAGCCTGCGCCAACACGGTAGAGTTGCCAGCTGAAATACTCTCCGCCAGCAACCTCAGTTGCACCTCATCGGGCGAGCCAGATAACTGGTTGCGCAGGGAAGACAGAATGCCTTCCACCAGGATGAATCCCATCAGCGCGATATTGATTGCAAGACTGATCATACGAGCGCTGATATCGATGCCCGATGCCATGCCTGCACGCTCACTGGGCACCGATCCGGTGGTGGTATTGGTCACAGGCGTGTTGGTCAGCCCCAGTCCGATCCCGGCGATCAGGCAGCCTGGAAGCATTGTCAGCCAGCTGGCATGCGTGACACTGCTACCCCATTTCATCAGCAGGAACCCCAGACCGATGGTGAACAAGCCTGCGGGAATCACCACGTCAGGTCGATAGCGCAGCGCCAGCCGTTCGCCTAACGGGGGGATAACCAGCGTCGGCAGCGTATAGGCCAGCAGTGCCAGACCGGTGCCGACACTGGCGTAGCCCAGGCTGTTTTGAAAGTACAGAGGCAGGTAGATCATGAATGGCCAGAAGCTGAAGTTCATGCCCGCCGACCCTAGCAAGGCACCCGAGAAGCGACGGATACGCAATACCGAGAAGTCGAACATGGGATCGGCATAGCGTCGCTGCGCGACGACAAAGACGATGAAGCTGACCATTGCCACAACCAGGCTGGCGATGGCCGAACCGCTGGAGAAACCCGTCCCCGCTCCCTGAGTGATGAACCAGGAAAGGCCCAACACTGCCAGCGACAGCGAAATAATGCCCAACACATCCAGCCTGCGACGCTGCGGATCCCGTGATTCATCGACACCAGCGATCACCAGCACCAGCGCGAGCACAGCAATGGGCGCATGCACCAGGAACACCCATTCCCAACTCGACAACGCCACAATACCTGCGCCGATAATCGGACCGAACCCCAAGCCAATGCCGAAGACGATCCCCCAGGCACTGAACGCTTTGCCGCGCGCAGCTCCCGACTGGAATCGGTGAGACAGCACTGCCACCTGACAGATCAGCATGGCACCACCGGACATACCTTGCAGGAATCGGCTGGCGATCAACACGCTGGCGCTTTGAGCCCATCCACAGGCCAGAGAGGTCATGCCGAAAAGCACCAGGCTAATGACAAACACTCGCTTGCGCCCATACCGATCCGCCAGTGTGCCGGTGGCCATCAGCACCGTGGTGCAGGCGATGGTGTAGGCATTCATGATCCACTGCATATCTTTGAAATCGCTGCGCAGAACCGATTCAAGAGCGGGCAGGATTGCCGGCACGCTCGAGATTTCCAGGCCGAACATCAGCGCGGCCAGGCAAACGGCGGCTATGGTGAAAACATCTTTTCGCGAAGAAGAGAACTGCATCGTGATCTTCCAGATCAAGTTGATGGGCACTGGCAAGACCGCCCTGAGGGGCGTTGGTGCGGTCGCCTCACCAGCGTCACCAGGCATAACTCCAAGTGACCGGCGGCATTCTGGAAGCAATTAAAAAATGACAGAAATGATTTAATTTCGTAAGTTTCATTAATATTCATCATGAGTGGACTAAATGGACTTCGACCCAGCTCTGTTGCGTGCTTTTGTCGCGATCAAGGAGACCGGTAGTTTCACTCGTGCCGCAGAGCGGTTGCATTTGAGCCAGTCAGCGATCAGTCATCAGATCCGGCGTTTGGAAGAACAGGCCGGTACCGCGCTACTGGTGCGCACCACCCGACGTTTGATGCTGACAGAAGATGGCGAAGATTTTCTGCGCCATGCCGAACACGTCCTCAGAGCGCAAGACGCCCTCTCCCGGCGTTTCGAAGCGTCATCGGTATCCGGGGCCGTGCGCTTCGGTGTGCCAGAAAATTTTATCGGCGATGGCCTGCCGCCGTTACTGACTCGGTTCGCCAGACAATTTCCCGCCGTACGTCTTGATGTAACCGTCGGCACTTACCTCGACCTGCGCGCGCTGGTCGAGGCCGATGGGCTCGATCTGGCCGTGGTCATGGCATTGCCGGGCAGTCAGGTTGGCGGTACCGTGCTGCGCGAAACCCGGTTTGTCTGGGCCGCGGCGCAGAGTTTCGACTTTACCGGCGATTGCCCTTTGCCGCTGGCGTTCGCACCAGCGCCCTGCGTGCACCGCCAGGTGGCCGTAGAAGCATTGGAGCGTTCCACCGTGGATTGGCGGGTCGCCTTTACCTCTCCAAGTCAACAAGGACTGCGGGCGGCGGTATTGGCGGGGCTTGCCGTCACCGCTCTACCGCTAGGAGATCTAGAGCCCGGCATGGTGGTGATTGACGGTCAACATGGCCTGCCGCCGCTGCTGGAGGCTGATTTCAGACTGATATGGAGTGTCACAGGAAAGACCCCAGCGGCCAATGCATTTGGGCAACTGCTGGTGGAGATGTCTGAGTCACCATCGATCTAGAACACGCTGAAAAGAGCAGGAACGAGATGGGGGGCGAGTACTTTGAGGGCCCGCTTCTCGAAGCCATGAAGCGAGTGCAGTCAGGGGAGTAAGTTATCCCTTCGCCGCTTGAATCCAGTCCTCAGTCGAGACGGCCGATGGCGCGTGCAAGATTTGCGCGTGCCTGCTGCTCGAATGCGTCGAAGTACGCTGCGGTCGTATAGATCCGCCCGCGCGCCAGGAATCCCTCCAGGACCTGGCGCCGCTTTTGGCGGTACACAGGCAGAGGTACAAATTGGTACTCGCGGCGAATTTGTTGGTCGTATTCCTCGAACCGTTCGAACGACGCTCCAAGGATCGCCAGGTCTGTGTCCACCAACACCGCTTCGTCTGCCGACGCCGGCGCGCCGTCGTGTCGCGTCACCATCACCAGATCGTAAAGCCTGCGTCGTGTTTCATCGCCCAGGCCGCTATCACGTGCCACGTCGTCCAACCATTGCGCACTGCGCAGCTCGTTGTCGCTGCGAAGGGGGTCGTAGATCACGTCATGGAACCACAGCGCGAGGTCGACTTCTGCGGGAGCCTGGCAGGCCGCGTTGACGAATCGGCGCGCTTGAAGGCATTCCTTCAGGTGCTGGAGGTTGTGGTAGGCGCGGTGCGGCTCGCAGTAGTGTCGAATGAGTTTTTCGTACGTTTCTCGTGACGCGCATCCGACGCCAAGCTCCGCCCAGACGCGAGCCCAGGCGTCGAAACCCGTGACGTCAGCTGCGTCTAGGTCGCCCTGTGGGCTGGCCGGGAATTGACCGTTCTCTGCTGGCGAACCCGTCATCGTTTCTCCTGCGCTTCAAAAAAGAAAAAGTGAAGAAGGGCTGCAACCCGACTCATGGTGGTCATTGCAGTCGCTAAGTCGCACGTTGCTCATTGGGGCGCCCATCTGCCAATACCCCGCTATTCAAACCATCCACTCAGCAACGCCGCGCCCAACGCGACTAACGCGGTATTGAGACAGACCAGCGTGAAGCCAAACCTTACCAGTTCGCCTTCCTCCTTGGCCTGGGTCTTGGCAAGTCCCAGGATCAGCATGACAACCGACAGCGAGCCCAGCGCAGCATGCCCTGCCGAGCTGTTCTGGACGGCAGCCAGCAACAGGCGAGAGGATTCGGGCAATATCGCGATGGCCGGCATGAAGATCGCGTTGCCGCCAACATTCGATCCGGTCATGTAGCCTGACAGCGCGCCAAACAGGGCCACCAGCGACGTCGCGGCGGCGGGCGACAGGCCCGCCAGCAGTTGCATCAGACCCGCGAGGAAGCCGGCCTTCACCATCATCTGCGACATCGCGAGGAAGAAGAAAATGGTCAACAGTGGCCGCTTCGCCCGCGCCACCAACGCAGCAGGCATGCTGACGTCGAGTGCTGTCTGGTGTTGGGTGTGGCGTGTGTGAAACCCTAGCCCGATCAGCACCAGAACCAGTGCCAGGCCGGGTGAGGCGAGTGGCTTCCAGGTGACCTGGGCGCCCTGTACAACCCAGTGATCCTGCCAAGAGGTGATCGCCCACACCATCTTCAACGCGACAATGCAGACAATCAGTACCAGATACGGCCATGCCTGACGCGGCCATTGCACCGTACCGCGCTCGCTGTCGTTGCGGTGCAGGCGCCACAGCCCAGCAGAGAGTACCGCTGCGGCCGTCACCAGGCCCGCGGCCACGCCGGCCACTTCGGGGCCCAGCCAGCGACTGGCACTGTAAAGCACGCTTACAAACAGCAGCCAGAAAGCGCCCAACGCCCTCCATTCCCGCGAGTCACGAACGCCTGCAAGAAATAGCGCGATTGCACTGAGGGCCAAAAAAACCGGTGCGCTGGTCAGTGCCGAGGTCGATGCCAGCGCGGGGGCGTCCAGGTGAACCAACGAAGCACCAATGACCGATGCCAGGCCCAGCGTTCCCCAGGGCATGATTGCCATGCCGGTCAGTGCTATTCGTAGCGCGACCCGACGTTCGAAGAGACTGAGCAGCAGGGGCACCGTGGCGATCAACGACACGCCGAAGCCGGTCATCGCTTCGAGCAACGGTGCCAGTCCAAGAACGATAAACACGACTTGATCGCCGCGTCCAAGCCCCAGCGACCGCACCCATTGGCTAAGCGCCAGGTTCACGCCCATGCGCTCGATAAAAATCACGAAGACCAGGCCTGGAACGATCACGAAAGCCGTACTTGCAAACAGCACGGCCGTATCTTGGGCGGCGGCCACCATACTGCCCAGGCGCCACGCGTCGGCAGCGCCGGCGAGCCAGAGCACCAAGACTAATGCAGTGCCTGCAATGGCGGCGTGCATGGGTGGCCGGCGCAGCCCGACGAGCATGGCTGTAACCAACAGGACTGGGGAAAGATGGAACAGTGCGAGCATGCCAATAATATCCTGTGTGTGTTGCGACTAAGGCTGCGTACGCAGACTGCTGGCAAGATAATATTTCTCTTGGCTAGATAAAGGGGTGCGGTTTTCTGTTAGTTTTCGAGAAAATTTCTCACGGGTTTACCATGGCCAAAAACGACGCAGCACTTGAATCGTTGGACAAATTCGACCGTGCCATCCTGGACCTCGTCCAGCGCGACAACACCATGCCGCTGCGCCTCATGGCCGAGCAGGTCAATCTTTCCACGGCCGCCGTTCAGCGCCGCATCAAGCGGATGGAAGCGGGGGGCGTCATCACGGGCAACGTAGCCATCGTGGATCCCACCGCCGTAGGACGGCCGATCACGATCATTGTGGAAGTGATGGCAGAGCGCACCAGCATCGAGGCACTGGAGGCGATGAAGGCACACTTCGCGGTGCCCGAAGTTCAGCAGTGCTACTACGTCACCGGCGAAGTGGATTTCGTCCTGGTATTAACCGTTGCCAGCATGAACGAATACCAGGCGTTGGCGCGGCGATTGTTTGCCGAAAATTCCAACGTGACCTGGTTCAAGACAATCGTGGCGCTGGACCGTGTGAAAGTCGGACTTAATGTGCCGAGCGCGCCTGTGGGAAAAGGGATGGAGAAGGGGGATTTGCTTTTACTTCCATAAAACAAATCCGGCCGGGTCGGGCACGTGACTTTGACAGACGCTCATGTAGGGCGAAGCGCTTACCCATGTTCCGCTGCCAACATCGACCTGAACTGAGCAATGATCTCTGAAGATAACCCGGCACCTTCGAACACTGCGCAGGTGAAGCTCACGGGGGCAGGGCCTGGAGCAGTGATGATGCGGTCCGCAACCACAGCTACTGGGCTGCTTCGATAAAACTCATTGCCTTCATAACCCACGGCATTCTTTTGCAAGAAGTCGGCGCTGTTCGAGGTATGAGGAACCGTGTCGAGAAGCCCGGCCCTGGCCAGTGCCAGCGTTCCTCCGCAGATACCGGCAATTGTCGCTCCACGTGATCGACTCGCCTGAAGGAAATCGCCAATATCGGGTGCCTCTGCACGTTCCCAGACCATTCCACCAATGACGACGACAACGTCCGGTTTCCACTCCAGGCATTCTTGCAAACCGCTATCAACCGTTACGGCCAATCCACCCTGTGAGCGGAACTGCCCCGCAGCAGGCGCGAAAAACCTGACGTCGATCCCGTAAAAAGGGGACGCAGTTCCAGCGATGAAAGCATATTCCCAGTCCGCAAAACCGGGTGTCAGTATCAAACCCACGCGTGCCATCAGTCAGAATCCTCCATGAATGCCAAATGCCTACCACGGCATTTTCGTTAAGCCGCAGCGAGTCAGTACCATCGGTTACAAACTGCCTTTTTTGTCTGCAGGTGATTGCGCCAGAAACTCCGCTATCAGCGATGCAACTTGCTGCTGAATCACCCCGCGAGCACGACTGCCATCTCCATCTCGGCAAATAATGCCATCCCCCGGCACGTGCTCTTCGAGGATCTTCTGCGCACCAGGTTTGCACATCGACATGAAGCTGAAATGGCTTGCGTCTTTGATCTCGACATAGCGGCTTGTCGTCGAGGGCAGGCGCTTGGCCAGGTTGGCAGACTCCAACTCGGCGGGAAGCTCTCGCGACGGTACGCCAGCCGAGATCACCAGGGCGGGGACAGGCAGCGCGGCCAAGCTTTTATCGGTCATGCCCCGTGAAAGGCCCAGGTCCAATGTCACCACCGCCGTGACGCGTTTATCGCGCCAATCGGCGGCCAGTTCGGCCTTTGATTCAGCGGTGCTGGCGGGGTTCATCTGTTCGTAGACGGTGCAACTGCCTAACTGCGAATGGGCTTTGCAGTCTTGGGCGAAGCGCTCTGGGTCGAAGCGAGCGCCGGCGATTTCCAGGGCGGTCCAGCCGCCGAGTGAATGGCCCACGGCTGCAATTCGGCCATTGGCGACCCGGCCAAATTTTTCAGGTCGGGTTGTGACTGCATCGATGGCTCGGCGCAGGTCAACGGGCCGCTGCCATAACTGCGCCGCTGCTTGCGGGCTGCGGTCATGGGTGGTGCTGCCGGGGTGGTTGATGGCGGCGACGATGTAACCCTTCTGGGCCAACGAACTGGCCAGCCAGATCTGGTTGCTCCAGTTGCCCCGGTAGCCGTGGGAGAGCACCACCAATGGATGTTCGCCGGCAGCGGGCGGCGCGTTACGCACGGCAGCGGCGCCGACAAACACCGCGTTATCGGCGATCAGTTGTGGGGTTTCGGTCGTTGCGCTGGGGTACCAAACGACCATCTCCAGTGCGCGGCCATTGTGCGGATCCGGCAGGGTGGAAGTTTGGAAACCGACGGGGTTTTCGTCAGCAAATGCGGTGGTCGTCAGGCAGGCCAACAACAGGGCGCCGAAAGCTGTTTTCAATGTCGTTTCTTCCTTGATTAGACGAATGGGGTTGTCGATAAGCACGGGCATTAAAGCTCAGATTCGAACCGCTGCGCACAATTTTATCGACCAAAAACCTAGCCCCCGAAAGCAAACTCCGAAGGGGCGAATCGGTCGCGGGTGTCCATACGAATATTGCGCAGCGCCACGGTTTCCAGGTGTGACGCGTAGAGCGACTCCGAGAAATAGCTGATCAGAATGGAACGACGGCGTGCGCCGATCACGTTCAGGCTGCCCGCGTGCACCAGATCGACATCGAACACCAGGATGTCACCGGCAGAGCCTGAAAGCTGTACGGCGCGTGACTCGTCATTGAAGTCGAAGAGTGGGGCGCCCGGCTCAGGTCGATGGCTGCCGGGGACGATCCGTGTCGCGCCGTTCTCGGGGCCGTAATCGTCGAAAAACGCCAGGGCGATGGCGATGTCGCCTGGCCGTTTGGCTGACAAGTCGCGGTGCAGTTGTTGGTGGCCGCCTCCGGCAAGGGGCTCGCGGCCTTCCACTTGGGAGAGGAAGAATCGCTCGCCGATCAACTCACCTGCCACCGACAGTAGCTGGGGTAGACGACATACGGCCTGAATCTTCGAATCATCGTCCAACATCGAATAGCGCCAGTCCATGCCGCGAGGCACTGGCCATTGGTCCGACGGTTTCACGCCCGCATCGAACACGGCACGAAGGTCGGCCAGCCACTCGGTCGGGATGGCTTGACGGAGCAGGGCGTAGCCGTCTTGGTGGAGTTGTTTGCGGTCAGGCATGGGTTTCTCCACGTCCTTGTGCGGGCATTTGGAAGGCTAGTATGCAAACCAGAAGTGGGACTACCGTAATGCTACTCCCGCAAGAAAAACGATGGACCCGTGGCGAGGGGATTTATCCCCGTTGGGCTGCGAAGCAGCCCTGAACTCAGCCACCGTAGTGTGCCAGGTAGGTCGCGCTTTTTTTGGGGCTGCTGCGCAGCCCAACGGGGATAAATCCCCTCGCCACAGGTTCAGTGTTTGCAGGTGATGGGGTTTGATTAGTTCACGCTTTCGCCACAGCGTCGGGCTTATAACGTGGAACTTGCCGGTGCAGCATCCAATCGTCGTGCAATCACATCTATCACGTCGCACCCATCACGCAGTGGGATGCAGCAAAGCTGCGCCAGATCTTGCAAGGTCGCGGGGTCGATCGTCTGTTCATCACGCATCGCCAAGTTTTCCAGGAATTGGGTGGCGGCGCGGATTCGGTAGGCGGCTGAGTCGAGCAGGATGTGTAGCGGGGCGGTGGTATCGACGTAGAGGGGTTGGTCGTCGGCGTTGCTGGTAAGGCCCATGTATCGGTTCATAAGTAAGCTCCACTGGATAGTTTTGCCCACTGCGGGTCGCCATCTGGGCGACGGCAAAACTATAGACGCCCCCACAAAAACGACGCAATAGATGGATAGGCAGGCCAATTCCCAACGATATGTAGGACCTTTCTGTAGCCCCACCCCCCATTTTCGCCTTTCATCCCCCATTTGCCCCCCGACGCATCCCACAATCCCATCGCGCATTCCCACCCCACACGGGATAATACGGTCCTGCTTGGGGTCACAAGCTTTTCCCCCTCGTTGGTATTGGCGGCTCAGAAGGATCGAACGCAATGACAGATTGGCTCCAGAGCTATGGAGAAATGGCTGAGCGGGTTCGCCGCCATCCTTGGGAGGACACGCCGCTCGGGCCGCTTGCCCACTGGCCTGATGTATTGAAGACCACCGTGGCGCTGAGCCTCGCCTCGCATTTTCCCCAGGCCATCGTATGGGGGCCGAACCTGATCACGCTGTACAACGACGCGTTCCTGCAGATACTCGGCAGCAAGCCCGAGGCGCTGGGGCGGCCGTTCGATGAGGTGTGGCAGGAGGTCTGGAGCGATATCGGGCCGATCGTGCAGGGCGCCTTCGATGGGCAAGCGACTTATATAGAGAACTTCCCCCTGGTCATCGAGCGCGGCGGCGGTCCTGAGCAGGCTTATTTCACGTTCTGCTACAGTCCCATCCGTGACCAGTTCGGCAAGGTGGTGGGCATGCTGGATACGGTCACCGAGACCACGTCCACGGTGTTCATGACCCAGCGACTGGCGGTGCTCGATGCTATCGGCAATGCCGTGGCGAACGCCTCCGACCCGCAGAGCATCATGGCAGCCACCACGCGGATCCTGGCGGCGCACCTGAACCTGTCCAACTGTGCCTACGCGGACATGGATGAGGACGAGGACGGCTTCACCATTCGCGGCGATTGGGCCAGGCTAGGTTCGCCACATATCCTTGGGCATTATCGGCTGGCTGATTTCGGTCGGCTGGCCGTCGCCAACCTGCGGGCCGGCAAGCCGCTGGTGATCAACGATAACCTCAAGGAACTGGCGCCGGAGGAGGCGGCGACGTTCCAGGCCATTGGCATCGCGGCCACCATCTGCGTGCCGTTGATCAAGGGTGGGCGATTGACCGCGTTGATGGCGATCCACGATAAAACGCCGCGGGTCTGGTCATCCTACGACCTGGCGCTGCTGATGGAGGTCACCGAGCGATCCTGGGCCCACATCGAGCGCGCCCGTGCCGACGCTGCCGTGCGTGAAGGCCTGGCGGCCCTGGCCGAATTGAACGCGACGCTGGAAGAACGGGTCGAGGAGCGCACCACGCGTTTGAAACAGACCGAAGCGGCGCTGCGCCAATCGCAAAAGCTCGAAGCCATCGGCCAGCTCACCGGCGGCGTGGCCCATGACTTCAACAACCTGCTGACCATCATTCGCTCTTCGGTCGACTTCCTGCGCATGCCCAGCCTGTCCGAGGAGCGTCGGCAGCGCTACATGACGGCGGTGTCCGAAACCGTTGAGCGCGCCTCCAAGTTGACCAGCCAGTTGCTCGCGTTTGCCCGGCGCCAGCCGTTGAAGCCGCAAGTCATCGATGTGGGCAAGCAAGTGCAGAGCCTGGGGGACATGCTGCAAACCGTCACCGGGGCGCGGATCCAGGTCCACGTCGAGTTGTGCGATCGGCCCTGTTACATCCGGGCGGATCTGAGCCAGTTCGAGACCGCGC
This sequence comes from Pseudomonas sp. CFII68, assembly GCF_000416195.1. NCBI lineage: Bacteria > Pseudomonadati > Pseudomonadota > Gammaproteobacteria > Pseudomonadales > Pseudomonadaceae > Pseudomonas > Pseudomonas sp. CFII68. The sequence goes on from NZ_ATLN01000125.1 coordinate 225,001, forward strand.
TGATCAACATGGCCCTCAATGCCCGGGATGCCATGAATGGCCAGGGCACGCTGTGGCTTCGGCTCAGTTGCGGCGGTGGCATGCCGCCGATCCGTGGTCATGCCGGGGCCGGGCAATCCTTTGCTGCCATTACCCTGGCGGACACCGGTACCGGTATTGACTCGCCAGTGCTCGAGCACATCTTCGAACCCTTCTTCACCACCAAGGAAGTGGGCAAGGGCACGGGGCTGGGCTTGTCCCAGGTGTTTGGCTTTGCCAAGCAGTCCGGTGGCAACGTCGATGTTTCGACCGTGGTGGGCGAGGGCACGGTGTTCACCTTGTACCTGCCGGAGGTGGCGCCCGAGAAAAACCACGAGCCTGTCCCGGAAGAACACCCGCATCTGCTGCCGGAAAAGGGCAAGCGTCGGGTGTTGATCGTGGAAGACAACCTGGAGGTGGGGCGTTTTGCCAACCAGATCCTCCAGGACCTGGGCTACGAAACCGCCTGGGCGACCAACGCCGAAGAAGCGCTGGAAATGGTCGGCCCGGATGCGATGGCATTCGACGCGATATTTTCTGACGTGGTGATGCCCGGCATCAGCGGCATTGCCCTGGCCAGGGAACTGCGTCAGCGGCGCCCGGATTTGCCGGTGGTGCTGACCTCTGGTTACAGCGAAGAGTTGGCCCACAGCGGCCATGAGGGCTTTGAATTCTTGTCAAAACCCTATTCGGCCGATCAGGTTTCCCGGGTTCTAAACCGGGCGATACTGGGGGCTGAATGAGTGTTTCCTTTTTGAAACAGTGAGTTCCATTCGTCGGCCAAGGGCGTTGTTGAATCAACAGTCTGTTGATGACCGACTAGTCTCATTGTCGTGAAGGTCGATATTGTCAGGCAACCGGTTGTTGCCGGTATGGGCCTCGATGAAAGGGGAAAGGCAATGGGAGCACCGTACAGCGAGGAGAACACTGCCGCGTATCCGATCAATGAAGGGTTGCAGTGCGGCCAGTCGGCCTATCATGCGGACTTCGGTGACGAGCCGATCAAGTCCATCAGGACGAAGGTGGCCAAAGTACAGCGAGGGGAGAAGGCCAAGTTCTTGCCCAGGGTCCCGGTCAGAAAGTGACGGCGGATCATGGCCAGAGATTGTCCCGCCGGGTTGTGTAGGAGCTGTGTAGGAGCTGTCGAGTGCAACGAGGCTGCGATCTTTCCCCAGACAAATTGAGTCTCAAGCGAAAGATCAAAAGATCGCAGCCTTCGGCAGCTCCTACAGCCTAAGGCTGCGATCTTTTCAATCTTCCAATAACGGGAAACGCAGGCTGAACGTCGTGCCTTTACCCACCACGCTACGGCACTCGATTTTCCCCTCGTGATGGTCAACCACGGCCTTGACCATCGACAGCCCCAAGCCAATTCCATCGACCCCGTGAGCCGAGGAAAACCGTCGGTACTGACTGAACAGGTCGGGTAGTTCTTCGGCGCTGATGCCTTTGCCCTGGTCGGCGACATTGCAGATCAACCAGCCCGGGGTGCAATGAACCTGCAGCGAAATGCAGGCGTCGGGCGCACTGTACTTGATGGCGTTTTCCAGCAGATTGAACAGGGCACGGGTCAGCAACGGTTGATCCGCCCTCAGCATCGCCCCTTCATCCTCTATTTCATGAATCAACTGGATGCGTTTTGCCTGGGCGATGGGCAGCGCCTGGTCGAGCACATCCAGCACCAGCATGGCGAACAGCGTCGGCTGGAATTGATACGCCTCGGATTCGGCCTTGGCCAATTGCACGAAGCCCTCGGTCAGGTCCAGGGCGCGACGTACCTGGCGCTCGATCTGGTCGAACAGCGGATTATCCCCACCGACCTGATGCCGCTGCACATCGAGCAATGCAAGGATCGCCGAGTGCGGGGCGCGCAAATCATGGGAGAGGAAACGCAGCATGACGCTGCGCTGTTCTTCAGCCTCACGTTCGGCACTCAGGTCCGTGAGGCTCAACAACCAGCCAATCGGCGCATCGCCATCAACCGGCAATAACGCCGCCCGTTCCAGACGCAAGCTGCGCTCGCGAATGTCGCGAAACTCCACCAAGGGCAATGTGGATAACCGATGATGCGCCCCATGCTCCAACCCTGGATAACCCAATTGCCCGAGATGCTCCAGCACGTCGCCGCCCGCCAGGCCATGGCCGAACAGTTCGCGCGCCTTGCGATTGCCAAGCAACAGTTTGCCCTGGGGATCACTGATCATGGTCGCCACCGGCAGGTATTCCAGGCCGTCGGCAATGAAGCGCCGGGTGTCGCGGGTGCGACTCATGGCTTGTTCCAGGGCCATGATCTGGCCCTGCAAGCGGTCGCTGCCGGTGTAGGAGGCGCGGCGACGTTCCGGGAAGACCTTGGGTTCCGCGTCCAGGCGGGCCAGCTCCCAGCCGAAATAGGCCAGCACCACGCTCAGGCGCCGCCAATTCCAGATCAGGTAGCCGAACATGATGCCCAGCACACTTGCCATGGGCGACCACCACCAGCCTCGCGCGCCCAGCACGGCACTGATCAACAGGGCCAGGCTCATGCCGCCCACTGTTGTCCACAGGGCCAGGCGCGGGCGCAACAGCAACAGGCCCAATACACAGGCCACCAGACACACCGACAACAACACAGCGCCTGGATGGTTACCCGTCGATTGGCTGCTCAATGACAGCAAGGCCGTCAGCGGCAACAGCAACAAACTTATCCACAACCACTCCCGCACCAACTGACGAAACAACTGCTGGACCTGGGTTGGCTCACGACTTTCACGGCGACGCTGGTTACTCATAGGCCTCCTGGCCAACCTCAAGGACTGGGGATTTCTTTACGGGCTTGCAAAGCCCATGACTATAACGGGACTCGATGGGTGACGAGCTGCTGCCTTTCCCTCTGTGCCGCGAGCCGGTATTGTCGCAGCCAGCGACAGGTCAATGACAACGAATCAGCCAGCGGCTGCGTTTCTTTGCCACCTGAAGATGTCCGTTACTCTCGAGATCAAGGAATCGCATTCCATGCGTGTCGCCATACTGGACGATGAACCGGCCGAGCTGCGCCGGGTAGAACAGACCCTGCAACAAATCCCCGGCAGGGGCGAGCAAGCCTGGACCCTGCACAGCTTTGAGCGAGGCGAGGACTTGTTGCGGCAACTGCGCCGGGAAACCTTCGACCTGTTGATCCTCGACTGGCAACTGCCGGACATCAGCGGGCTTTCATTGCTGCGCTGGACCCGCGAGCACATGGATTCGCCACCGGCCGCCATCATGCTGACCAGCCGCGACGGCGAGCACGACATCGTCCAGGCCCTCAACGCCGGTGCCGACGACTATGTGAGCAAACCCTTTCGGCCCAACGAGCTCAAGGCCCGGGTCACCGCTGTGCTGCGCCGTCACAACCTGCAACGCGCGCCCGCCAGCGACGTGCTGGTGTTCAACGACCTGGCGTTCGACGACGCCGAGCTGACCATTACCCGCGCCGGCATACCCATCAGCCTGACCGAGCGAGAATACCGCCTGGCCCGGTGCCTGTTCGCCAACCTGGGCCGACCACTGTCTCGGGAGTATTTCTACGAACGCTTCTGGACCCACGAGGAAATGACCTCGTCCCGCCCGCTCGATACCCACATCTATCGCCTGCGCAACAAGCTCGGGCTGACGGCGGATCGGGGTTGGCAATTACTGACGATTTATGGGTATGGGTATCGGTTGGAGAATGTGGCGGCGGGAAGTGAGGCGTCTGTCGCGAGTTAGGTATTTGATTACATCCGTGGCGAGGGGATTTATCCCCTCGCCACAATGGATATCAGCCGATCGTCTGTACCAGGCTTCCTGCCTTTGCGATCCGGCGGCGCTGTATCAGCAATCCGGACACCACCACCAAAACACTCAGCAGCCCCGTCGCCAGGATCTCTACACGATGGGCTTCCTGGAACAGCATGATGGTCAAGGCCCCGACGATGAAGACAATCACCGCGTAGGTCAGGCCGGGGAACAGCCACATGCTGAAGGCGACTTTTTCACCACGCGCCATGCGTTGCTTGCGCATGCGCAGCTGCGAAACCGCGATGACCAGATACACCAGCAATGCAATGGCGCCGGAGCTGGCCAGCAGGAAATCAAACACCGCAGCCGGCGCCACGTAGTTGGCGAATACCGCCAAAAAGGCCGCACCGGTCGACAGCATCACCGCCCAGTAAGGTGTACCGCTCTTGTTGGTGCGCTGGGAAACGGCCGGCGCATCACCACGCTTGCCCAACGAGAACATCATCCGTGAAGCCGTATACAGCGCCGAGTTCAGGCAGCTCGTGACCGCTACCAGGACGACGATATCGACGATCAGTTTGGCATTGGGGATGCCCATGCGCTCCAGCACCGTCTGGTAGGAACCGACGCTGGCCAGGAGCGGATCGTTCCACGGCACCAGGGCGACAACGATGAAGATGGAGACAAGATAGAACAAGCCAATCCGCCAAATGACCGAGTTGGTCGCCTTGGAAATCTGCTGGCCAGGGTTCTTCGATTCGGCCGCCGCGATGGTCACGATCTCGGTGCCCATGAACGAAAACATGGTGGTCAGGATTGCCCCCAACACCGCGCCCATACCGTTGGGCAGGAAGCCCTGGGTGTCGAACAGGTGTGAAACACCGCTGACCTGGCTGGTGGGCAGCACGCCGAAGATCGCCATCACACCCAGGCCAATGAAGCCGATGATCGCCACCACCTTGACCAGGGCGAACCAGAATTCAAATTCCCCGTAATTCTTCACGCTGAACAGGTTGGTGACCGTCAGCAGCAGGGTGATGACCAAGGTGAAGGCCCAGATCGCCACGTTCGGAAACCAGGCATGCAGGATCGTCGCGGCGGCGTTGGCCTCCAGCGGAATCACCAGAACCCAGAACCACCAGTAGAGCCAGCCGATGGTGAAACCGGCCCAATGCCCAATCGCACGATCAGCATACGTCGAGAAGGAGCCAGTGTCCGGCGACGCCACCGCCATTTCGCCCAGCATCCGCATCACCAGCACCACCAGGGCACCCGCGGCAGCGTAAGCCAGCAGCACGGCTGGACCGGCCGCGGCGATAGCGTGGCCGGAGCCAACGAAAAGGCCAGCGCCGATGACGCCGGCGATGGATAGCATCGTCACATGCCGGGGTTTGAGCCCTTGCTCCAGATGATTGGAAGTTTGCGTACCGCTCATTGAGACTACCCTTGGTATTGGATTTATTCGTGTCACCTCGTACCCACCGCTCCCCTGTCAATTTAAAGAAACGATGTGTAATTTATTTAATACGCAAGTTCTGCGCCAGAAAATCTGAGGCCCCGTTATCCGGGGCTCTCACCTCGTACCTAACCCATTGAGCGTGAAGGCTTTGTGCCAAGGTGTTACCGAGTTACCCCCGTTTTTACCCACAGGCCTGAAAAAGGGTGCACGTTTTTAAAGCGTAAAAAAAAGCCAACGCATAAGCGTTGGCTTTTTTGGAGCGGTGCCGCTGAAGGGATCAGAAATCCAGGTTGGATACCGCCAACGCATTGCTCTCGATGAAGTCACGACGAGGCTCGACCGCATCACCCATCAGGGTGTTGAAGATCTGGTCCGCGCCAATGGCGTCTTCGATGGTGACTTTCAGCATCCGCCGCGAACTTGGGTCCATGGTGGTTTCCCACAGCTGATCCGGGTTCATCTCACCCAGACCTTTGTATCGCTGGATGGTGTGGCGCTTGGTGCTTTCGGCCATCAGCCATTCAAGGGCTTCCTTGAACTCGGTCACGGCTTTCTTGCGTTCGCCACGTTGGATGTAGGCACCGTCGTCCAGCAGCGTGCTCAGTTGCGCGCCCAGGGATACGACGGTCTTGTAGTCGTTGCTGCCGAAGAAGTCGCGGTTGAAGGTGACATAGTTCGACAGGCCGTGGGAGATCAGTTCGACCTCCGGCAACCAGACGTTACGTTCACGGTCTTCACGCAGGCTGGCTTTGTAGACCAGGCCGGATTTCTCGACAGTGCGCAGGCGTACTTCGTACTGGGCCAGCCAATCCTGCATCGCTGCGTGATCGGACAGTTGCTCCAGGCTCACGGCTGGCAGGTAGATGAAGTGCTCGGTCAGTTCCTGTGGGTACAGGCGCGACAGGCGCTTGAGGGTCTTCATCACCAGGCGGAAGTCGTTGACCAGGCGCTCAAGGGCTTCACCGGAAATGCCTGGGGCATCTTCGTTCAGGTGCAGGCTCGCGTCTTCCAGGGCCGACTGCGTCATGTACTCTTCCATGGCGTCGTCGTCTTTGATGTATTGCTCTTGCTTGCCTTTCTTGACCTTGTACAGCGGCGGCTGGGCGATGTAGATATAGCCGCGCTCGATCAGCTCCGGCAACTGACGGAAGAAGAACGTCAGCAGCAGGGTACGGATGTGCGAACCGTCGACGTCAGCATCGGTCATGATGATGATGTTGTGATAGCGCAGCTTGTCGATGTTGTACTCTTCGCGGCCAATACCGCAGCCCAACGCCGTGATCAAGGTGCCGACTTCCTGGGAGGAAATCATCTTGTCGAAGCGCGCCTTCTCGACGTTGAGGATCTTGCCCTTGAGCGGCAGGATGGCCTGGGTACGGCGGTTGCGGCCCTGCTTGGCGGAACCGCCAGCAGAGTCACCTTCCACCAGGTACAGCTCGGACAGGGCAGGGTCCTTTTCCTGGCAGTCAGCCAGTTTGCCCGGCAGGCCGGCGATGTCCAGCGCGCCTTTGCGGCGGGTCATCTCACGGGCCTTGCGCGCAGCCTCACGGGCACGAGCGGCGTCGATCATCTTGCCGACCACCAGCTTGGCTTCGTTCGGGTTTTCCAGCAGGAAGTCGGAGAAGTACTTGCCCATTTCCTGTTCAACCGCGGTCTTCACTTCGGAAGACACCAACTTGTCCTTGGTCTGGGAGCTGAACTTCGGATCCGGCACCTTCACCGAGATGATCGCGGTCAGGCCTTCACGGGCATCGTCACCGGTGGTGGCGACTTTATGCTTCTTCGCCAGGCCTTCCTGTTCGATGTAGGTGTTCAGGTTGCGGGTCAGCGCCGAACGGAAGCCCACCAGGTGAGTACCGCCGTCGCGCTGCGGGATGTTGTTGGTGAAGCACAACAGGTTCTCGTTGAAGCTGTCGTTCCACTGCAGGGCGATTTCCACGCCGATGCCGTCTTCACGCTGGACGTTGAAGTGGAACACCTGGTTGACCGGGGTCTTGTTGGTGTTCAGGTACTCAACGAACGCACGCAGGCCGCCTTCGTACTTGAACAGCTCTTCCTTGCCGCTGCGCTCGTCCTTGAGGACGATGCCGACACCGGAGTTGAGGAAGGACAGTTCACGAATCCGCTTGGCCAGGATGTCCCAGCTGAAGTGGATATTCTTGAAGGTTTCGCTCGAGGCCTTGAAGTGAATCTGGGTGCCGGTGCTTTCGCTGTCGCCAACGATCGCCATCGGTGCCTGGGGCACACCGTGGATGTAGGTCTGTTCCCAGATCTTGCCGCTGCGGCGAACGGTCAGGACCAGTTGTTCGGACAGCGCGTTCACTACCGATACACCTACGCCGTGCAGACCGCCGGAGACCTTGTAGGAGTTGTCGTCGAACTTACCGCCTGCGTGGAGGACGGTCATGATGACCTCAGCGGCGGAAACGCCTTCCTCTTTATGCACGTCTACCGGGATGCCACGGCCGTTGTCGCGAACGGTGATGGACTCATCCGGGTGGATGATGATGCTGATGTCGTCGCAATGGCCGGCGAGGGCTTCGTCGATGGAGTTGTCGACCACCTCGAACACCATGTGGTGCAGGCCGCTACCATCGTCGGTGTCACCAATGTACATACCGGGACGTTTGCGTACGGCATCCAGGCCTTTCAGCACTTTAATGCTCGTTGAGTCGTACGTATTTTCTTCGCTCAATGCCTTCACTCCCGATGGTCGTGGGTCTGGGTGATACGGCCCTGTTCCACGTGGAACAGAGCGACTGGCGTTTCCGTCTGCCAGCCTTCCCTCAATAATTCGTGGTCTACACAGGTGATAAACACCTGGCAGCGTAAGTCTTCCAGCAAGCGGCACAGCGCGCGACGGTGGGCTTCGTCCAGCTCGGACGGCAAGTCATCCACCAGATAAATACACTGACCGCGGCGGGCCTGGCTGACCAGATGCCCCTGGGCGATACGCAAGGCACACACCACCAACTTCTGCTGCCCCCGGGACAAGATGTCCGCGGCGTTATGTGCGCCCAATCTGAGGCGCAAGTCAGCGCGTTGTGGCCCGGCCTGGGTATGGCCCATCTGCTGGTCCCGCTGCAGCGAGCCAGCCAACACGGTGCTCAGTTCCCGGTCCTTGTCCCAGCCTCGGTAATAGCTGAGCGTCAGGCCCTCAAGCTCAACCAGTTCGCTCAAGGTCTGCTCGAAGACCGGTTTCAAGGCTTTGATGTAAGCGCGGCGGTATTCATCGATTTCAGCGCTGGCCTGGCACAGTTCCCTGTCCCAAACCGCTTGCGAAACGGCGTCAAGTGTACCATGTCGCAGCCAAGAGTTTCGCTGGCGCAGCGCCTTCTGCAGGCGTTGCCAAGTCGTCATGAAGCGCGGTTCCACGTGGAACACGCCCCAGTCGAGAAATTGCCGGCGAATCTTCGGTGCGCCCTCCAGCAGACGGAAGCTGTCCGGGTTGATCAACTGCAACGGCAGGATCTCCGCCAGCTGTGCCGCGCTGCGGGCGTTCTGCCCATCGATGCGGATCTGGAACTCGCCTTGCCGGTCCCGCGAGATCCCCAGGGCGCTATGGCCGCCTTCAGCCAGTTCCACCTGGCCGAACACCGTGCACGCCAGTTGATCGTACTGGATGACCGGTAACAGGCGGGTGCTGCGAAACGAACGGGCAAGCCCGAGCAGGTGCACGGCTTCCAGGACGCTGGTTTTGCCGCTGCCGTTGGCGCCGTAAAGGATATTGATGCGGGGGGAAGGGGAGAAGGTCACCGGGTGCAGATTGCGCACCGCGGTGACCGAGACGCGACTTAAGGACATCTAGCTTCTGCTGGGCATGGGCATGGGCATGATTACAGACGCATCGGCATGACAACGTAAGCCGAATCGTCGTTGTCGGACTCTTGCACCAGCGCACTGCTGTTGGAGTCAGACAGGATCAGACGTACTTGCTCGGTGGTCATCACGCCCAGCACGTCGAGCAGGTAGCTGACGTTGAAGCCGATTTCCAGGGAGCCGCCGTTGTACTCAACGCCTACTTCTTCTTCCGCTTCTTCTTGCTCCGGGTTGTTCGCCTGGATCTTCAGCTGACCATTGGCCAGTTGCAGGCGGATGCCACGGTACTTCTCGTTGGACAGGATCGCGGTACGGCTGAAAGCTTCGCGCAGCGCCTGGCGATCGCCCAGGACCAGCTTGTCGCCACCTTTTGGCAGCACGCGTTCGTAGTCAGGGAACTTGCCGTCCACCAGCTTCGACGTGAAGGTGAACTCGCCGGTGGTGGCGCGGATGTGATGCTGGCCCAGTACGATGCTGACGTTGCCGTCCGGCTCGGTCAGCAGGCGGGCCAGTTCCAGGATACCTTTGCGCGGCACGATCACCTGATGGCGATCCGGCTGACCGATATCCGCCTGCATCGAGCACATAGCCAGGCGATGCCCGTCGGTGGCGACGGCGCGGATGACGCCGGCAGACACTTCCAGGAGCATGCCGTTGAGGTAATACCGCACGTCCTGCTGGGCCATGGCGAAGCTGGTGCGTTCGATCAGGCGACGCAATTTGCTCTGGTCCAGGCTGCAGGTCAGCGAACCCGGGCCTTCTTCAACGGTCGGGAAATCGTTGGCTGGCAGCGTGGACAAGGTGAAACGGCTGCGACCGGCCTTGACCACGAGCTTCTGCTCATCGACCTTGATGTCGATCAGCGCGTCGTTGGGCAGGCTCTTGCAGATGTCCATCAGCTTGCGCGCCGGCACGGTGATGGAACCCGGATCGGCCGGTTCTTCAAGTTGCACACGACCGACCAGCTCGACTTCCAGGTCGGTACCGGTCAGCGACAGTTGCTGGCCTTCGACAACCAGCAGCACGTTGGAAAGTACCGGCAAGGTCTGGCGGCGTTCGACGACGCCTGCGACCAGTTGCAGGGGTTTCAACAGGGCTTCGCGTTGAATGGTGAAATGCATGGTCTAGTCCCTTGCCTTAATAAGCTGCGCTGGTGGTCATCAAGTGGTCAGTGTACGCAGCAGGTTCTTGTAGTCCTCGCGGATGTCCGCGTCGGATTCCTTAAGTTCGTTGATCTTGCGGCAGGCGTGCAACACCGTGGTGTGGTCGCGTCCGCCAAACACATCGCCGATTTCCGGCAGGCTGTGGTTGGTCAGTTCCTTGGACAGGGCCATGGCCACCTGACGCGGACGTGCTACCGAACGCGAACGGCGTTTGGACAGCAGGTCGGAAATCTTGATTTTGTAGTATTCCGCAACCGTTCGCTGAATGTTATCCACAGAAACCAATTTGTCCTGGAGCGCCAGTAGGTCCTTCAAGGATTCGCGAATCAACTCGATGGTGATGTCGCGGCCCATGAAGTGCGAGTGAGCGATCACCCGCTTGAGGGCACCTTCGAGCTCACGCACGTTGGAGCGGATGCGCTGGGCGATGAAGAACGCGGCGTCGTGAGGCAGCTCGACCTTGGCCTGGTCGGCTTTCTTCATCAGGATCGCGACGCGGGTTTCCAGCTCCGGCGGCTCGACGGCCACCGTCAGGCCCCAGCCGAAACGCGATTTGAGGCGTTCTTCAAGGCCTTCGATTTCTTTCGGGTAGCGGTCACTGGTGAGAATGACCTGCTGCCCGCCTTCAAGCAATGCGTTGAAGGTGTGGAAAAACTCTTCCTGGGATCGTTCCTTACGGGCGAAGAACTGAATGTCGTCGATCAGCAAGGCGTCCACCGAACGGTAGAAACGCTTGAACTCGTTGATCGCGTTCAGTTGCAGCGCCTTGACCATGTCGGCCACGAAACGCTCGGAATGCAGGTACACGACCTTGGCATTCGGGTTCTTCTTTAATAGATGGTTGCCCACCGCATGCATCAAGTGGGTCTTACCCAAGCCGACGCCGCCATAAAGGAAGAGTGGGTTGTAGCCATGCTTGGGGTTATCCGCAACCTGCCAGGCCGCCGCGCGGGCCAGTTGGTTGGATTTACCTTCGACGAAATTCTCGAAGGTGAAGGTCCGGTTCAGGTAGCTGGTGTGCTTGAGCGCACCTTCGACCTGGATGGTGCGCTGTTCGGCACGCACCGGCGCCTGCTGGGAGCTGGCACCGGCCATCGGGTCGAAGCTGTCCCGGGAGGGCTCTTCGCTGACCTCGGCGACCTTTTGTGCGTTGCGTTTGCTCGGGGCAGGCGCGGGTGCCGGGGCAGCATGGTTGTTAACCGGTGCCGTTGCAGTCTGCTGGGCCTGTGACGCTGCGGCGGCCAGCGGCGCGTTGGGTGCGGCGCGCGGTGCCGAGCTGCGCTTGCTGCCTATTAATAAGGACAACGCAGGCGCCATGCCATTGCCATGCTCGTCGAGCAGTTCCATGACCCGGCCCAGGTACTTTTCGTTGACCCAGTCGAGAACGAAACGGTTCGGTGCATAGACACGCAACTCGTCGCCTTCGGCTTCGACCTGTAGTGGACGGATCCAAGTGTTGAATTGTTGGGCAGGCAGCTCATCGCGCAAAAGCTCTACGCACTGCTGCCAAAGTTCCACTGACACGGATATCCCCTAAGTTGAAAGCCGGTGAGGCAAAAACAAGCGGCCATTGTAGCGAGCAGACGGCCACTTATCCACATGCAGCTTGCTGATCGCCCATGATTTATCAATGCGTTAACCGCGAGAAAGACGACAGGCGGTCAGTGGATAAGCTCTGTGGATAACCGGGCCTGAGGTCGTTGCACAAGTGGGGGCGAAAGTCTGTGGGTAACCGCCCTGTGGATAACAGGGCATTCCACGCACAGCTTATCCGACAGCGCAGCACAGGCTGACCACTGCTTTCCCGTGTAGTTGTCATTCTCTGTACATGGCGGATTACAAGGCCTTAGCATGGTTATCCACAGCAAGGTGGCTGCCTTGCTTTTATAAGCTTTACAGAAAAGCTTTAAATAATTCCCTTCTTTATTTCTATATCTAGGGCTGGGTGATGAATCCGCCGAAGCGCCCGGATATCTATTTAAAGGAAACGCTGGTTGGAAATTGACCTAGAGGCTTGCTTTCTCTAGAATCCCCGGTCTCTTAAAACGGGGGCCATTCCGGCCCGTTGTGGACGAACCAGGTAACACGACATGAAACGTACTTTCCAACCAAGCACTATCAAACGCGCTCGTACCCACGGTTTCCGTGCTCGCATGGCTACCAAGAACGGTCGTGCCGTCCTGTCGCGTCGTCGCGCCAAAGGTCGTGCGCGTCTGGCAGTTTGATAATCCGGCACTGGAGGTGAGTCAGGACTTCAGTCGGGAAAAGCGTCTGCTTACCCCCCGGCATTTCAAGGCAGTCTTTGACTCCCCTACCGGCAAGGTTCCGGGGAAAAATCTCCTGCTCCTTGCGCGCAGCAACGATCTCGATCACCCCCGACTAGGGCTGGTCATCGGGAAAAAGAGCGTCAAGCTCTCCGTTCAGCGCAATCGCCTCAAACGTCTGATGCGCGAATCGTTTCGCCTTAACCAGGATTCACTGGTTGGATGGGACATTGTTATCGTCGCGCGCAAAGGTTTGGGTGACGTAGAAAACCCCGAATTGATTCAGCATTTCGGCAAGCTCTGGAAGCGTCTGGCCCGCAACAAGCCAGTACCAGCAGTCAACACCGAAACTGTAGGGGTAGACAGTCCCGATGCGTAAACTGGCACTCGTTCCGATCCAGTTTTACCGCTATGCCATTAGTCCTTTGATGGCCAGTCACTGTCGTTTCTACCCCAGTTGTTCCTGCTACGCGTACGAAGCCATAGAAAATCATGGCCTACTGCGCGGTGGCTGGCTGACCTTTCGTCGTTTAGGTCGCTGTCATCCGTGGAATCCCGGCGGCTATGACCCGGTTCCGCCTATCCCTACCTCCCGTTCTTCTTCGATGGCCGAGTAATCATGGATATCAAACGCACGATCCTGATCGTCGCCCTGGCAATCGTGTCCTACGTCATGGTCCTTAAATGGAACCAGGACTATGGCCAGGCTGCCCTGCCGACTCAGAATGTTGCAGCCAGCAATACCGCACCGAGCCTGCCGGATGTCCCAGTTGGCAACAACGCTGCCAGCAATGACGACATCCCACGCGCGGCAAGCGATACCAGCGCTCCCGCCGAAGCCCCCGTGGTCGTAAGCAAAGATCTCATCCAGATCAAGACAGACGTGCTCGAGCTGGCAATCGATCCACAGGGTGGTGACGTCGCCCAGCTGAAGCTGCCGCTGTACCCGCGTCGCCAGGATCATCCGGAAATCCCGTTCCAGTTGTTCGACAACGGTAACGAGCGCACCTATCTGGCCCAAAGTGGCCTGATCGGTACCAACGGCCCGGATTCGAGCCCGGCCGGTCGCCCGGTCTATTCCGCCGAGAAGAAGACTTATCAACTGGCTGACGGTCAGGACCAACTGGTCGTTGACTTGAAGTTCAGCAAGGATGGCGTCAACTACATCAAGCGTTTCACCTTGAAACGTGGCCTGTATGACGTAACCGTCTCCTACCTGGTCGACAACCAGAGCGCCCAGCCTTGGTCCGGCGCGATGTTCGCGCAACTCAAGCGTGACGCCAGCGACGATCCTTCTTCCAGCACGGCCACCGGCACCGCGACTTACCTGGGCGCTGCCCTGTGGACAAGTTCGGAGCCGTACAAGAAAGTGTCCATGAAGGACATGGACAAGGGCCAGGTCAAGGAAACCGTCCAAGGTGGCTGGGTTGCCTGGCTGCAGCACTATTTTGTAACAGCCTGGATCCCGCAGAAGGGCGAAAGCAACCTCGTCCAGACGCGTAAAGACAGCAAAGGCAACTACATCGTCGGTTACACCGGTCCGGCATTGACCGCTGCGCCAGGTGCAAAAGTCGAGACCAGCGCCATTCTGTATGCCGGTCCAAAAAGCCAGGCTGTCTTGAAAGAGTTGTCCCCAGGTCTGGAACTGACCGTGGACTACGGTTTCCTGTGGTTCATTGCCCAGCCGATCTTCTGGCTGCTGCAACATATCCACAGCATCGTCGGTAACTGGGGCTGGTCGATCATTTTCCTGACCATGCTGATCAAGGGGATTTTCTTCCCGTTGTCGGCCGCCAGCTACAAGTCCATGGCGCGCATGCGCGCAGTGGCGCCGAAACTGGCTGCCCTGAAAGAACAACATGGCGATGACCGGCAGAAAATGTCCCAAGCCATGATGGAGCTGTACAAGAAAGAGAAGATCAACCCGCTGGGTGGATGCTTGCCGATTCTTGTGCAGATGCCTGTGTTCCTGGCGCTGTACTGGGTTCTGCTGGAAAGCGTGGAGATGCGTCAGGCACCGTTCATGCTGTGGATTACCGACCTGTCGATCAAGGATCCGTTCTTCATCCTGCCGATCATCATGGGCGCGACCATGTTCATCCAGCAGCAGCTGAACCCAACGCCTCCGGATCCGATGCAGGCGAAGGTCATGAAAATGATGCCAATCATCTTCACCTTCTTCTTCCTGTGGTTCCCGGCTGGCCTTGTGCTGTACTGGGTTGTGAACAACGTGCTGTCCATCACTCAGCAGTGGTACATCACGCGTAAGATCGAAGCGGCTGCGAAAAAAGCCGAGGCGTAACTTGCTCTGTGGATAACCACACAAAACGCCCCCTAGTGGGGCGTTTTGCTATCTGCCACTTTTGTCTGGATACCGGTTTATGAGCGCTCCGCGTGAAACCATCGCCGCCATTGCCACCGCCCAAGGTCGCGGCGGTGTCGGCATCGTCCGTATTTCGGGCCCGTTGGCCAGTGTTGCGGCCAAGGCTATCAGCGGTCGCGAACTCAAGCCGCGGTTTGCTCATTACGGCCCGTTTTTCAGTGCTGACCAGCAGGTGCTCGACGAGGGGCTGGCCTTGTATTTCCCGGGGCCGAATTCGTTCACCGGCGAAGACGTACTGGAACTGCAAGGACACGGCGGCCCCATCGTGCTGGACATACTGCTCAAGCGTTGCCTGGAACTGGGCTGTCGCCTGGCCAGGCCGGGTGAGTTCAGTGAACGGGCCTTCCTCAACGACAAGCTCGACCTGGCCCAGGCCGAGGCGATTGCCGATTTGATCGAAGCCAGTTCGGCACAAGCGGCACGCAACGCATTGCGTTCCTTGCAGGGTGCGTTTTCCCAACGTGTGCATAACCTCACCGAGCAATTGATCGGCCTGCGGATTTATGTCGAGGCCGCGATTGATTTCCCGGAAGAGGAAATCGATTTTCTTGCCGATGGCCACGTGCTGAGCCTGCTGGATAAAGTGCGCGATGAGTTATCCACAGTACTGCGCGAAGCCGGGCAGGGTGCCTTGCTGCGCGATGGGATGACCGTGGTGATCGCCGGACGGCCGAATGCCGGCAAGTCCAGCTTGTTGAATGCCCTGGCCGGTCGCGAAGCGGCGATCGTCACCGAGATCGCCGGCACCACCCGGGACATCCTGCGTGAACATATCCACATCGACGGCATGCCGCTGCACGTAGTGGACACCGCAGGTTTGCGCGACACCGATGACCAGGTGGAAAAAATCGGCGTGGAACGGGCTCTGAAGGCCATTGGTGAAGCCGACCGGGTATTGCTGGTGGTCGATGCCACCGCGCCGGAAGCGGACGATCCATTTGCCTTGTGGCCTGAATTCCTCGAGGTCCGCCCGGATCCCGCGAAAGTCACGCTGATTCGCAACAAGGCCGACCTGACCGGGGAAGCGATTGTCCTTGAGGTCAGCAACGACGGCCATGTGACCATCAGCCTGAGCGCGAAGTCAGCGGGTGAGGGCTTGGAACTGCTGCGCGAGCACCTCAAGGCCTGCATGGGCTACGAGCAGACGTCGGAAAGCAGCTTCAGCGCCCGCCGGCGGCATCTTGAAGCCCTGCGCCATGCCAGTGCCGCCCTGGAACACGGTCGCGCGCAGCTGACCTTGGCGGGGGCGGGTGAGTTGTTGGCCGAAGACCTGCGCCAGGCCCAACATTCCCTAGGGGAAATTACCGGCGCCTTCAGCTCCGATGACTTGCTGGGGCGGATCTTTTCCAGCTTCTGCATCGGTAAATAACCCCCACCTTTCTAGCCGGGTTTGCCCTCGAAGCTTCTCGAGTCCAACGCAAACCCGGTTTTTCCTCTCTTTTTTAAACTGATTGCCCTTCATGGCGGCTTGCCTGTGGACGCTGCGGCGGTCCATCGCGGCGGTTTTCTGTGGATTAAGCCCTGTGAATAACTGCCATTGAGGTCGGTTGATAAACCCCCTTCAAAACTGAAGATAACCGCCTCTGTGGATAACAGGCCCATTCATCCACAGGCTTACACCGGTTATCCAAGCCCCTCATTGCCACCTGACCACAGGGTTTTGAATCTCTGTACACATTGAAAATAAAGGCCTATAGAACGTTATCCACAGATGGATGGCTCAGTAAGAATAAACATAAAAACAAAGATTTTATAAATTTCTTTCTTTTTTATTTTTTTAACCGCGAGTTCTCCACAGCTGGTTAAATTTTGTGCAAAGGGTTCTTTAGAAAGGGCGAAGTCCCTATACTTGCCGACCTGGCTCGAAAAACGCCCAGGCCAGACTCAAACCTATTTCCGAATTACCTGAATAAAGCAGGCACGAGGTGCGTGGTGGATTTCCCTTCCCGTTTTGAAGTGATCGTCATCGGCGGCGGTCATGCCGGTACCGAGGCAGCACTTGCATCAGCACGTATGGGGGCAAAAACCCTGTTGCTGACGCATAACGTGGAAACCCTCGGAGCCATGAGCTGCAACCCTGCCATCGGTGGCATCGGCAAAAGCCACCTGGTCAAGGAAATCGATGCCCTAGGCGGCGCGATGGCCATGGCCACCGACAAGGGTGGTATCCAGTTTCGCGTGTTGAACAGCCGCAAAGGCCCGGCCGTACGCGCTACTCGCGCCCAGGCCGACCGCGTCCTGTACAAGGCCGCTGTCCGTGAAATCCTGGAAAACCAGCCGAACCTGTGGATATTTCAACAAGCGGCCGATGACCTGATCGTCGAGCAGGACCAGGTGCGCGGTGTCGTCACGCAAATGGGCCTGCGGTTCTTCGCCGATTCCGTGGTGTTGACCACCGGGACCTTCCTCGGCGGACTTATCCACATCGGTTTGCAGAATTTTTCCGGCGGCCGCGCCGGTGATCCGCCGTCGATTGCGCTGGCTCACCGTCTGCGTGAGTTGCCATTGCGTGTCGGGCGCCTGAAAACCGGTACGCCACCTCGCATCGACGGCAAGTCCGTGGATTTCTCGGTGATGACCGAGCAGCCTGGCGATACGCCGATCCCGGTGATGTCGTTCATGGGCAACAAGGAACAGCATCCACGGCAAGTCAGTTGCTGGATCACCCACACCAACGCCCGCACCCACGAAATCATCGCGGCGAACCTCGATCGTTCGCCGATGTATTCCGCGGCCGGTGAAATCGAAGGTGTCGGCCCGCGCTATTGCCCGTCGATCGAAGACAAGATCCATCGCTTTGCCGACAAGGAAAGCCATCAGGTGTTCATCGAACCCGAAGGTTTGACCACTCATGAGTTGTATCCGAACGGGATATCCACAAGTCTGCCGTTCGACGTGCAATTGCAGATCGTGCAATCGATCCGTGGCATGGAGAACGCGCACATCGTGCGTCCGGGTTATGCGATCGAGTACGACTACTTCGATCCGCGCGATTTGAAGTACAGCCTGGAAACCAAAGCTATCGGCGGTCTGTTCTTCGCCGGGCAGATCAACGGCACCACCGGCTACGAAGAAGCGGGTGCCCAGGGTTTGCTCGCCGGAGCCAACGCCGCACTGCTCGCCAAGGGCAAAGAAGCCTGGTGCCCGCGTCGCGATGAGGCGTACATCGGTGTGCTGGTGGATGACCTGATTACCCTGGGTACCCAGGAACCGTATCGGATGTTCACCTCCCGCGCCGAATACCGCCTGATCCTGCGTGAAGACAACGCCGACCTGCGCTTGACCGAGAAAGGTCGCGAACTCGGGTTGGTGGACGACCTGCGTTGGGCCGCGTTCTGCAAGAAGCGCGAGAGCATCGAGCTGGAAGAGCAGCGCCTGAAAAGCACCTGGGTTCGTCCCGGTACCGAGCAAGGCGATGCCATTGCGGCGAAATTCGGCACACCGCTGACCCACGAATACAATCTGCTGAACCTCTTGAGCCGTCCGGAAATCGACTATGTCGGGCTGGTGGAAGTGACCGGCCAGGGCGCGGAAGATCCGCAAGTGGCCGAACAGGTCGAGATCAAGACCAAGTACGCCGGTTACATCGACCGTCAGCAGGATGAAATCGCCCGCCTGCGTGCCAGCGAAGACACCAAGCTGCCTGTGGATATCGATTACACCGGTATTTCCGGGTTGTCGAAAGAAATCCAGAGCAAGCTCGGTGCGACCCGTCCAGAAACCCTGGGCCAGGCCTCGCGCATTCCCGGAGTCACGCCGGCAGCGATTTCGCTGTTGATGATTCATTTGAAAAAACGCGGCGCGGGCCGCCAGTTGGAGCAAAGCGCTTGAGTTCGATGGTCACCTCGCAACACGCTGAAGAGTTATCCACAGGTGCCCGTCAGCTCGGCGTCAGCCTGACCGAAGCCCAGCACGCGCAATTGCTGGGTTATCTGGCGTTGTTGATCAAATGGAACAAGGCCTACAACCTGACCGCCGTGCGCGATCCGGATGAAATGGTCTCGCGCCATTTGCTCGACAGCCTCAGCGTCATGTCCTTCATCGAAAACGGTCGTTGGCTGGATGTCGGCAGCGGCGGCGGCATGCCAGGAATCCCGCTGGCGATCCTGTTTCCCGACTCGCAAGTGACCTGTCTGGACAGCAACGGCAAGAAAACCCGCTTCCTGACCCAGGTCAAACTCGAACTCAAACTGGATAACCTGCAAGTTATCCACAGTCGCGTCGAAGCGTTCCAGCCTGCCGAGCCGTTCAACGGGATCATCTCCCGGGCGTTCAGCAGCATGGAGAACTTCAGCAACTGGACTCGCCACCTGGGCGACGCCGATACGCGCTGGCTGGCAATGAAGGGCGTTCATCCGGCCGATGAGCTGGTAGCATTGCCGGCAGACTTCCACCTCGATAGCGAACACGCCTTGGCCGTACCCGGTTGCCAAGGCCAACGCCATCTGCTGATACTGCGCCGCACGGCATGATTGGGAACACAAGCAAGAATGGCTAAGGTATTCGCGATAGCGAACCAGAAGGGTGGCGTGGGCAAGACCACCACCTGTATCAACCTCGCAGCATCCCTGGTCGCGACCAAGCGCCGGGTGCTGTTGATCGATCTCGATCCACAGGGCAACGCCACCATGGGTAGCGGTGTGGATAAGCATGGCCTGGAAAACTCCATCTACGACGTCCTGATCGGCGAATGCGATCTGGGCCAGGCCATGCACTTTTCCGAACACGGCGGTTATCAACTGCTGCCGGCCAACCGTGACCTGACGGCGGCCGAAGTGGTGCTGCTGGAAATGCAGATGAAGGAAAGCCGCCTGCGCAGCGCCTTGGCGCCGATCCGGGAAAACTACGATTACATCCTGATCGACTGCCCGCCGTCGCTGTCGATGCTGACCCTCAACGCCCTGGTGGCGGCCGATGGGGTCATTATCCCCATGCAGTGCGAATACTTCGCATTGGAAGGCTTGAGCGACCTTGTGGATAACATCAAGCGCATCGCCGAACTGCTGAACCCGAACCTGAAGGTCGAAGGCCTGTTGCGGACCATGTACGACCCGCGCTTGAGCCTGATGAACGATGTCTCGGCCCAGCTCAAGGAGCATTTCGGCGAGCAGCTCTACGACACGGTCATCCCACGTAACATCCGTCTGGCCGAAGCGCCGAGCTACGGCATGCCGGCCTTGGCCTACGACAAACAATCCCGTGGTGCGCTGGCTTACCTGGCCCTGGCGGGCGAGATGGTTCGCCGTCAGCGTCGCAATCCACGCACCGCTGCAGCCCAGCCAACTTAAGGAAACCCCATGGCCGTCAAGAAACGAGGTCTCGGACGTGGACTGGATGCACTGCTCAGCGGTCCGACGGTCAGCTCGCTGGAAGAACAGGCCGTACAGGCCGATCAGCGCGAGCTGCAGCATCTGCCCCTGGACCTGATCCAGCGCGGCAAATACCAGCCACGCCGGGACATGGACCCGCAGGCGCTGGAAGAACTGGCCCAGTCGATCAAGAGCCAGGGTGTGATGCAGCCGATCGTGGTCCGGCCGATTGCCAACGGACGCTTCGAGATCATCGCCGGCGAACGTCGCTGGCGCGCCAGCCAGCAGGCCGGCCAGGAAACCATCCCGGCAATGGTTCGCGATGTGCCGGATGAAACGGCTATCGCCATGGCGTTGATCGAAAACATCCAGCGTGAAGACCTCAACCCGATCGAGGAAGCGGTGGCCCTGCAGCGCTTGCAGCAGGAATTCCAGCTGACCCAGCAACAAGTTGCCGAGGCGGTGGGCAAGTCCCGCGTGACCGTGGCCAACCTGCTGCGCCTGATTGCGTTGCCGGAAGTCATCAAGACCATGCTGTCCCACGGCGACCTGGAAATGGGTCATGCCCGGGCATTGCTCGGGTTGCCGGAAAATCAACAAGTTGAAGGGGCGCGACATGTTGTCGCACGCGGCCTCACCGTGCGCCAAACCGAGGCACTGGTTCGCCAGTGGCTCAGTGGCAAACCGGCCCCCGTCGAGGCCCCAAAAACCGATCCGGATATCGCTCGCCTGGAACAACGCCTGGCCGAGCGCCTGGGCTCTGCGGTGCAGATTCGCCACGGAAAGAAGGGCAAGGGGCAATTGGTGATTGGTTACAACTCCCTTGATGAGCTGCAAGGTGTCCTTGCACACATTCGCTGAAACAATTGCTCTTGTAGCGCGCAGTCGGAAATCACTACCTGGCAGTTGAATAGGGGCAGAACCGCCCCTATACTCTGCGCGCATTTTGTCGGCACAAATTATGCCAAGTTATTGAATTATGGCGGCCGACTATTGGAGAGCAAAAGCGATGGAAACCCGCACGCCAAACCGCTTGCCGTTCCATCGTCTGGCAGTTTTCCCGGTTTTGATGGCTCAATTCACCGTCGTACTGATCGCCACATTGGCGCTCTGGCAATGGAAAGGAGTCGTCGCCGGATACTCAGGGCTTTGCGGAGGCCTGATAGCCTTGCTTCCCAATATTTACTTTGCTCACAGGGCCTTTCGGTTTTCCGGCGCCCGAGCAGCCCAGGCTATCGTCCGGTCTTTTTATGCCGGCGAGGCGGGGAAACTGATTTTGACGGCAGTGCTGTTTGCATTGACGTTCGCAGGTGTGAAGCCACTGGCGCCGCTGGCTGTATTCAGCGTCTTCGTGCTGACCCAACTGGTTAGCTGGTTCGCTCCCCTGCTAATGAGAACAAGACTTTCGAGACCTTAGGGCGTTTGAGGCAACCATGGCAGAGACAACCGCTTCGGGCTATATCCAGCACCACTTGCAGAACCTGACCTTCGGTCAGCTACCCAACGGCGGCTGGGGCTTTGCCCACACCGCAGCAGAAGCCAAGGAAATGGGCTTCTGGGCTTTCCACGTCGATACCCTCGGCTGGTCGGTCGCACTGGGCCTGATCTTCGTTCTTCTTTTCCGCATGGCGGCGAAGAAGGCGACCTCCGGTCAGCCTGGTGCACTGCAGAACTTCGTTGAAGTACTGGTCGAATTCGTCGATGGCAGCGTGAAAGACAGCTTCCATGGCCGTAGCCCGGTGATCGCACCGCTGGCACTGACCATCTTCGTCTGGGTGTTCCTGATGAACGCCGTCGACCTGGTACCGGTCGACTGGATTCCTCAGCTGGCCATCCTGATCTCCGGTGATGCACACATCCCATTCCGCGCTGTGTCGACCACCGACCCGAACGCGACCCTGGGCATGGCGCTCTCGGTTTTCGCACTGATCATTTTCTATAGCATCAAGGTCAAGGGCATCGGCGGCTTCATCGGCGAACTGACCCTGCACCCGTTCGGCAGCAAGAACATCCTCGTTCAGGCCCTGCTGATCCCGGTGAACTTCCTGCTGGAATTCGTGACCCTGATCGCCAAGCCGATTTCTCTGGCACTGCGTCTGTTCGGCAACATGTATGCCGGCGAACTGGTGTTCATCCTGATCGCTGTGATGTTCGGCAGCGGCCTGCTGTGGCTCAGCGGCCTGGGTGTAGTCCTGCAATGGGCGTGGGCTGTGTTCCACATCCTGATCATCACCCTGCAGGCGTTCATCTTCATGATGCTGACCATCGTCTACCTGTCGATGGCGCACGAAGAAAACCATTAAGACCAGTCTCGACTAGTCTGATGTCCTTCCCGGTCAAACGGGAAGGAGCCCGAACCGGGCTGAGAAACGATTTGTTTTACCGCTTTAATCTAAAAAACCTAAACCATACGACGTAAAAGTCGGGAGGAAAGATGGAAACTGTAGTTGGTCTAACCGCTATCGCTGTTGCACTGTTGATCGGCCTGGGCGCACTGGGTACCGCAATTGGTTTCGGCCTGTTGGGCGGCAAGTTCCTGGAAGGCGCAGCGCGTCAGCCAGAAATGGTTCCAATGCTGCAAGTCAAAATGTTCATCGTGGCCGGTCTGCTCGACGCCGTGACCATGATCGGTGTTGGTATCGCGCTGTTCTTCACCTTTGCGAACCCGTTCGTTGGTCAAATCGCTGGCTAATTACTCGGATGTCTCGAGTAGATTGGTGTGATGGACAACGTAACTGCGAGGTGTTGGCGTGAACATTAATGCGACCCTGATTGGCCAGTCCGTTGCGTTCCTGATTTTTGTACTGTTCTGCATGAAGTTCGTATGGCCTCCGGTCATTGCGGCATTGCACGAACGTCAAAAGAAGATCGCTGATGGTCTGGACGCTGCCAGCCGTGCAGCTCGCGACCTGGAGTTGGCCCATGAGAAAGTGGGTCAGCAACTGCGCGAAGCGAAAGCTCAGGCAGCTGAAATCATCGAGCAAGCCAAGAAACGCGGTACCCAGATTGTCGACGAAGCCCGTGAACAGGCTCGCGTCGAAGCTGACCGTGTGAAGGCTCAGGCTCAAGCCGAGATCGAACAGGAACTCAACAGTGTCAAAGACGCGCTGCGTGCCCAAGTGGGTGCCCTGGCCGTTGGCGGTGCTTCGAAGATCCTGGGTGCCACAATCGATCAAAACGCGCACGCAGAGCTGGTTAACCAACTGGCTGCTGAAATCTAAGCGAGGGCGATCATGGCAGAACTGACCACGTTGGCCCGACCTTACGCTAAGGCGGCCTTCGAGCACGCTCAGGCCCACCAGCAACTGGCCAATTGGTCAGCCATGCTCGGCCTGGCTGCAGCGGTGTCGCAAGACGACACCATGCAGCGCGTGCTCAAGGCCCCGCGACTGACGAGCGCAGAAAAGGCCGCCACGTTCATTGACGTGTGCGGCGACAAGTTCGATGCCAAGGCACAGAATTTCATTCACGTCGTTGCCGAAAACGACCGTCTCCTGCTTTTGCCGGAG
Source organism: Pseudomonas sp. CFII68 (assembly GCF_000416195.1). NCBI lineage: Bacteria > Pseudomonadati > Pseudomonadota > Gammaproteobacteria > Pseudomonadales > Pseudomonadaceae > Pseudomonas > Pseudomonas sp. CFII68. The sequence continues at coordinate 248,663 of NZ_ATLN01000125.1, forward strand.
ATCGCCACTCTTTTCGACCTGTACAAGGCCGAGCAAGAGAAGTCGGTAGACGTGGAAGTGACCAGTGCTTTCGCATTGAACCAAGAACAGCAAGACAAACTCGCCAAGGTTCTCAGTGCACGACTCAACCGGGAAGTGCGCCTGCAAGTCGAGGAAGACAAGTCCCTGATAGGGGGCGTTGTAATCCGCGCCGGCGACCTGGTTATCGATGGCTCGATTCGCGGCAAAATCGCGAAACTTGCCGAAGCATTGAAATCTTGAGTTTGAAGGGGCAGCAGAGCAATGCAGCAACTCAATCCTTCCGAAATAAGTGAAATTATCAAGGGCCGCATCGACAAGCTCGATGTGACCTCCCAAGCCCGTAACGAAGGCACTGTCGTCAGCGTATCTGACGGTATCGTGCGGATTCACGGTCTGGCCGACGTCATGTACGGCGAGATGATCGAGTTTCCGGGCGGCGTCTACGGTATGGCCCTCAACCTGGAGCAAGACTCCGTAGGTGCCGTTGTACTGGGTTCCTACCAGTCGCTGGCCGAAGGCATGAGCGCCAAGTGCACCGGCCGCATCCTCGAAGTTCCGGTTGGTAAGGAACTGCTGGGTCGCGTCGTCGACGCACTGGGTAACCCTGTTGACGGCAAAGGTCCGCTGAACAACACCGAGACCGACGCGGTCGAGAAAGTTGCTCCTGGCGTGATCTGGCGTAAGTCGGTAGACCAGCCTGTACAGACTGGCTACAAGGCTGTCGATGCCATGATCCCTGTCGGCCGTGGCCAGCGTGAGCTGATCATCGGTGACCGTCAGATCGGTAAGACCGCTCTGGCGATCGACGCGATCATCAACCAGAAGAACAGCGGCATTTTCTGCGTCTACGTAGCCATCGGTCAGAAGCAATCGACCATCGCCAACGTGGTTCGCAAGCTGGAAGAAAACGGCGCCCTGGCCAACACGATCATCGTGGCGGCCAGCGCATCGGAATCTCCTGCGCTGCAGTTCCTGGCACCGTACTCCGGTTGCACCATGGGCGAATACTTCCGCGACCGCGGTGAAGACGCGCTGATCGTTTATGACGATCTGTCCAAGCAGGCAGTGGCTTACCGCCAGATCTCCCTGCTGCTGCGCCGTCCACCAGGCCGTGAAGCCTACCCAGGCGACGTGTTCTATCTCCACTCCCGTCTGCTGGAGCGCGCATCCCGCGTTTCGGAAGAGTACGTAGAGAAGTTCACCAACGGCGCAGTGACCGGCAAGACCGGCTCCCTGACCGCTCTGCCGATCATCGAAACCCAGGCTGGCGACGTTTCCGCGTTCGTTCCGACCAACGTGATTTCCATCACCGACGGTCAGATCTTCCTGGAATCGGCCATGTTCAACTCCGGGATCCGTCCTGCTGTGAACGCCGGTGTTTCGGTATCCCGTGTGGGTGGTGCCGCTCAGACCAAGATCATCAAGAAGCTGTCCGGTGGTATCCGTACCGCCCTGGCCCAGTACCGTGAACTGGCGGCATTCGCCCAGTTCGCTTCTGACCTGGACGAAGCGACCCGTAAGCAACTTGAGCATGGTCAGCGCGTTACCGAGCTGATGAAGCAGAAGCAATACGCACCAATGTCGATCGCTGACATGGCGCTGTCGCTGTATGCCGCTGAGCGTGGGTTCCTGACTGACGTTGAAATCGCCAAGGTCGGCAGCTTTGAACAAGCGCTGATTGCTTACTTCAACCGCGATCACGCCGATTTGTTGGCCAAGATCAACGTGAAGGGTGACTTCAATGACGAAATCGACGCTGGCATGAAAGCCGGTATCGAGAAGTTCAAGGCCACCCAAACCTGGTAAGCCGCAGCGGGAGTCGCAAGGCTCCCGCTTGCTAACCTGATAGGTGTTACATGGCAGGCGCAAAAGAGATTCGCAGTAAGATTGCGAGCATCAAAAGCACGCAAAAAATTACCAGCGCCATGGAAAAAGTGGCGGTCAGCAAAATGCGCAAGGCACAAATGCGCATGGCTGCTAGCCGCCCTTATGCGGAGCGCATCCGCCAGGTTATTGGTCATCTGGCCAACGCCAACCCGGAATATCGCCACCCGTTCATGATCGACCGTGCTATCAAGCGCGTCGGTTACGTCGTGGTGAGCAGTGACCGTGGTCTGTGTGGTGGCTTGAACACCAACCTGTTCAAGGCCCTGGTCAAGGACATGGCTGTAAACCGCGAACAAGGCGTCGAGATCGATCTGTGCGTGATTGGTAGCAAGGGTGCGGCTTTCTTCCGCAACTTCGGCGGCAACGTCGTCGCTGCTATCAGCCACCTGGGTGAAGAACCGTCGATCAATGACCTGATCGGCAGCGTCAAGGTGATGCTGGATGCTTACCTGGAAGGCCGGATTGACCGCCTGTCCGTGGTATCCAACAAGTTCATCAACACCATGACGCAACAGCCAACCGTGGAGCAATTGATCCCACTGGTGGCGACCCCGGAACAGGAACTCAAGCACCACTGGGACTATCTCTACGAACCGGATGCCAAGGAGCTGCTTGACGGCTTGATGGTCCGCTACGTGGAGTCGCAGGTCTACCAGGCGGTGGTCGAGAACAACGCAGCTGAACAAGCAGCGCGGATGATCGCGATGAAGAACGCTACCGACAACGCCGGTGATTTGATCAGCGATTTGCAGCTGATCTACAACAAGGCGCGTCAGGCTGCGATCACCCAAGAGATCTCGGAAATCGTCGGCGGCGCTGCCGCGGTTTAACGGTTCAAATATTCAGAGGATCCAGCTATGAGTAGCGGACGTATCGTTCAAATCATCGGCGCCGTTATCGACGTGGAATTTCCACGCGACAGCGTACCGAGCATCTACAACGCGCTGAAAGTACAAGGCGCGGAAACTACCCTGGAAGTTCAGCAGCAGCTGGGCGACGGCATCGTTCGTACCATTGCGATGGGTTCTACCGAAGGCTTGAAGCGCGGTCTGGACGTTATCGACTCTGGCGCAGCCATCTCCGTACCGGTCGGTAAAGCGACCCTGGGCCGGATCATGGACGTACTGGGTAACCCGATCGACGAAGCGGGTCCGATCGACACCGAAGAGCGCTGGGGCATTCACCGTCCTGCGCCATCCTTCGCTGAACAGGCAGGCGGCAACGACCTGCTGGAAACCGGCATCAAGGTTATCGACCTGGTTTGCCCGTTCGCCAAGGGCGGTAAAGTCGGTCTGTTCGGTGGTGCCGGTGTAGGCAAGACCGTAAACATGATGGAACTGATCCGTAACATCGCCATCGAGCACAGCGGTTATTCCGTGTTCGCCGGTGTGGGTGAGCGTACTCGTGAGGGTAACGACTTCTACCACGAGATGAAGGATTCCAACGTTCTGGACAAAGTGGCACTGGTCTATGGCCAGATGAACGAGCCGCCGGGCAACCGTCTGCGCGTAGCCCTGACCGGCCTGACCATGGCCGAGAAGTTCCGTGACGAAGGTAACGACGTTCTGCTGTTCGTCGACAACATCTACCGTTACACCCTGGCCGGTACCGAAGTATCCGCACTGCTGGGCCGTATGCCTTCGGCAGTAGGTTACCAGCCGACCCTGGCTGAAGAGATGGGCGTTCTGCAAGAACGTATCACTTCGACCAAGGAAGGTTCGATCACTTCGATCCAAGCGGTATACGTACCTGCGGATGACTTGACCGACCCGTCGCCAGCGACCACCTTCGCCCACTTGGACGCCACCGTCGTTCTGTCCCGTGACATCGCTTCCCTGGGTATCTACCCAGCGGTTGACCCACTGGACTCGACTTCGCGCCAGCTGGATCCGAACGTGATCGGCCAGGAGCACTACGACACCGCTCGCGGCGTCCAGTACGTGCTGCAGCGCTACAAAGAGCTGAAGGACATCATCGCGATCCTGGGTATGGACGAGCTGTCGGAAGCCGACAAGCAGTTGGTATCCCGCGCTCGTAAGATCCAGCGCTTCTTGTCGCAGCCGTTCTTCGTGGCTGAAGTCTTCACCGGTGCCTCGGGTAAATACGTTTCCCTGAAAGACACCATTGCTGGCTTCAAAGGCATCCTCAACGGTGACTACGACCACCTGCCAGAACAAGCGTTCTACATGGTCGGCGGCATCGAAGAAGCGATCGAGAAAGCCAAGAAACTGTAATCCCGGCGCCCGGCAACGGGCGCTAATTTAGGTTGAGGCAATCAGATGGCTATGACAGTCCATTGCGATATCGTCAGTGCGGAAGGGGAAATCTTCTCCGGTCTGGTCGAGATGGTGATTGCGCATGGTGAGCTGGGTGATCTTGGTATCGCTCTGGGTCACGCACCGCTGATCACTAATCTGAAACCGGGTCCGATCCGCTTGATCAAGCAGGGCGGGGAAGCCGAGGTGTATTACATCTCCGGTGGTTTCCTCGAGGTTCAGCCGAACATGGTCAAGGTCCTTGCCGACACTGTGCAACGTGCTGCCGACCTGGACGAAGCCTCCGCTCAGGAAGCCGTCAAGGCTGCCGAGAAGGCCCTGCACGAGCGTGGCGCGGAGTTCGATTACGGTTCTGCTGCTGCACGTCTGGCCGAGGCCGCAGCCCAGCTGCGCACCGTCCAGCAGATCCGCAAGAAGTTCGGCGGCTAAGCCGTCTGCTTTCTGTGCGATTGATTAAAAAGGGTAGCCTCGGCTACCCTTTTTTCTTTTCCCGATACTCATCATCTGGTCGCAGCCGCTGACCACCCAGGATTGGTAGCCAGTCATGTCTCTCGAAATCGTTATCCTCGCGGCCGGTCAAGGCACCCGCATGCGTTCGGCGCTGCCCAAGGTCTTGCACCCGGTAGCCGGCAATTCCATGCTCGGCCATGTTATCCACAGCGCCCGGCAACTTGATCCACAGCGCATTCACGTGGTGATCGGCCACGGTGCCGATGCGGTGCGCGAACGCCTGGCCGCCGATGACCTGAATTTCGTCCTGCAGGACAAACAACTGGGCACAGGCCATGCGGTGGCCCAGGCCGTGCCGTTCATCACGGCGGATACGGTGCTGATTCTTTACGGCGATGTGCCGCTGATCGAAGTCGAGACCTTGCAGCGCCTGCTCAAGCACGTTGCCCCACAGCAGTTGGGCTTGCTGACCGTCGAGCTGGATGACCCCACCGGTTACGGCCGCATTGTGCGCAACGCCGACGGCCAGGTGATGGCGATTGTCGAGCAGAAGGACGCCAACGAAGCCCAGCGCGCGATCACTGAAGGCAACACCGGGATTCTGGCCGTGCCGGCCGAGCGCCTGGGTGACTGGATGAGTCGTCTGTCGAACAACAACGCCCAGGGCGAGTACTACCTGACCGACGTGATTGCCATGGCGGTCAGCGACGGGTTGGTGGTCGCCACCGAGCAGCCGCTGGACGCCATGGAAGTGCAGGGCGCCAACGATCGCCGGCAACTGGCCGAGCTGGAGCGCCACTATCAATTGCGCGCCGCTCGCCGCCTGATGGCCCAAGGCGTGACCCTGCGCGATCCGGCCCGTTTCGACGTGCGCGGTGACGTCAGCGTGGGTCGCGACGTGGTCATCGACATCAACGTCATCCTCGAAGGCAAGGTTGTCATCGAAGACGACGTGGTCATCGGCCCGAACTGCGTGATCAAGGACAGCACCCTGCGCAAAGGCGTGGTGATCAAAGCCAACAGCCATCTCGACGGTGCAATCATGGGGGAGGGCAGCGACGCCGGCCCGTTTGCCCGCCTGCGCCCGGGTTCGGTGCTGGAAGCCCGTGCCCATGTGGGTAACTTCGTTGAACTGAAAAACGCTCATCTGGGCGAGGGCGCCAAGGCCGGGCACCTGACCTACCTCGGTGACGCTGAAGTCGGCGCCCGCACCAACATCGGCGCCGGGACCATTACCTGCAACTACGATGGCGCCAACAAGTGGAAAACCGTGTTGGGCGAAGATGTGTTCATCGGCTCTAACAACTCCTTGGTAGCACCTGTGGATATCTCCAGCGGTGCGACCACGGCAGCCGGTTCGACCCTTACCCAGAATGTGGATAAAGGCCAATTGGCAGTCGGACGCGCCCGCCAACGCAACATCGACGGCTGGAAGCGGCCGGAGAAAATCAAGAAATCCTGAAGTTATCCACATCCCCCTTGTGGGAGCGGGCTTGCTCGCGAAAGCGGTGGTTCAGCCAATTAATTCGTTGCTGACTCAACGCATTCGCGAGCAAGCCCGCTCCCACATTCGATTTGCGTGATTTCTGAATTTTTCTTCTGGCGCCTTGACGATATCGCTTCAATAGGTTTTGATTGCTTACGTTATCTTTCGAATCGAAACTTAAGCCGCCATGTCGAAACGCAACACGCCACAGCGCCGTCACAACATCCTTGCCCTGCTCCAGGAGCAGGGTGAGGTCAGTGTGGATGAGCTGGCCAAGCGCTTCGAAACCTCGGAAGTTACGATTCGCAAGGACCTCGCCGCCCTGGAAACCAACGGCCTGCTGCTGCGTCGCTACGGTGGCGCGGTACCGATGCCGCAGGAGTTGGTGGCCGATAACGGGCAAGCCGTCTCCAAGTACAAACTGGCCATTGCCCGGGCCGCCGTGAAGCGGATCCGCGAGCACGCGCGCATCATCATCGACAGCGGCAGCACCACGGCGGCCATGATTCCGCAACTCGGCCAACAGCCGGGCCTGGTGGTCATGACCAATTCCCTGCACGTTGCCAATGCCTTGAGTGAACTGGAGCACGAGCCGGTGCTGTTGATGACCGGCGGCACTTGGGACCCTCATTCCGAGTCGTTCCAGGGCCAGGTGGCCGAGCAGGTTCTGCGTTCCTACGATTTCGACCAGCTGTTCATCGGTGCCGACGGCCTCGATCTGGTTCGAGGTACCACCACCTTCAACGAACTGCTGGGCCTGAGCCGTGTGATGGCTGAGGTTGCCCGGGAAGTGATCGTGATGGTGGAGGCCGACAAGATCGGCCGCAAGATCCCCAATCTGGAACTGCCGTGGAGCAGCGTCCATACCCTCATTACCGATGATCGCCTGCCCGTAGAGGCCCGCGATCAGATTCAGGCCCGCGGCATCACCGTGATCTGCGCGCCTGTCAGCCAGGAGAAATAGCATGTGTGGAATTGTCGGCGCCGTAGCTGAACGCAACATCACTGCCATCTTGCTTGAGGGCCTCAAGCGTCTTGAATATCGCGGCTATGACAGCGCTGGCGTGGCGGTTTTCACCAACGACGAAAAGCTTGAGCGCATGCGTCGTCCAGGCAAGGTCAGCGAACTGGAACGAGCGCTGGACGCCGAACCGCTGGTCGGTCGCCTGGGCATTGCCCATACCCGTTGGGCCACCCATGGCGCGCCGTGCGAGCGTAACGCCCATCCGCATTTCTCCGGCGACCTGGCGGTGGTGCACAACGGCATCATCGAGAACTATGAAGCGTTGCGCGAACAGCTGAAGGCGCTCGGCTATGTGTTCACTTCCGACACCGACACCGAAGTCATTGCCCATTTGCTCACCCACAAGCTCAAGGATCTGGCGGACCTGACCGTGGCCCTCAAGGCAACGGTCAAGGAACTGCACGGGGCCTACGGCTTGGCGGTGATCAGCGCGAAACAACCGGATCGCCTGGTAGCAGCCCGCAGTGGCAGCCCGCTGGTGATCGGCCTGGGCCTGGGGGAAAATTTCCTGGCGTCCGATCAACTGGCGCTGCGTCAGGTCACTGATCGCTTCATGTACCTGGAAGAAGGCGATATCGCCGAGATTCGTCGCGACAGCGTGCAGATCTGGGACCTCAATGGCAAAAGCGTGGAGCGCGAGACCGTTCAGTACCGCGACGGTGCCGAAGCCGCCGACAAGGGCGAGTTCCGCCATTACATGCTCAAGGAAATCCACGAGCAACCGGCCGTTGTGCAGCGCACCCTGGAAGGACGCATGAGTCAGGAACAGGTGCTGGTCCAGGCCTTCGGTCCACAAGCGGCCGAATTGTTCGCCAAGGTCCGCAACGTGCAGATCGTGGCCTGCGGCACCAGTTATCACGCCGGCATGGTCGCCCGTTACTGGCTGGAAGAGCTGGCGGGTATTCCGTGCCAGGTCGAAGTGGCCAGCGAGTTCCGCTATCGCAAAGTCGTGGTGCAACCCGATTCACTGTTCGTCACCATTTCCCAGTCCGGCGAAACTGCCGACACCCTGGCCGCCCTGCGCAATGCCAAGGAACTGGGTTTCCTCGCCAGCCTGGCGATCTGCAACGTGGGCATCAGCTCGCTGGTGCGCGAGTCCGACCTGACCCTGCTGACCCAGGCCGGTCGCGAGATCGGTGTGGCGTCGACCAAGGCGTTCACCACGCAGCTGGTGGGGCTGCTGTTGCTGACGCTGTCCCTGGGCCAGGTGCGCGGCACCCTGGGTGAAGGCGTCGAGGCCAAGCTGGTGGAAGAACTGCGTCGCCTGCCGGCCCGCCTGGGCGAAGCCTTGGCCATGGACGGCACCGTGGAAAAAATCGCCGAGCTGTTCGCCGAGAAGAACCACACCCTGTTCCTGGGCCGTGGCGCGCAATTCCCGGTGGCGATGGAAGGGGCCTTGAAGCTCAAGGAAATCTCCTACATCCACGCCGAGGCCTACCCGGCCGGCGAGCTCAAGCACGGCCCGCTGGCGCTTGTGGATAACGACATGCCGGTGGTCACCGTCGCGCCGAACAACGAGCTGCTGGAAAAGCTCAAGTCCAACCTGCAGGAAGTGCGCGCCCGTGGCGGCCAGTTGATTGTCTTTGCTGACGAGAAGGCCGGCATGACCAATGGCGAAGGCACCCACGTGGTGCACATGCCGCACATCCACGACATCCTGTCGCCGATCCTCTACACCATCCCGTTGCAGCTGCTGTCGTACTACGTCGCTGTGCTCAAGGGTACCGATGTGGACCAGCCGCGCAATTTGGCGAAGTCTGTGACGGTGGAGTGATTCATGGCGCTTCTGCTAGCCTGCCGATTCAATTCGACAGGCTGGCAGGCCATGGTTGTGCCTGTGGCCACTGGTCCCTAACGGAGTGGGCAAATGACACAGGCAATCAGCATCAAGGATCGGGTACGCATCAAGCACGTCGAAGTCCTCTCGGATGATTGGTACGTGCTGCGCAAGACCACCTATGACTACCTCGGCCGCAATGGCCAATGGCGCGAGCTGACGCGCGAGACCTACGACCGTGGCAACGGCGCCACCATCCTGCTGTACAGCAAAGCCAAGCAGACCGTGGTGTTGACCCGACAATTCCGCTTCCCGGCCTTCGTCAACGGGCACGATGACCTGTTGATCGAAACCTGCGCCGGCCTGTTGGACAACGACGACCCGCACACCTGCATTCGCAAGGAAACCCAGGAGGAAACCGGCTATATCATCCAGGACGTGCGCAAGGTGTTCGAAGCCTTCATGAGCCCGGGTTCGGTGACTGAACGGGTGCATTTTTTCGTCGGCGAGTACTTCGATGAAGACAAGCAGCACGCAGGCGGCGGCCTGGAAGCCGAGGGCGAAGAGATCGAAGTGCTGGAGCTGTCCCTCGACCAGGCCTTGGGCATGATCGAGGCCGGGGAGATTTGCGACGGCAAGACCATCATGCTGTTGCAGTACGCCAAGCTGCATCGGTTGCTGGATTAGCCCCAGGCCTCCTCTGGGCGACCCTCACCGCCGCCGAATCTTTCGCGATAGGCGGAGGGCGGCAAACCGATAGCGTTCCTGAACGCGGCCCGGAAACTCTCCACCGACCGATAGCCGCAGGCCTGGGCGATGCCGGCCGTGCTCTGGTCGGTGCTTTCCAGCAGCGCCCGTGCCCGGTTCAAGCGTTCCTGTTGCAGCCAGGTCTTGGGCGGCAGGCCGGTGGTTTCGACGAAGCGGCGCAGGAAGGTGCGCTCGCTCATGGCGACGCGGGCAGCCATGTCGCCGACACTTAGGGGCTGGTCGAGGTTTTCACGCATCCACTGCAGGACGCGGGTCAGTTCGTTGCGTGGTGACTTGCTCACGGGGGCGATGATGAACTGGGCCTGGCCACCGGTCCGTTGCGGCGCCATGACCAGGCGACGGGCCACCGAGTTGGCGATGTGCGTGCCGAAGTCCCGGGCAATCAGGTGCAGGCAGGCATCGATGCCGGCGGCGCTGCCGGCTGAGGTGATCAATTGCCCGGAATCGACATACAGCACATTTGGGTCAACCGTGATCAGCGGGAAGCGCTCGGCCAGTTCTGCGCAGAATTGCCAATGGGTGGTGGCGGTCTTGCCGTCGAGCAGTCCGGTGGCGGCCAGGGCAAACACGCCTGAGCAGATGGACAGTAAGCGAGCGCCGCGGGCGTGGGCGCGGCGCAGTGCTTGTAACAGCGCTTCGGGAGGCGGTTCGTGGTGGCTGCGCCAGCCGGGGATGATGATGGTTTGCGCGGTATCCAGTGCTTCGAGACCCGCGTCGACGGCTATCCGAAGGCCTCCCAGTGCATGCATCGGTCCTGGATCGACGGCAACGATTTGATGGCCATACCACGCTACATCCAGCTCAGGGCGGGGCAGGCCGAAGATCTCCAGGGCTATACCAAACTCGAACACACACAGGCCTTCATAAACGAGGATTGCCACGGTTCCGGGATGCGTATGCATTTGGCGTAAATCCACCGTTTATTGTCTTGCGCTGCACTGTAGCGGACGGGCCTGTCTCCCTACAATCGATCGCAGGCAATCAGGAAAACCAAGACGGTTGAGCCTTTGCAAAGGTGGAAAAGGGACGCGAAATGAAGAAAGTCGCCGTGGTGGGCTGCACCGGTGCAGTGGGCATGACCATGCTGCAATTGCTTGAAAATACCGATTATGAAGTGGTGTGCATGGCCTCTGGCCGTTCGGCGGGCAAGCGCTTGAAGGTGGGGCAGGTCGAGCACCTGATCGAAGCCTTTTCGGTCGAGGGATGCGCCGCGTGCGATATCGTCTTCCTGTGTGTCTCCGGGGCCTTCGCCTTGGAGTACGGCGAGCGTCTGGCTGAAAATGCCTACGTCATCGATAACTCCTCGGCCTTCCGTTATCACCCGGCGATTCCGCTCCTGGTGCCGCCCATCAACGGTCAGCGTTACAAGGGCGAAAAACTGATCGCCAACCCCAATTGCTCCTCGGCCATTGCGCTGATGGTGCTGGGGCCGCTGCATCAGGCCTTCGGGTTGGAGAGCGCGATCATTTCCACTTACCAGGCCGCCAGTGGTGCAGGGCAGCCAGCGATGCTGGAGCTGCGGGAGAAGGCCAAGTCCTTCAGTGATTATGGCGACCGCGATGACAGCGAGCACTTCGCCCATAACCTGGCTTTCAACGTGATTCCCCAGGTCGATTCGTTCGAAGCCAATGGTTACACCCGTGAAGAAATGAAAGTGGTCTGGGAGCTGCGCAAGGTCTTGGATGAGCCGGCGTTGGCTATCAGCACCACGGCGGTGCGGGTGCCGACCCTGCGCTCCCATGCCGAGAGCCTGAGCCTGCGGTTCAAAAAAACCATCCAGTCATTGGCGCAGGTGCGTGAGTTGTTGCGCGCGGCGCCGGGGGTTGAAGTGGTGGATGAGCCCGAGTACGGCGCCTATCCGATGCCCATGACCTCCACCTACAAGCATGCGGTGGAAGTCGGGCGGATTCGCTACAACCTGATCTATGGGAAGCACGGGTTGGACCTGTTCATCAGCGGTGACCAGTTACTGCGGGGGGCGGCACTGAACGCATTCGAAATCATGCAATTGATCAAGCATTGATCAAGCCCGGCCCCGAACAATAAAAAACGCGCCGCCGTGTTCAAGGCTGCGCGTTTTTTGTTTAGCTGGATTGGGCCTCGCTGTCTTCCTGCATGTCGTCCAGGTATTGCGGCTGGTCGGTCTGGTCCGGCAGCTCGGTCACGACGCTGAAGTCGCTGATCTCGATGGCGCCGACCCCATGACCGAGCAGATGGAAGGAAAACATCTTGCGTTGCTGTGGGTTGTCGAAACGGAGGTTCATCACCAGCGGCTGGTCGGGGGTCACCACCACGTCTGTCGGCAGGTCCATCGGCACATCCTGCTCTAATTCCTTGGCCTTGAGGGAAATGTAGGCGGCATGGTCTGCCTCGACGGCGCGGATGGTCAGGCTGACGCGGGTCTGTGAACCCTTGGGCATTTCCAGGTACTGGGCACCGATCAGGTTGTCGGCCCAGTCGTCGATGACCTGGGCCGGCAGCGGGATTTTATCCGCGCCGCCGAACTGATAATGCTGGTTCAAGGGCGTGCGCAACAGGGTCTGGTCCAGGGCCGTGGCCCGGGCGCCGATCAGCCTGGCGCGCTGGCCGCTGTATTGCCCGCCATAGGTGGCACGGTCGGCGATGAAGCCTGCGCTGGTGTAGTCACGGCAATGCTGGAGGAAGTCGCACTCGGTAAACGTGCCTTTGCCGTCGTGATAGCGCAGCTTGCCGTTGGTGAACGACATGATTTCCCGGCCCGTCGGGTAGTCCCTGAACATCGAGCGGCCAGACAACGACGTGGGCACCGTAAAGCCGAAGTAATCGAGGATCGAGGCGGTCAGGTCGACATGGCCGTAGGTGCCTGACTTGATCCGGGGCAACGGTTCCGGCGCCAGCGTCAGGTTGAACCCCCAGGACGAGGCCAGCCGCACGTCGTCGATGCCATGGGATTCGTCCGAGGTGATGACCACCAGGGTGTTGTCCAGGATGCCCTGGCGTTCCAGGCCCGCCAGGAAGTTCTCCAGGGCGTCGTCCAGGTAACCCACCGCCGCCTGCTTGGCGGTGTCGTAGCGTTGCAGGTAGTCATCTGGGGCCGAGTAGGGCTGGTGCGTGCCCACGGTCAACAGGGTCAGCATCCAGGGTTTGTCCGCTTTTTGCAGTTGCCCGACGTAGTCCAGCGCGCCTTCGAAGAAGGTCTTGTCGTCCTTGCCCCAAGGGAATTCCAGGTAGGCGGAGCGAGTGAACCATTCCATGCCCAAGGTTGTGTCGAAACCGATGTGCGGCATGATCCGGTCCTTGGCCATGAACCGCAGGCCCGCGCCCTGCAGGAAGTGGGTGGAAAAGCCGTTCTGGCGCAACTGGGCCGGCAGGCAGGCCTGGTTACGCTGGCTCTGGTTGAGCATTTCGACGCCTTTGGGCGTGCCGTTGTCGAGCTTGTCGTAGTCGCCACACAGCATCGCGTACAAGCCCCGGATGGTCTGGTGGCTGTGCAGGACGTAATCGGGGGTGTTCATGCCGCGCTCGGCCCAGGCGCTGAGGTGCGGCATCAGGTTCTCCTGATAGCTGCTTTTCAAGGCCTGACGGTTGGCGCCCACATAGGCGCCGGGAATGCCCTCCAGGGCGATGACCAGGACGTTGCGCGCACGCCCGGGTTCGGCCAGCAGTCTGTTGCCATCGAGGTCCAGGCGGGTCAGCCCTGTCATGGGCGGGGCGGGGTCCACGGCATCGCCGTCGAGCCATTGTCGGGCCTGGTCCCGCCCGGCAGCGATACCCGCCGTGACGAGTTGGTGAGGCAGGTTGAACACGTTCCATTGGTCCGCCTCGCTGGGGCGCCAGGCTTGCAGCGCGCCGTGGCTCAGCAGGAGCAACACGGGCACGGCCCAGGCGTGGCGAGGCAAGCGTGGCGCTTGGCGTGGGCGGTTGGTCCATTGGGTCATCAGCCAGAACGCCAGCGCGGCCAACTGGATCGCCGCCAGCCATGGATGGGAAAAGCCGCCGCGGGTGGAGTTTTCAACGAACTGCGGGTCGGTCAGATAAAGAATGTCCGAAGGATTGGGCATCCGCCCGACCGCGCTGACCAGCTCGATGCTGGCCAGCGTCAACGTGCTCCAGGCCAGCAATACCGGGAACGCCAGCCACCCGGAACGGTGATGGAGCAGCACGATCAGCAACCCGCCGATACCCAGGTCCGAGAGATAGCCCAGCGGGTCGGACCAGCCCAGGGCGAGACGCAGGCCCATGGGGACGAGTAGTACGCAGCCAATCAGGGCGATGAGGGCGGCGCGCGGATGGGTTGAAGCGCGATAAAGAACGTTCACAAAAGCAGGCCTTTCGATGGGTGCGAGCCAGGCAACCCTGTGGGAGCGGGCTTGCTCGCGAAGGCGTTGTGCCAGTCAGCATCCTCGTCAACTGAAATACCGCCTTCGCGAGCAAGCCCGCTCCCACCAGGTCCAGGTCATTCTCAAGTCATGAAACTGTCATGAAGAGGGATGGTACCAAGGGCAATCGCCCCTGGCCGAGCCAATGTCCCGGTGTCTGTCTGCGCTACGCTGTGGTTCACTGGCCCAGGCCTCTACAATGGCCGCGTAGCGCTGCTTTGAGACGCGCAGAAAACTTGTATCAGGATTTCTCATCGGGGGATGGATGGACAGGTTCCAGGAAATGCAGGTTTTCCTCGCCGTGGCCCAGGAGTCGGGGTTTTCGGCAGCAGCGCGGCGCCTGGGGCTGTCGGCGGCCAGCGTCACGCGGGCGGTGGCAGCGTTGGAGCAACGCATCGGCACGCCGTTGTTGGTGCGCTCCACCCGCAATGTGTACCTGAGCGAAGCCGGCCAGCGCTTTCTCGAGGACTGTCGCCGGATCCTGAGCGATTTGCAGGAAGCCGAGGATTCGGCGGCCGGCAGCCACGTCCAGCCCCGTGGGCAATTGACGATTACCGCACCGGTGCTGTTCGGTCAGTTATTCGTCACGCCGCTGCTGGTGGATTACTTGCACCGGTTCCCCGAGGTCAGCATCAACGCCTTGTTGTTGGATCGTACGGTCAGCCTGGTGGAGGAGGGCATCGATGTTGCCTTGCGCATTGGCGAGCTGCCGGACAGCAACCTGCACGCTGTGCGTGTCGGTGAAGTGCGGCGGGTGGTGTGCGGCGCCCCGGATTTCTTCGCGCGCCACGGGCGGCCCCGGCATCCGGAGGACTTGGAGCGAATGCCTGTGGTGGCGTCGTCGGCCATTGGCCAGGTCAAAAGCTGGACCTTCATCGATTCAGGCCAACCGTTGGCCGTCCGGCCCGTGCCTCGGCTGGTGGTGACGGCCAACCAGGCCGCGATCACGGCGGCCTGCCAGGGGCTGGGGATGACGCGTGTCCTGTCTTACCAAGTGGCAGGCAACGTGGCGGCCGGGGAATTGGAAATCGTCCTGGCCGATTTCGAATTGCCGCCTCTGCCGATCCATGTGGTGTATCAGGGCGGGCGCAATGCGCCGGCGCGGGTCCGCAGTTTTGTCGATTTCATCGTCAGTGCATTGCGCGAACATCCGGCCTTGAGCGGCTGAAGCATTGTTTCTCTGGCTGAAACAATGGATTGCATTTCTGGGTGATTCTCTTGTTTTTGCCTGGGGCGGAAGATGACCCCATCGACGCCGTTGTGCTGATGGCGTCACTTGCAGCGGAGTCGACCATGAACCCTATCAAGCACTATCACTTCCCGCTTTCCGGCCATTCCCATCGCGTTCAACTGATGCTTTCGTTGCTCGGGCTGCCTGTCGAAGAAGTCTTCGTCGACTTGGCCAAGGGCGCGCACAAACAGGCGGACTTCCTGGCGCTCAATGCGTTTGGCCAGGTGCCGGTCATTGACGATGACGGCGTCGTGCTGGCGGACTCCAACGCGATCCTGGTGTACCTGGCGCACAAATACGGCAAGGGCCGCTGGCTGCCGACCGATCCGATCGGTGCCGCCCGGGTGCAGCGCTGGCTGTCGGCGGCGGCCGGGCCGATCCATGCGGGGCCGGCCACGGCGCGGCTGATCACGGTGTTTGGTGCGGCCTACAACGCCGAGGACGTGATTGCCCGTTCTCACAACGTGCTGAAAGTCATTGATCAGGAATTGAGCAGCCGTGCTTATCTGGCGGGTGACGCTGCAACCGTTGCGGACATCGCCGGCTACAGCTACATCGCCCACGCACCGGAAGGCAATGTGTCGTTGGACGACTATGCCAATGTACGGGCCTGGCTGGCGCGGATCGAAGCCTTGCCCGGGTTCGTGGGCATGCCGCGTACGGTTGTCGGGTTGCAAAAGCACGCCTGACACGGAGCCCGGTGGCGAGGGGATTTATCTTCACTGTGGGAGCAAGGCTTGCCCGCGATGAAGGCACTGCGGTCTTTCAGAGATCGAGGCGTCTGTTTCGCGAGCAAGCTTTGCTCCCACAGTAGGATCAAATCTACTCTGCACCATTTCCGCTTCGACTCGAGTGGCGGTAATCTGCCGGGCTTTGATGGGTGGTGAGGCTCCATGACTTTTCTTTTCCGGCTCTCCCTGGCCCTCGCCGTGTTGTTTTTGGGGGGCTGCGAACAATCCCCGGCCCCGGCCCTCGATCAGCAGCTCTATATCTGGCAACGCCAATGGACCCCGGCCCACGCGCTGGCGCTGCGCGAAAGCCAGGGCGATTTTTCCACGCTGCGGGTGCTGGCGTTGCAGGCTTTTCCCGGGGCGGGCTGGAGCCGTGCGCGGATCAATCCGCTCTTGCTCAAGGCTGACGGCCGTCCGCTGATCGCTGTGATTCGCCTGGACGGTCAGCTCAAGGCTTTGGACCAGGACGAGGTGATCGCGCAGATCCAGCAGGTGCTGGGCGATTGGCAAGCCCAAGGCCTGACCCCGGTGGGGGTAGAAATCGACCACGATGCGGGCAACGCACGGTTGCCGGCTTATGAAAAGTTCCTCGGCCAACTGCGGCAAGCCCTGCCGGCCAATGTGCGGCTGAGTATTACCGCGCTACCGGCCTGGCTCGACAGCCCCGCCTTGCCTGGCTTGTTGGAAACGGTGGACAGCAGCGTGCTGCAGGTCCACGCGGTGAGCGACCCCAGGCAGGGCTTGTTCGATCCGAAACAGGCCCGGCACTGGGCGCAACGTTGGAGCGATGTCACCACACGGCCGTTTTATCTGGCCCTGCCGGCGTACGGCGTGGCGCTGCTGACCCAGGAGAGTGGCGTTCCGGTGGTGGAAAGCGAAGTGCCGATCGATCGCGGTGGCGAGCGGCGGGAGTTGCTGGCCGATCCGCAACAAGTGGCCGGGCTTGCGGCAGATTTGCGTGCCGATCCGCCGCAACATCTCGCGGGGCTGATCTGGTTTCGCCTGCCGCTGGCCGGCGACCGAAGGGCGTGGAGCCTGACCACGCTCGGCGCCGTCGCCCGGGGCGATAACCTGGCCAGTCGCCTGGCGTTGCAGTGGGGAGAGCAGGGTGGTTTGTACGATATCCGCCTGGTTAACCAGGGCAATCTCGACAGCCCCTGGCCCCAGCGACTGACGCTGGCTGTTGGCGCGTGTGACGGCGTCGATGCCCTGGCCGGTTATACGTTGCAACAAACCCCCGGACTGCTTACCTTCACCCGCATTCAGGAAGGCCGCTTGGCTGCTGGCAGCCAACGGGCAATCGGCTGGGCGCGCTGTACGAAAATTGACCAAGGAGGTTTCAATGTTTACCCGTAAGTGGCCTCGTCACCTACTGTGCCTGAGCCTTTGCCTGCCGCTGGGCCCGGCGCTGGCCTGCGGGCCGGATTTCCCGATGCGTCTGCTGGATAACCGCGCCCAGTCGCTGGCCGAATTGCCCGAAGGCAGCTTTCGCTTTGAGGTCAGCCGCCTCGGCCAGGCGATTGCCGGGCTCAAGCCGGCCACCGAGGCAACGCGTAACCCGGACTACAGCTATGACGACCTGCCTTCCTACGTTGAACAACGCAACAAGGCTGAGCAGATCGGCCTGACCCCGCCGCAGCAAGCGGTGGTGGAGCGCCTGCGGGCCCTGACCGATGTCGACCAGGTGGCAACCGAAGCGGCCAATCTGCCTGATGAACTGCGCCTGTATGCGATTGGCGCGGCGGCTTTTAACGTCGGCGAGCATCAGCGTGCCGTGGACGCGTTCCAGCAGTTGCTGGCGTTACCGGCCGACCAACGTCGGTTGCGCAGCACCTGGGCCGCGTACTCCCTGGGGCGGGCCTTGTTCGCCGTGAGCACCGAGGCCGGCAGCGGCGACCCTGTGGTTTTGCAGGACCAGGCGCGAGCAGCGTTTCGCCAGGCCCGCGAGTTGAGCATTGCCGGCTTCAGCGATCCGCTGGAACTGGGCATCGCCAGCCTTGGCGAAGAAGCCCGGGTGGCCTACACCGCTGACGACTGGGACAGTGCCATCGGCCTGTATGCGATCCAGAACCTGCAAGGCTCCCCGGTGGGCTACAGCTCGTTGTTGCAACTGGCCGGTGATTTGAGCGTCCAGCCGGATGCGCGCTTGAGCGAACTGCTCAAGACTAAGGCAGTGCAGCGATTGGTCACCGCCTACCTGCTCAGCCGCGTCGGCTGGTGGGACGGTGAAGAACCCTCTGGCGAGAAAAGGCTGTTCGAACTGTTGCAGGCCAGCGCCCGGGACAACCTGGACGACGCCGACCGTTTGGCGGCGGTGAGTTACCAGCACGGCGATTACGCCAGCGCCCAGGCTTTTGTGCAAAAGGCTGCCGACACCGGCCTGGCCTGGTGGGTGCGTGCCAAGCTGGCCTTGCGCGACGGCGACAAAGTGACCGCGGCGGCGGCTTATGCCAAGGCCGCCCAGGCCTTTCCGAACGATGAATCCTGGGGCAACCGGCGCACACCGGATTGGAACTACGAGTCGGTGCAACCCAAGTGCCGTGTCGAAGGTGAAAGCGCGATCCTGGCCCTGCAGCGCGGCGATTACCTGCAAGCTTTCGATCAGCTCTATCGCGGCCAGAGCAACTATTGGTACGACGCTGCCGCCGTCGCCGAGCGTGTGCTCACGGTGGATGAGCTCAAGCAGTACGTCGACGCCCAGGTCCCGGCGCCACCGGCGTTGAGCCAGGAGGATCGGGACAACTACGTGCCGCTGCCGGTGGCTGCGAGCCTGCGCAATCTGCTGGGTCGTCGCTTGCTGAGGGAAGGGCGCTTTGATGAGGCACCGGCTTATTTCGATAACGCGGACCTGCAGAACAAGGCTCGCGCCTATGGGCAATTGCGCCAGGACGCGGAGTCCAAATGGTGGCCAACCCGACGGGCCGAGGCCTATTTCAATGCGTCCTGGATGGCGCGCAAATGGGGCATGGAGTTGCTCGGCTATGAGATGGCGCCGGATTACGCCAGCCTGGGCGGCAACTACAGCCTGGAACCGGTTGAACTGAAGGTTGGGCCGCTGGTGGCCGAAGGCGAAGTGCAACGCCAGCAGGCCAGCGCGGCGCAGCCTGAGGTGCGTTATCACTATCGGTTTGTCGCCACGGCGCTGGCGAGCCAGGCGGCGGATCATTTGCCGCATACCAGCCAGGCCTTTGCGGCGGTGCTGTGCAAAGGGGTGGGGTACAACTCCAGCCTTGAGGAACAAAGCGCGCTGTATCAACGCTATGTGAAGGACGGTCCGTATGTGGATTGGGCCGGCGATTTCGGTCATCAATGCCAGGAACCCGACTTCAGCAAGGCGAACAAACGCTATGTGACGCAGGCCTTGGACCCGATTCGTTCGACGTTGCGACCTTACAAGGTTTGGCTGGAGGTGAGCGGGGCCGTGCTGCTGGTAGCGGTGGCGTTGGGGCTGATCAGCCGGCGCCGGCGCAAGGCGCGGATGTCGACCAGCTAAGCTAACGGCCAGCCGAACACAGTTGTTTGGACCGAGGTCATGGTGGCCTTTGTGGCGAGGGGATTTATCCCCGCTGGGCTGCGCAGCAGCCCCAAAAGCAGTTAACTCAATCTTCCTGGCATACCGAGTTGCCTGGTTTTGGGGGGCTGCTGCGCAGCCCAACGGGGATAAATCCCCTCGCCACAGGTTAACCATGCCCCCGGACCAAACAGTGTTCCTTCCAGCTTTGCGTTGTTCCTACATCTGCGTCGCCATCCCCTCCACATTCATCGCCGCCTGGCGTAACGCCTCCGAGCGGGTAGGGTGTGGGTGGCAGGTCAGGGCGATGTCCTCGGCTGAGGCGCTGAACTCCATGGCCACGCAGTATTCACCGATCATCTCACTGACGCTCGGGCCTACCAGGTGCACACCAAGGATCTCATCGGTGCGTTCATCGGCCAGGACCTTGGCGAACCCTTCGGTCTCGTGGTTGATCTTGGCTCGGCTGTTGGCGGTGAAGGGGAACTTGCCGACCTTGTAGGCACGGCCTTCGGCCTTGAGTTGTTCCTCGGTCTTGCCGACGCTGGCCAGTTCCGGACGGGTGTAGATGACGCTGGGAATCAGCGCATAGTTGACCTCGGCGGCCTTGCCGGCGATCTGTTCGATGCAGACCATGGCTTCGTCTTCGGCCTTGTGGGCCAGCATCGGTCCGGACGTCACATCACCGATGACCCAGACGCCAGGTGCTTCGGTGCGGTGATGCTGGTTGGCGAGCATGCCGCGTTTGTCGGTGCTCAGCCCGACGTTTTCCAGCCCCAACCCTTGCGTGTAAGGCCGACGACCGATGGCGACCAGCACGTAATCGGCGTCCAGGGTCTGTGCCTCGCCGCCCGCCGCCGGTTCGATCTGCAATTGCACGCCGTTGGCCGAGGGAATGGCTCCGGTGACCTTCGAACTCAACTTGAACTGGATGCCCTGTTTACTCAGGGCCCGTTGCAGGGTCTTGCCGGCCTCGCCATCTACCCCCGGGCAGATGCGATCGAGGTATTCCACCACGGTCACCTGGGCCCCCAGGCGCCGCCAGACCGAACCCAGTTCGAGGCCGATGACGCCGGCGCCGATCACCACCAGATGCCGGGGCACCTCACTCAGGGACAAGGCGCCGGTGGAGTCGAGGATGCGTTGGTTATCGATGGTCACGCCTGGCAGGGGCATGGGTTCCGAGCCGGTGGCGATGACGATGTCCTTGGCGCTGAGTTCGGTCCTGGCGCCATCGTCGCCGGTAACGGTCACCTTGCCGGGCCCGTCGATGTGGCCCCAGCCTTTGATCCAGTCGACCTTGTTCTTGCGAAACAGAAACTCGATGCCCTTGGTCAGGCCAGCCACGCTTTCGTCCTTCTGCTTCATCATTTGCGCAAGGTTGAGGGTGGGGCTGACTTCAATGCCCAGGTTGGCGAATTCCGTTCCCGTGGCGGCTTCGTACAGCTCCGAGGCATGCAGCAAGGCCTTGGAGGGCATACAGCCGACATTCAGGCAGGTGCCGCCCAGGGTGGCTCGGCCTTCGACACAGGCGGCTTTCAACCCCAACTGCCCGGCCCGAATCGCCGCGTTATACCCGCCGGGGCCGCCGCCCAGAATGATCACGTCGTAGTTGCTCATTGCTGTTCTCCCGCTTGGCCTGATAAAAAATTATGCTCGTAATATGAGCGTTTCCAGAGATTTCGGTCAAGGCTTAAGTCAAGCGGCCAGCGTGGGCCTTGGCATGAAGAATTCAAAACGGAAATTTCACAGGAATCGTTATAAGGTAACGGCATATAACGGAGCGTCGGTGGCGCCTGGCCACGGCCCCGGATTTTGATCGCCACGAGTGCTGGGGTGGTATGCAAGTCGATCTTGATGTCGAGGGGGCACAGGTGGCCGAATGGCCGCGTTTTCAGCGCGCGTCGTTTCAGCGGCGCCGTTTGAAGCAGATTGCTTTCGCCCTGGGAAGCGTGGCGGGTTTGGGCCTGGTGCTGGCGTTTTTTATCGGGGTGTTTTCGCCACAGTCGCTATGGCCGGTTTTGCTGGTCAGCCAAGGCGCGGGACTCTTGGTGCTGGTGGTGGGTTTGCAATCGGCCTGGTGGGTCACGCAATGGCGTAGCAGGGCGCTGCTGCCAGCTGTGGATAACCTGCCTGCGGAAAACGAGCCTGTTGATAACCTGGGTTGGTATGAGCGGCTGCTGGAGCGAATGGGCGCTCGCGGGGTCGGCCTGCTGAAACAGATCGGTGCGCCTGCGTTGTGGTTGGTCGGGTGGTCAGTGCTGGTATTGCTGGGCCTGGAGCAAGCCTGGAATTTGCAACTGCCGGCTGCCGCCCTCGGTGTCTCGGCCAGTGTGGGGGCGGTGGTGTCGTTGTTGTTGGCGTTCGGGCTATTGGTGTTCGAGCGGCAATTGGCCCAGCAATCTCCGGTGGAATGGCCGGAAGCGCCGCCGCTGGCGCAACTGACGCGGGTGGCAATCATCGTGCTGGTGCTCGGCGCTTTGTGCTTGTTGTTCGCCGCAGAAACGTCCATCTGGCCGATGCGCCTGGCCGTGCTGATGGGGCTGTTGCCGGGCGTGGTGGCGGCCGAGTTTTTGCTGCGCGCGGTGCTGTCGTTATTCATCCCGCGCCGGGACGCCCTGGAACCGACGCTGCTGGGCCGCAGTGTCATCGCCGATCTGCTGCGCTGGCCGCCGCAACCGTTGCTGGCCCTGCAGCATGAACTGCACAACCGTTTTGGTATCGACCTGCGCCAGATCTGGGCCTTCAGCTACATGCGCCGGGCTTTTTTGCCGGTGTTGGCGCTGGTGGTGCTGGTGGGCTGGTTGTTGACGGGCGTGCACGAAGTGCCGCTGCAGGGACGTGGCATCTATGAGCGCTTTGGCAAACCGGTGGAGGTGTTCGGCCCGGGCTTGCATGTCGCGTTGCCTTGGCCGTGGGGCAGGGTGCTCAACGTCGAGAATGGTGTTGTGCATGAACTGGCGACCAGCGTCGCGGAGAGTCGGGCCGTGGTCGAGGCTGAACCGGCGGAGGGACCGGCGCCGGCAATCGCCAATCGGTTGTGGGACGCCAGCCATGTGAACGACAAGTCCCAGGTCATTGCCAGTCGTCGTGCCGACCAGCAGAGCTTCCAGATCGTCAACATGGACGTGCGCTTTGTCTACCGTATCGGCCTGACCGACGCTGCGGCGTTGGCGGCGACCTACAACAGCGCGGATGTGCCGACGCTGATCCGCAGCACCGCCAGCCGCATCCTGGTGCATGAGTTTGCGTCCCGCACGCTGGACGGTTTGCTGGGCGCGGACCGTGTCAGCCTCGCCGACGAAATCGGTCGCGCCGTCCAGGCTGATTTGCAATCGCTCGACAGCGGTGTGGAAATCCTGGCGACGGTTGTGGAGGCGATTCATCCACCGGCCGGTGCGGCCAATGCCTACCACGGCGTGCAGGCGGCGCAGATTGGCGCGCAGGCATTGATCGCTCGAGAGCGCGGCGCGGCGGCGGAACAGACCAACCAGGCGCAATTGCAAGCCAGCGTCGCCCATGACCAGGCTACGGCCACCGCCCGGGAAATCAACGCGACCGCCCAGGCCGCCGACCTGCGCTTCAATGCCGACCGCAAAGCCTACGCCACGGCGGGGCACGCTTTTGTGCTGGAGCATTACCTGGGCCAACTCAGCCAGGGCCTCACCAATGCCCGGTTGCTGATTCTCGACCATCGCCTGGGCGGCAGCGGCAACGCGCCGACCATCGACTTGCGTACCTTCACGCTGCCGGCAGACCCTGCGTCGCCGCGTAACCCTGTCCCGCCAGGAGCTGCCCATTGAGCCAGTCCTCTACACACGATCACCACGACCACGCTGGTCACGATCACGGTCATGCCGGTCATCACCATGGGCATCATCACCACCATCATGGCGATCCGCAGCAAGCCGGTCCGTTCCCGTGGCGGCGGATGGGTTGGGCGGTGTTGCTGGTGGCGTTTGCCGTTGCGGCCGCAAGCCTGGTGCAAGTGCGCTCGGGGGAGGCCACGGTCATCACCCGTTTCGGCAATCCGGCGCGGGTGCTGCTGCAACCTGGCTTGGGTTGGCGCTGGCCGGCACCGTTCGAGGCGGCGATTCCGGTGGACCTGCGGTTGCGCACCACCTCCAGCGGTCTGCAGGATGTCGGCACCCGTGATGGGCTGCGGATCATCGTCCAGGCCTACGTGGCTTGGCAGGTGCAGGGTGACCCGGAAAACGTGCAGCGTTTCATGCGCGCGGTGCAGAACCAACCGGACGAAGCCGCACGGCAGATCCGCACCTTTGTCGGCTCGGCGCTGGAAACCACGGCCGCCAGTTTTGACCTGGCGAACCTGGTCAACACCGACGCCAGCCAAGTGCGCATCGCCGATTTCGAAGCTCAGCTGCGTCAGCAGATCGATCAACAGTTGCTCACCACTTATGGCGTGCGCGTGTTGCAAGTTGGCGTTGAGCGCCTGACCTTGCCCTCGGTGACGCTGACGGCGACGGTGGATCGCATGCGCGCCGAGCGTGAGACCATCGCCACCGAACGCACCGCCATCGGCAAGCGCGAAGCGGCGCAGATTCGCTCCGCCGCAGAACGTGATGCGCGAGTCCTGCAAGCCGATGCCACGGTGAAAGCTGCGGATATCGAAGCGCAGTCGCGGGTAGAAGCAGCCGAGATCTACGGCCGGGCATACGCTGGCTCTCCGCAGCTCTACAACCTGCTCCGTTCGCTGGACACCTTGGGCACGATCGTCAGCCCAGGCACGAAGCTGATTTTGCGCACCGATGCGGCGCCATTCCGTGTCCTGGTGGACGGCCCTGGTTCCGTGGAAGGCAAAGGTGGAACACAACCATGAGTTTGGTTCCACGTGGAACAAACGAGTTATCCAGCCCGTGGATCCAGGCCGGGCGCCTGGCGTTTCTGGCGCTTTACGCCGTCACGGTGTTGGCGGCGTTGGCCTGGGTCTTTTCCAACGTGCGGCAGATCGATCCGCAGAATCGTGCGGTGGTGCTGCACTTTGGCGCCTTGGATCGCATCCAGAATGCCGGCCTTTTGTTGGCGTGGCCTCGTCCTGTGGAACAAGTGGTCTTGCTGCCCGCTGCGGATCGGGTGCTTGAGCGGCGGGTGGAAAATCTGCTGCGCTCGGATGCGGCCTTGCAGGCTGATCGTGTCGCCAGCTTCGCCACCCCGGTCAGCGATGCGTTGGCCGGCTCTGGTTATTTATTGACCGGTGATGCCGGCGTGGTGCAACTGGATGTGCGGGTGTTCTACAAAGTCACCGACCCTTATTCCTTCGTCTTGCAAGGTGAACATGTCCTACCGGCCCTGGACCGGTTGGCGACCCGCAGTGCCGTGGCCCTGACCGCAGCCCGGGATCTGGACACCATTCTGGTGGCTCGCCCCGAACTGATGGGCAGCGACAACCAGGCGGCCGAGCGTCGCGAACGCTTGCGTGGCGATCTGGTCCAGGGGCTTAACCGACGCCTGGCTGACTTGGCGGCGACGGGGCAGGGGTTGGGGATCGAAGTGGTGCGGGTCGATGTGCAATCGAGTTTACCGGGGCCGGCGGTGAGTGCCTTCAACGCGGTGCTGACGGCCAGCCAGCAGGCCGATAAAGCCGTGGCCAACGCCCGGACTGAAGCGGAAAAACTCACCCAGGCCGCTCGCCAAGATGCCGACCGCGCCGTGCAAGTCGCCCATGCCCAGGCCAGCGAACGACTCGCCAAGGCTTCGGCCGACACGGCCACGGTGCTCGGCTTGGCGAAGACCCAAGGCAGCGATCCGCAAATGCTGCTGCGTCTGTATCGCGAACGCATGCCTGCCATCCTTCGCCAGGCCGGTTCAGTGACCACGGTCGATCCGAAAGACGATTCCCGTCTGATCATCCAGGGAGCCGGACAATGACCGCCCAAACCAGCGTTGCACCGATGTTGTCCTCGACGGAACAACGCATCGCCGCCCGGCAACTGACCTTGGCGATGCTCGCCCTCGGCTTGCTCGCATTGGGCCTGGTATGGCGCGGTTGGTCGCCGGAGCAGAGCGGTGTCAGCCAACTGCTGTTGGGGTTCGCCTCGCTGTTGGTGGCAGTGCCGGTGATGCGGTCGGCCTGGTACAGCTTGCGTTACCCAAGCCTGCACGGGATTACCGACCAACTCATCGCCCTGGCGATGCTCGGTGCCTGGGCCACCGGCGATCTGCTGACGGCGGCGTTGTTGCCAATCATCATGATCTTCGGGCATGTGCTGGAAGAGCGCAGCGTCATCGGTTCCCAGGAGGCGATCCATGCACTTGGCCAACTGACCCGCAGCCAAGGTCGCAAGGTGCAGGCCGACGGTTCGATCATCGATGTCGACAATGCAACGCTCCAGCCCGGCGATGTCGTTGAGGTGCGCGCCGGTGACCGGGTGCCGGCCGATGGTCGGGTGTTGTCCGGCCAAGCCAGCCTCGACACTGCGCCCATCACGGGTGAGTCGGTGCCGTTGGAGGCTGTGGTCGGCACTGAAGTCTTTGGTGGAGCGATCAACCTGGATGGCCTGTTGCGCCTGGAAGTGACCCGTACCGGCGAAGAGTCCACCTTGGGCAAGGTCATCGCCCTGATGCAAAACGCTGAACGCTCCAAGCCACCCATCACTCGCTTGCTGGAACGCTACGCCGGCAGTTACCTGGTACTGGTGTTGTTGCTGGCGGCGGTGACCTGGTTCGTGACCAACGATGCCCAGGCGATGCTGGCGGTATTGGTCGCCGCCTGCCCTTGTGCGTTGGTGCTGTCGGCGCCGGCCACCGCCATTGCCGGGATCGCGGTGGCGGCGCGCCACGGGATCCTGATCCGCAGCTCGGCCTTCCTGGAAGAACTGGCGGACCTGACGTCGTTGGTTGTCGATAAGACCGGTACTCTGACCTACGGCGTCCTGCGCCTGCAATCCATCGAACATGCCCAGGATGCTCCCTCATCGTTGCTACTGCCTTTGGCGGCCAGCCTCGGTTCGGCCAGCAGTCATCCGGTCAGTCGTGCGTTGGCAGGGTTGGTGGACCAGGAAGACTGCCTGGCGCTGACGGACATCCATGAGCGCCAGGGCTTAGGGGTGGTCGCGATGACCGCCCAGGGCGAAGCGGCGCTTGGGCGGCCGGAGTTGTTTGCACAGCTGGGCATTCAAACGTCAGCGGTCCCGGAGCACGATGGCCCGATTGCCGGTCTGGCCCTGGATGGGCAGTTCCTCGCCTGGCTGTTGCTGGCCGACAGCGTCAAGCCGGAGGCACGGGTTGCCATGGCCGAGCTGCGCGAGCTGGGCCTGGGACGTCAGTTGCTGTTGACCGGCGACCGCCAGAGCGTGGCCACGACCCTGGCCCGGGATGTCGGCATCGGCGACCTGCAAGCCCAGGCCCTCCCTGAAGACAAACTCAAACGGGTCATGGCCGAAATCGACCATGGGTTCCGCCCCATGGTGGTGGGCGATGGCATCAACGACTCCCTGGCGCTCAAGGCCGGGGTGGTCGGCGTTGCAATGGGCGCCGGCGGCGCAGATATCGCCCTGGCGTCGGCAGACATCGTGCTGATCGGCAGCGACCTGCGACGCCTCGGCACCTGCGTCCGATTGAGCCGCCAATGCAGGCGCACGTTGCAGGTCAACGTGATCATTGGCCTGGGCTGGACGCTGGCCATCGTCGCCTTTGCCGCCTTCGGTTGGCTCGGCGCGGCGGGGGCGATGATCGCTGCGCTGCTGCACAATCTCAGTACCCTGCTAGTGTTAGGTAATGCAGGGCGATTGCTGCGGTTCCAGGAGCCACTCCTGAAAATCCAAGCGAAGGGAGCCGTTGGATAACCCTTGGCGAACTGTGCGTCACCCTTGCAGTCTCTGTTGGAGAGGGCACCCATACTGGCATTACCCGGCACAAGGAGTGAATTTGGGACGGTGATAGAGAAAGGCTATAAATTCGATAGCCTGCTATTTTTCTATGATGGTCTACCCTCATTTTCAGACGTCTGAAACATGGGGGATTCTTCATGCTCGCGCAACTTCCACCGGCCTTACAGAATCTGCATCTACCGCTTCGGCTGCGGCTCTGGGATGGCCATGAATTTTCACTGGGTGACGACCCCAGTGTCACGATCGTGGTCAAGGACCCACAAATGGTCGCGCAATTCACCCATCCCAGCCTGAATGCGCTAGGAGCGGCCTTCGTCGAAGGCAAGCTGGAACTCGAAGGATCGATCCACGAAGTCATTCGTGTCTGCGATGAATGGAGCCAGGCATTGATTGAGGACGACGCCGACAACCTGCCGGTGCGATCGCTCCACGACAAGGAAACCGACGCCCAGGCGATCTCCTATCACTACGATCTTTCCAACGCGTTCTATCAGCTGTGGCTCGACAGTGACATGGCCTATTCCTGTGCCTATTTCGAGACGGGCAGTGAAACCCTCGAACAGGCCCAGCAAGCCAAATTCCGCCACTTGTGCCGCAAGCTGCGATTACAGCCGGGTGACTACCTGCTGGATGTCGGATGTGGGTGGGGCGGCCTGGCCCGTTACGCTGCACGCGAGTTTGGTGCCAAAGTCTTCGGGATTACCCTGAGCAAGGCGCAGCTGACACTGGCTCGGGAACGGGTCAAGGCAGAAGGCCTGGAGGATCTGGTCGATTTGCAATTGCTGGACTACCGCGACCTGCCCCAGGACGGTCGCTTCGACAAAGTGGTCAGCGTCGGCATGTTCGAGCATGTTGGCCACGCCAACCTCGAGCAGTACTGCAAGACGCTGTTCGGCGCGGTGCGTGAGGGCGGGTTGGTGATGAACCATGGCATCACCGCCAAGCACACCGACGGTCGTCCGGTCGGTCGTGGCGCCGGTGAATTCATCGAGAAGTATGTATTCCCCAACGGCGAGCTGCCGCACCTGTCGATGATCTCTGCCGAAATCAGCGAAGCTGGGCTGGAGATCGTCGACGTGGAAAGCCTGCGCCTGCATTACGCGCGCACGCTCGATCACTGGAGTGAACGCCTGGAGGACAATCTCGAGGCCGCCGCGAAGGAAGTGCCGGAACAGGCGTTGCGGATCTGGCGTCTGTACCTGGCCGGCTGTGCCTACGCGTTCGCCAAGGGCTGGATCAATCTGCACCAGATCCTGGCGGTGAAGGCCCACGCCGACGGTAGCCATGAGTTGCCCTGGACCCGCGACGACATCTACACCCCTTAGAGAATCGGGGAAATAAGCCGGGCGATCCGCATGCCGATCTTCTGCAGGCGGTGGGTCTCCCGGCTTTCCTGTTTGTCGATTTCCACGGCTCGGGCGAAGTCCTGCTCAAGCATCTGCTCGACCTCGGTGGCGAACGGGATATCCACCGTGAGCAGCATGACTTCGAAATTCAGGCGGAACGAACGGTTGTCCAGGTTCGCACTGCCGATGGCGCTGATTTCCCGGTCGATCAGCACCACTTTCTGATGCAGGAAGCCTGGCGCGTAACGGAACATCCGCACACCGGCCCGCACCGCTTCAAACGCATACAGGCTGGATGCGGCGTAGACGATCTTGTGGTCCGGCCGCGAGGGCAGCAGGATGCGCACATCCACCCCGCGCAGCACCGCCAGGCGCAAGGCCGCGAACACCGCTTCGTCAGGGATGAAGTAAGGCGTTGTGATCCAGACTCGCTCGCTGGCCGCATGGATAGCTTCGACGAAAAACAGCGAACAGGTTTCGTAGGCATCGGCCGGGCCGCTGGTCAGCAACTGGCAGAGCACACCGTCGTCCGGGTAGGTGTCTGGCAGGATCAGCGGTGGCAGCGAACGGGCCGCCCAGAACCAGTCCTCGGCAAACGACTCTTGCATACTTCCCACCACCGGGCCGCAGACTTCGACATGGGTGTCGCGCCACGGCGCCAGGGGCGGCTTTTCGCCCATGTATTCATCGCCCACGTTGTGCCCGCCAACGAAGCCTAGAACGCCATCCACCGCCACGATCTTGCGGTGGTTGCGAAAGTTGACCTGGAACCGATTGAGCCAGCCGCTGCGGGTGGCGAAGGCTTTCACGTGGACACCACCGTCGCGCAGCGCCTGGACGTAGCGGTGGGGCAGGGAGTGGCTGCCAATGCGGTCGTAAAGCAGATACACCGCCACGCCTTCGGCGGCTTTTTTCAGAAGCAGTGTCTGCAGGCGTAGGCCGAGGCGGTCGTCGTGGATGATGAAAAATTGAATCAGCACGGCCTGCCGTGCGTTATCGATGGCCTGGAAGATTGCCTCGAACGTGGCCTGCCCATTGACGAGCAAACGCACCTGATTGTTCGCCAGGCACGGTGTGCGCCCCAGCTTGGGCATGGCCCGTAGCGAGTCGTAGGCCTGGGAGGCACGGGCGGTCAAAGCCTCTTCAACCCACGGCCGCCAGTTCAGCTCGGAGATCGCCTTGCGCATCTCTTCGTTGGCTTGTCGGCGCGCCTTGATGTAGCCATCAAAGGTGCTGCGCCCGAAAACCAGGTAAGGAATCAACGTCAGGTAGGGAATGAACAGCAGCGACAGGGCCCAGGCAATCGAGCCTTGGGCCGTGCGCACCGTCAATACAGCGTGGACAGCGGCGACGGAACCCAGGGTGTGGAGCAGCGCGATCAGGTAACCGAAAACATGCGGGCCGAAATAATCCATGGGGCAGCCTTGCTCCGGAAGTTTCTATGCTTAACAGACCATGTTCCATGGCGAATGTCGCTATTTAATTCACTCGTCCCGGGCTTGAACCGAAGCCTGTGGGCGGCGTCTAACGGCCACTTGTCCTCTGGAGTTTATGCAATGAATGTTCGTCTGCTGGGTGTGGCCTTGGCAATTGGCTTGGCGGTTCCGATGGCGGCTCAGGCGCAGATGCTCCAGCCGGGTTTGTGGGAACTGACCACCAGCAACATGAAGGTCGATAACCAGAACTTGCCGGACCTGCAATTGATCCTCGGCCAGTTGCAAACCCAGATGACCCCGGAGCAACGGGCGATGCTGGAAAAGCAGGGCATCACCATGGGCGGTAAAGGCATTCGCGTCTGTCTGACCCCGGCGCAGGTGCAAACCAATGACATTCCGCTGCAAGATCCGCAATCGGGTTGCAAGCAGCAGATCACCGAGCGTACCGGCAATCAGTGGAAGTTTCGCTTCAGTTGCCCGAAAGCCCAGGGTAATGGCGTCGCGACGTTCCAGAGCGATCGTGAATTCACCACCAAGGTCAACGGCACGTTCAATGCCACCGGCATCCAGCAGAACGGCAGCCTCGACACGCGCGCGGTGTGGCTGGGGCAGGAGTGCGGGACGGTCAAGCCGAGGGCTTGAATCGGAATTAGGTAATTTCTTGGTGAACCTGTGGGAGCAAAGCTTGCTCGCGATGCGGCTCGATCAGGGCAAGCCTTGCCGTGCTTGATCAAGGCCGACTCAGCGCCTCATACAACGTATTGAGGTTGTATTCGAAAAGACCCGTGAAGGTGCTGGCCGGTCCGCTGGCCGCGAGTGCATCGGAGTACAGCGTGCCGCCGATGTGCGCGCCGCTCTCGTCGGCGATCTGCTTGAGCAGGCGTGCGTCCTTGATGTTTTCCATGAACACCGCTTTGACCTTCGCCTGACGGATCTGGGTAATCAGCGCCGCGACTTCTGCCGCCGACGGTTCACGCTCTGTGGATAAACCCTGGGGCGCCATGAACTCGATGCCATAGGCCTGGCCCAGGTAACCGAATGCATCGTGGGAGGTCACGATCTTGCGATTGCCGGCAGGCAATGCACCGAGCTTGGCCTTGGCTTCGGCGAGCAGGGCATAGATTTTCTTCAAGTACGCCTGGCTGTTGCGTTCGTAGTCGGCCTTGTTGGCCGGGTCGGCCGCTTCCAATGCCTTGGTGATGTTGCTGACATACAGCTCGGCGTTCGCCAGGTTGTGCCAGGCGTGCGGGTCGGGGATGGTCTCGCCATCCTCATCCAGTGAACGCGGAATGACGCCGCGGCTGGCGCTGATCACCGGGGCAGTGGTTTCAGTGCTGGTCACCAGACGATCCAACCATGGCTCGAAGCCCAGTCCGTTCTTGATGATCAGTTTTGCCTTGAGCAATGCCTTGGCGTCGTCTGGTGTGGGTTCGTAGGTGTGTGCATCGGCGTCCGGCCCGACCATGTTGGTGATGTGGATATGCTCACCGCCGACCTGTCGGGTCATGTCGGCGAGGATGCTGAAGCTGGTCACCACCTGGAGTTTTTCAGCGGCGGACAGGGACATGGACAGCATCAGACTGATTAGCACGAGCAGAACGCGCATCGGGAAACACCTCATTGGGATGTGAGCAAAGGCGGGCGGCGCAGCAAGCCGTGCACCGGACCGAATACCACCGACAGCAGATAAAACCCGCCTGCCACCAGCACGATGGACGGCCCGCTGGGCAGTGAGTAATAGAAGGACAACAACAGGCCAAGCCAGACCGAGAGGCAGCCGAGCAGCGCCGCGATCAACATCAGCAGCGGCAGGCGACGGCTCCAGAATCGCGACGCGGCGGCTGGCAACATCATCAGGCCGACCACCATCAGCGCACCGATGGCCTGGAAGCCGATCACCAGGTTCAACACCACCAGGGTCAGAAATACGCCGTGGGCCAACGGGCCGAGACGACTGACGGTTTGCAGGAACAGTGGGTCCAGGGTATCGAGCAGCAACGGTCGGTAAATCAATGCCATCGCCAACAAGCTGGCACCGGACACCCAGAGCATGCCGCTGAGCGTCGGGCCGTCCACCGCCAAGGCTGAGCCGAAGAGCAGGTGTAGCAAGTCCAGGCGTTTACCGGCCATGCCGAGGATCAATACGCCGGCCGCCAGGGAAATGGGATAAATCGCCGCGAGGCTGGCGTCTTCCCTTAGACCGGTACGCCGGGTAATCCAGGCGGCGAGCCCGGCCATGCTCAGGCCCGCGCCCAGGCCGCCAACGGTCAAGGCCGGCAGGCTCAGCCCGGCAAACCAGAAGCCGAGGGCGGCGCCAGGCAGAATGCCGTGCGCTACGGCGTCACCAATCAGGCTCATGCGGCGAAGAATCAGGAACACGCCCAACGGCGCCGTGCTGCACGCCAGCACCAGGCCGCCAAGCAAGGCCCGACGCATGAAGACAAACTCTTGAAACGGTTGCCAGAGATGAGTGGCCGCAAGCATCAGGCCACCCACGTATGGGGTTGTTGGGCGATCAAATCGATACTGCGGCCCAGCACGCAGCCGGTATTTTTTATCAGCAGCGTATGGGGGACATGTTGGCGGACCGCTGCCAGATCATGACAGACCACCACGAGGGTCCTGCCTGCCGCGTGCCAACGATGAATGTGCTTCCATAGTAGCGCCTGGCCTTGTTCGTCGAGGGCGGCGTGGGGCTCGTCGAGTAACAACAAGGGCGCTTCGGCCAGACTCAGGCGAGCGAGCAGGGCGCGTTGCAACTCGCCTCCCGACAGCGCCATCAGCGGGCGATGCTCAAGGCCGTTCAGCGCCCAATCGTCCAGTACGGTTTGCAGCAACTGTCTTCGCATGGCTGGCGTGTGTCGATTGCCCCAGGAACCGGCGGCCACCAACTCCTGCAAGCTGATGGGGAACTGCCGATCCAGATGTTGCTGCTGCGGCATGAACGAAACCCCGCCACGGCGTGGAACATCCAAGGTGACTTTGCCGGAGAGCGGTTGTTGCAGCCCCGCGAGCACTTTCAACAGGCTGCTTTTGCCCGAGCCGTTGGCACCGATGATGGCGGTGAGACTGCCGGTCGGTCGCTGCATGGCGAGCGGCGGCGTGAGGGGTTGTCCGGGGGCGCCCCAGCGCAGCGCTTGGCAGTTGATCATGATGCCTCCCGGGTCCAGCGGCTTTGCGCCACGGCGTCATGGGCGTGCAGGCTTTCGGCGTGGACGACGCGGACATTCAGGGCAGCGATGTCGGGTAACCGCCTCAGGGCCGTGCTTAATCGCCGTGCTGCGTCTTCGCAGAACATCAGGTTTTGTCCGTTGGCCAGGGAAAATGCTTGTTCATCGGCGCGTTTGACGGCGGTCTGCACAGCGGTGCCGAGGGCCGCTTCGGCTTCGTTGATGAAAGATTGCAGTGGCAAATCGTCGGTATCGGGGTTCAGGCGTAGGGTCAGTGTTGCCGTACTGCGCTGGCTATGAGGGGTGGCAACAATGCCGTTCGATGAACCTAGCCAGACCAGGATCTCGGCGTGCTCAAGTTTCTGGTTAGCGAAGTCGTCGACAAATTGCTGTTGGATCAACTGCCGGGCAAGTGCGGCCGAACAAGGGCAGGTGGATGAATAGGGAATCTGGATGTTCAGTTCCACGTGGAACATTGCGTTTTTCAAGTGGGCTTCGATGCTCACCGGGTAGCGTTTCCAACCCATCAGCGGGCTGATGAGTGCCGGACGCTTGAGCAGCAGATCGGTATGCACACTGAGCGATGCCGCGTGGGACAAGCCTTCGTGGCTGTCGAGAAATTGCTGGAGGATTCGGCGCAATAACGCTGGTGAGAGCGTCGTCTCTTCGAGCAACTCCAGCGCCAGGTACAAGCGTGACATGTGAATGCCGCGCGCCTCACCGTCATCAAGGCTGACACCTGCGTCGGCCATTGCACTGAGACGCTGGCCGTCGATCAACACCGGTGTTGCGATGCCACACATGCCCACCCAATCGAGGGGCAGGGTTTGACGTGAAGCCTGCGCAGCGATGTCGGGCAGGGTTAACGCGTTCATGGTCAAGGTCCATCGAAGGTTCAAAATTAGATGTTATAGTATAACAACTGATTTAAAGAAACCTTTTCCATGAAAGGAGTTTCATCTCCCCAAACGTTCACGTTCCACGTGAAACATCAGCGCGATGAATCCTGGCAGCCGTTCATGCGCCCGCATACAAATGCGCCCCCACTACCACCGGAGCTCGAGAAACGATTAAGGGTCGTCCAGCCCACTCGCCGGCTGTATCCGACCCAACTTTCTCCATCCGATGCCAAGCCGGTAAAGAAGGTGAGCTGACCGTAACGGCTGTTTGTTTGCGCCCAATAACGACGACTGGCCGCTTCAAAACCTCGTAAATAAATGGTGTTTCCCGCCGTTGCGACGCTGTAGGCGTTGCCCTGGATGTCCACGCACGCCAGCAGATTTGCACTGCGGGTGCAGTTCGCCAGGAGTGAGGTTTGGGCCGAAACGCTTAACACCCACAGCAACAACGGGCTCGCCAATACGAATTTCAGATGATTGCGCATGGAGTGATCTCAGGCCAATGCGGGATGGCGGGGGCTGGTTGAATTGCGTTGTTATACTATAACATAAACGCCTTGCCCCCTGAATCTAGCCAAACCCTGGAAACGAGCCGTAGTCGAAGCGGCCGCCCGATGAGGATATACCTGATGCCCAATCGTCTTCCCGTAACCGTGCTTTCCGGATTCCTCGGTGCCGGTAAAAGCACACTGCTCAACCACGTTTTGCGTAATCGCGACAATCTACGGGTTGCGGTGATCGTCAACGATATGAGCGAAATCAACCTCGATGGCAGCGAAGTCCAGCGAGATGTCACCCTGAGTCGTTCCGAAGAGAAACTGGTGGAAATGAGCAACGGCTGCATCTGCTGCACGTTGCGCGAGGACCTGCTCGAAGAAGTCGGGCAACTCGCCAGGGAAGGGCGTTTCGATTACCTGCTGATCGAGTCCACGGGTATTTCCGAACCGCTGCCAGTGGCAGAAACCTTCACGTTTCGTGATGAAGAAGGCCGAAGCCTGGCCGATGTGGCGCGACTCGACACTATGGTGACGGTGGTCGATGGGGTGAATTTCCTGTTGGATTACCAGGCCGCTGAAAGCCTTGCGTCCCGCGGTGAAACCCTGGGTGAGGACGATGAACGCTCGATCACCGACCTGCTGATCGAACAGATCGAGTTTGCCGACGTGATTCTGATCAGCAAGATCGACCTGATCAGCCAGCATGAACGGGAAGAGTTGACCGCGATTCTGCAGCGCCTCAACGCTCAGGCGCAGATCTTCCCCATGGTCATGGGGCAGGTGCCGCTGGGCCGGATCCTCGACACAGGCCTTTTTGACTTCGAACGCGCCGCCCAGGCCCCTGGTTGGTTGCAGGAGCTGCGTGGCGAGCACGTGCCAGAAACCGAGGAATATGGCATCGCCTCGACCGCCTATCGGGCACGCCGACCGTTTCATCCCGAGCGCTTTTTCAGTTTCATCGACCGTCCATGGCCTAACGGCAAACTCCTGCGCTCCAAGGGGTTCTTCTGGCTGGCCAGCAAACCTGAGGAGGCGGGCAGTTGGTCCCAGGCCGGGGGCTTGATGCGGCATGGCTTCGCCGGGCGCTGGTGGCGGTTCGTGCCGAAAAACCAATGGCCGCAGGATGAAGAGAGCACAGCGGCGATCATGAAGAACTGGCTCGCTGCCACAGGCGATTGCCGTCAGGAGCTGGTGTTCATTGGTCAGGACATCGACTTCAGCCAGCTCACCGCCGAACTGGACGCTTGCTTGCTCACCGACGCGGAAATGGCCTTAGGCGCCGAAAATTGGCGCTTGTTACCCGATCCGTTCGGCCCGTGGCATGACGAGGTCGCGGCGTGATGCTGGCGCCCAGTCTGAAAAGGGCTACGCAGGCACGACAGGTCCAAGGTGATACGCCAGGGGTATTCACGCAGATCCTGGACGACGGCACCAACCTGGCGGTCTGGCAGCGTCAGCTTCCTGCACACATCAGCGATTTTGCGGCCATGGTGCTGGCGATGGACCCGTCGCTGGCCGAATCACGCGTGCTCGAGTTGCCGGAGGAAGACACGCAGCCGGCGCTGCGAGGGCTCGCGGCAGGTTTCAGCGACCTGCAAGGCTATGAAGGCTTTATCGCCGATGTCTCCTGGCTGGTCAGTGCATTTGCCTGCCTATTGGGTGCCCAACGTGTCGGCCTGCGCCTGCGCACGCTGGACAAGGCGATGTGCCCGCGCTTTCACGTTGACCACGTGCCGGTGCGGCTGCTGACCACCTATGCGGGCGTCGGCAGCCAGTGGCTTGAGGAAGGTGCCATGGACCGTCGACGACTTGCCGAGCCTGAGGCTGAGCCCAGTGATCCGCGCGTGATCCAGCAGTTTCGTTGCGGTGATGTGGGTTTGCTTAAAGGCGAAAAATGGCACGGCAACGAGGGCCTTGGCCTGATCCATCGATCACCGGAGCTCGCGCCGGGAGAGCGTCGATTGATTCTCACGCTGGATTGGCTGGCTTAAGGCTTGAGCCAGGTGCCTTGGCTCTGCCCTTCGCAAAAGGGCTGCAGATAAGCGGCATCGGTCGCCACGCCGTAATAGTGAATATCCTGGCGGTAAGGCATATTGGCGACCTGGGCGTTGCTGCAGACGCCGAACGCGCCGCCAGGGCATTGATCGACGTATTGCACCTCGACCTTCTGGCCGGCAAGGTTTGGCTGGCAGAAACCATCGGCAAACAGCTTCTGCGGGATGTTGCGGTTCTGCTGACAGACTTTCACATCCAGCCGCTCCGCCTGGCTGTGGACCACGCAAGCCTGGGCCAATGCCTGGTTCGAAGTCAGTGCCAGTAACAACCAGCCGATCATTCGCATATTCACCTCCATCGAAAGCCGTCGATTATGTTGCAGCACATTCCCACCCATGTCATCGCCGGTCCCTTGGGCGCCGGCAAGACCAGCCTGATCAGGCATCTGCTGGCGCAGCGCCCGGCCAATGAGCGCTGGGCGGTGTTGATCAATGAGTTCGGCCAGATCGGCCTGGATGCCGCGTTGCTGACCCAGGCGGGCGATGGTATCGCACTGGGCGAAGTGGCCGGCGGCTGCTTGTGCTGCGTCAACGGCGCGCCGTTTCAGATCGGTCTTGGGCGTTTGCTGCGCAAGGCCCGGCCAGATCGGCTGTTCATCGAACCCTCGGGCCTGGGTCATCCGGCACAGTTGCTGCGGCAGTTGAGCGAAGCGCCATGGCTCGGTGTGCTGGCGGTGCAATCCTGTGTGCTGGTGTTGGACGCCCGGGCGATGGCGGACGGCAAGCCCTTGCCCGACGCGCAGCAACAAATCCTGGCGGATGCCGGACTGCTGGTGCTGAACAAGTCCGAGACCCTCACACAAGCCGATCGCGAACGGCTGACGGCGCAACTGCCAGGGCGTGCGTTGTACTGGACGCAACAGGCTGCGCTGCCGATCGATCGATTGCCAGGCCTTGCGGCTCGGGGCAGTGGGGCTGTGGATAACTTGAATCTACCGAAGAGCCTGGGCCAGATACCGGCCATTTGGTCCGACCCGACGCTGCCGATCTGCTTGTATCAGCAGCAGGAAGGCGGCTGGAGTATTGGTTGGCGCTGGCACCCCAGCCAGCAATTCGACGCAGCGGCGCTGACGCAATGGCTGCAAGGCCAGGACTGGAAACGGGCGAAGATGGTTATCCACAGCGTCGGTGGTTGGGTTTCAGCCAATGCGCTGGAGGGGGCGGTGGTGGGTTGGCAAACCAGTGAGTGGCGCCAGGATTCTCGGATCGAGCTGATTTTCGATCAGGTGCAAGACGTTGATCGCCTGCGAGCCGGGCTGGCGAACTGTCGGTGTCGCTGAGTCAGCCCCGTTTCAAGGCTTCCATTTGTTGTGTTCCTGGCGCCATTGGCTCAACTCGATGACTTCAGCCCTGGGTCTGGTCTGGACCGGTTCAATGGAGGGTGGCGGTGTTTCTTCGAAGGGCATCGGGTAGGGCGCTAGTTCTATTTGTGCGCTGTGGGCACCAAACTGGGTGATGGTGCCCGAATGGCGGCTTTCGCCGGTGACGGTGAACTCGAAGGTGTAGACGCGAGCCAGCCGTCGTCGTCCGCTGGCGTCTTTCACGAAACCGATCTTTTTCAGCGCCACGTTGCCGTCCAGCAGCTCGATCTTGAGGTTGGCGCAATGCTGCATGACCCTCGCCAACGCCCGTTCGCGCAAGCCATGGTTGTGCCACAGCCAGGCGCCGCCGGTAGCCAGCAGCATCAGCACGAAAATGTTTCCAAGGGTCAGCATGAACAAAGTGCTCCAACAAGTTGCTGCCAGCTTAACTGTCTCGCCGGTCTGTCGTACAGGCTGCGTTTAGTCGCATACTGCGCGGCTTGAATTTCAATCGTTTTACGGAAACTTCCCGCATGAAACGTACGCCTCATCTGCTTGCCATTCAGTCCCACGTGGTGTTCGGACACGCCGGCAATAGCGCCGCAGTGTTTCCGATGCAGCGGGTTGGCGTGAACGTTTGGCCGCTCAACACCGTGCAGTTTTCCAATCACACCCAGTACGGCCAATGGACCGGGGAAGTGCTGGCGCCAGAGCAGATACCGGCATTGGTAGAAGGCATTGCGGCCATCGGTGAGCTGGGTCACTGCGATGCGGTGTTGTCCGGTTACCTGGGCAGCGCGGCTCAGGGGCGGGCGATTCTGATGGGCGTGGCGCGGATCAAGGCCGCCAATCCGAAGGCGCTGTACCTGTGTGACCCGGTCATGGGGCATCCAGAGAAGGGCTGTATCGTGGCGCCCGAGGTGAGCGAGTTTCTCCTGGAAGAAGCTGCTGCCGTGGCGGACCTCATGTGCCCGAACCAACTGGAGCTGGACAGTTTTTCGGGACGCAAGGCGCAGTCTTTGCTCGATTGCCTGGCCATGGCCCGGGCGTTGTTGGCCCGTGGGCCGAAGGCGGTGCTGGTCAAGCACCTGGCCTACCCTGGCAAACCCGATGACAGCTTCGAAATGCTGTTGGTGACCGCCGATGGCAGTTGGCACCTGCGCCGTCCGCTGCTGGCTTTCCCGCGTCAGCCGGTGGGCGTGGGTGACCTGACGTCAGGGTTGTTCCTGGCGCGGATACTGTTGGGGGACAGTCTGGTGGCGGCGCTCGAATTCACTGCCGCAGCGGTGCATGAAGTGCTGCTGGAAACCCAGGCCTGCACAAGCTATGA
Organism: Pseudomonas sp. CFII68; assembly: GCF_000416195.1. NCBI lineage: Bacteria > Pseudomonadati > Pseudomonadota > Gammaproteobacteria > Pseudomonadales > Pseudomonadaceae > Pseudomonas > Pseudomonas sp. CFII68. The sequence continues at coordinate 288,066 of NZ_ATLN01000125.1, forward strand.
GCTGGAACTGGTCCGCGCCCAAGACCGGATCGCCCATCCACGGGTGCGGTTCGAGGCAGTGCCGATCAGCCTCTGATCAATGCAAGCCCCTTGTGGGAGCGAGCTTGCTCGCGATAGCGATGTCACAGCCAATCTTTATGTTGAATGTGATGCCCTCATCGCGAGCAAGCTCGCTCCCACATCTCGGTTAAGGCCCGTCTGCCTTGATGTCCTGATAACGCTTTTCCAGCTCCTGGCGAATCTGCCGGCGTTGCTGGGCTTGTTCGTAGCGGCGTTTTTCTTCGCTGTTTTGCGGCTGCAAGGGCGGCACGGCTGCGGGTTTACGCAGGTCATCCACCGCGACCATGGTGAAGAAGCAACTGTTGGTGTGGCGTACCGAGCGTTCGCGAATATTTTCGGTCACGACTTTGATGCCCACTTCCATCGACGTGTTGCCGGTGTAGTTCACCGAGGCCAGGAAGGTCACCAGTTCGCCGACATGAATCGGCTCACGGAAAATGACCTGGTCAACCGACAGGGTCACCACGTAGCGCCCGGCGTAGCGGCTGGCGCAGGCGTAGGCGACTTCGTCGAGGTATTTGAGCAAGGTGCCGCCATGGACATTGCCAGAGAAGTTGGCCATATCGGGGGTCATCAACACCGTCATCGACAGCTGGGCGTTTCCGGGTTCCATAACGTACTCACGGTTCAAGGCAGCAATGTTGGAGTGCACCTCTGCGGGTGCTGGTGAGTGGCCTGCAAACAGGTCACCAGGTTTTTAAAACCACCGATATCGGGACGCTGCGCCTGTGGTTGCCGTCACGCGCCGATGGATCTGTTTCCATATATTGCACCGTCTTTTTGTCGGAAGTCGCGGTGTTACCCTTCAAAAGCCCGTTGTGAGGGCAATTCCTACAGAGGAAATGGATTTCTCCAGCTCTGCGATGAGTCATTTGAACAGGGAGCCCCGACATGCATGCCATCAGTTTCATTCAAGACTTGGCAATCATCATGATGGCAGCGGGGCTGGTGACCGTGCTCTTTCATCGTTTCAAGCAACCGGTGGTATTGGGCTACATCGTGGCCGGCTTCATCATCGGCCCGCATACGCCGCCGTTCGGTTTTATCCACGACGAAGACACGATCAAGACCCTGGCCGAGCTCGGGGTGATCTTCCTGATGTTTTGCCTGGGCTTGGAGTTCAGCCTGCGCAAACTGTTCAAGGTTGGGGCCACGGCCTTCATCGCGGCGTTCCTCGAAATCGTGCTGATGATCTGGATCGGTTATGAAATCGGCCGCTGGTTCGAGTGGAGCACCATGGATTCGCTGTTCCTCGGCGCGATCCTGGCCATTTCCTCCACCACCATCATCGTCAAGGCCCTCAACGACCTGAAGATGAAGAACGAGCGTTTTGCGCAGCTGATCTTCGGGGTGTTGATCGTCGAGGACATCCTCGGTATTGGCATCATCGCCTTGCTGTCGAGCATTGCCGTCAGCGGCACCGTGAGCTCCGGCGAGGTGTTTTCCACGGTCGGCAAGTTGTCGTTGTTCATGATCGTCGCGTTGGTCATCGGCATTCTGCTGGTGCCGAGGGTGCTGGCCTACGTGGCGAAGTTCGACAGCAACGAAATGTTGCTGATTACCGTGCTGGGCCTGTGTTTTGGTTTCTGCCTGCTGGTGGTGAAGCTGGAATACAGCATGGTGCTCGGGGCGTTCCTGATCGGTGCGATCATGGCCGAGTCCCGGCAACTGCTGAAAATCGAGCGGCTGGTGGAACCGGTGCGCGATCTGTTCAGCGCGATTTTTTTCGTCGCCATCGGGCTGATGCTCGATCCGGCGATATTGCTGCAGTACGCCTGGCCGATTGCGGTGATCACGGGTGCAGTGGTGCTCGGCAAGATGTTGTCCTGCGGCCTCGGTGCCTTTATCGCCGGCAACGACGGACGCACCTCGCTGCGCGTTGGGATGGGCCTTTCGCAGATCGGCGAATTCTCCTTCATCATCGCGTCGTTGGGGATGACCCTGCAGGTCACCAGCGATTTCCTCTATCCAGTCGCGGTCGCCGTCTCGGTGTTGACCACACTGCTGACGCCGTACCTGATCCGGGCCGCCGACCCACTGTCCGTCAAGTTGGCGACGCTCATGCCGCAACGGCTGACGCGGGTGCTGGGGATGTATGGCGAATGGCTGCGCAGCATCCAGCCCCATGGTGAAGGGGCGTTGGTGGCGTCGATGATCCGGCGGATCTTGCTGCAGGTCGGCGTCAACCTGGCGCTGGTCATTGCGATTTTTGTCTCGGGCGGTTATTTCGCCGAGCGGATGTCGGCTTACCTGCAAGCGTGGATCAGCGACCCGAGCTGGCAGAAAGCCTTGATTTGGGGCGGGGCGTTGTTGCTGTCGCTACCGTTCCTGATCGCCGCCTATCGCAAGCTCAAGGCGCTGTCGATGCTGCTGGCGGAGATGGGCGTGAAGCCGGAGATGGCTGGCCGCCACACCCAGCGCGTGCGTCGGGTGATCGCCGAAGTGATCCCGATTCTCTCGCTGCTGGTGATTTTCCTGCTATTGGCAGCCTTGTCGGCCAGCATTCTGCCGACCAACAAGTTGCTCGTACTGATCGCCGTAGTGGCGACCACCGTGGCGGCACTGCTCTGGCGCTGGTTCATCCGCCTGCATACACGGATGCAGGTGGCCTTGCTTGAAACCCTGGACAATCACAAGGACCCGTCCGGGCATTGACCGGCGACGGGGCTCAGCTTTCCAGCCAGACGTCCCGCGCCCAGTGCCAGACCGATTCCCAGGTTTCTTCGGCGACCAGTTCTTCCTCGGCCTGCCACAGCACCACAGTGCCGTCTTCTTCGACGCAATAATAATCGTCGCCGTCCTGGCAGATCGGGATCAGGCTGCGGTCGACACCGGCATCCCAGGCATTGGCGGCAACGTCCGGCAGGTAGGTGTGGGATTGTGGATCGGTGACGGTCACCGGTTCCAGGCTGCCATAGACGACATCGCTGACGGTCAGCAAAAACTCCCTGAAGACGAATGGGATATCGATGAACAGCTGCTCCTCGATCTCTACCAGCAAGTCTTCGTCGGGCAACTCCAGCGGGACCGGTACGGGCTCGTTGGCTTCACGCAATTGTTCGATGATTTCTTCCACGTCCGGGGATCCTCTTTCTCGATGGCGCGGTTTTATATGGAGCGGTTTATACAGTAGCTCGCTATAGATGCAACTGCGAAATAGAAAACCCCGGCCTGAGCCGGGGTTCTTTTATTTCAACATGCAAAACGGGCAAAGGTTCAACCGTTCTGGCGGATACCGGCCACCAGCCAAGGCTGGTCATCGCCCTGGGCACGTTCCATGTTCCAGCTTTCGCTGAACGCTTCGCCCTTGTCGAAGCGAGAATCCTTCGACACACCGCTGAAGGTCAGGGTGGCGATGGTCTTGTCGGCGCGATCGTCGACGCCGTCCAGTTGCACGTTCAGATTGTCGATGTAGGTGGACTGGAAGCCATCGCCCAGTTCGGCCCGCTCGCGCTTGAGGAACTCCAGCAGCTGCGGGGTCACGAACTCGGAGATCTTGTCCATTTCGTTCGCGTCCCAATGTTGCTGCAGGGACATGAAATGGTTGCGCGCGGCTTCGACGAAGCGGCCTTCGTTGAACCAGGCTGGCGCATTGATGACCGGACGGACGGCGGCAGGCGCTGCCGAACCGCCGAAGATCGAACCACTGGCAGGCTGCTGGTTGAACACTTCACGCTGCATCGGCGCGTGGCCGGCTGGAGCCAATTGCTCCTGCTGCTTGCGACGACGGGCGGCAATGAAGCGGAAGACCAGGAAGGCGATGACCGCCATGATCAGGATGTCGAAGATCTGCATGCCCTGGAAGCCGTCGCCCATGAACATGGAGGCGAGCAGGCCACCGGCGGCGATGCCGGCCAGGGGGCCGAGCCAGCGCGAAGCACCGCTGGCCTTGGTGGCAGCGCCTGCGGCACCGGCCGCGCCTGCGGTGGCAGCGGTAGAACCGGCGGCAGAGGACGGTGCCATCTGGCTGGTCTGGTGAGTCGGGGCAGCGCCCGAGCTTTTACCACCGCCAAAACGCTTGGCGGCATTGGCGTCGATGGCCATCGTCAGGCCGATGCACAGCGCCATGGCGATGCTAAGAAAACGTTTCATATAAAGGCATTCCCATTTGTGGATAGCACGCGCGCCATGTTGCACAGCTGAACTGTTGCTGGCTAGTGACAGAGTGTTTCGGGCTTTTGCGTGACAGCTTAGGTTCAGCTTCGGCTGTGCAAGAAGGCTTGTTCGCTTTGGGCTGTAGGAAAAGTAAATAAGTTCGGTCGGAAACTAATGTGGGATAGAGAGAGATACCTGTGGGAGCAAGGCTTGCCCGCGATAGCGATCTGTCTGACGCATCTGTGTTGAATGTGCCACCGCCTCGCGGGCAAGCCTTGCTCCCACAGCAAGGTGCTTCTTACGAAATCCTTAGATCGCTTCCAGCTTGGCATACCCCAGCATCAGCCACTTGCTGCCTTCGCTGAAGTTCACCTGCACCCGCGCCTGGGCGCCAGCGCCCTCGAAGTTGAGGATCACGCCGTCGCCGAATACCGAATGCCGCACGGTCTGGCCGAGGCTGAAGCCGGTTTCCGGGATGTTGCTGCCGCCGAACAGGCTGCTGGTGCTTTGTTGCTGGCCGCCACCGAACGGTCGGCTGACACTGTTGGACAGCCGCACTTCCTGGATCAGTCCCTTCGGGACTTCACGTACGAAGCGTGACACCTTGTTGTAGGTCTCGCTGCCATACAAACGTCGGGTTTCGGCGTAGGTCAGCACCAGATTCTGCATGGCGCGGGTGATACCGACATAGGCCAGGCGCCGTTCCTCTTCCAGGCGGCCCGGTTCCTCCAGGCTCATCTTGTGGGGAAACAGGCCCTCTTCCATACCCACGAGGAACACGTAGGGGAATTCCAGGCCCTTGGCGCTGTGCAGGGTCATCAGTTGGATGCTGTCTTCATGCTCGTCGGCCTGGGTGTCGCCGGCCTCCAGGGAGGCATGACCCAGGAAGGCCGACAGCGGCGTCAGGTCTTCGTCTTCTTCGGTGCTTTCGAAGTTGCGCGCGGCGCTGACCAGTTCCTCAAGGTTTTCCACCCGGGCCTGGCCTTTCTCGCCTTTTTCCGCTTCGTGGTAGGCGATCAGGCCGGACTGTTCGATGACGGTCTGGGTCATCAAGTGCAGAGGCATTTCCCCGCACTTGGCGGCCAGGTCCTCGATCAGGTCCATGAAGGCCTTCAGCGCACCGGCGGCGCGACCGGTCATGCCTTTGTTGGCGACCAGTTGGTGCATGGCTTCCCACATGGACACATGGCTGTGGCGTGCGTGATCGCGAATCGCCTCGACGGTTTTCTCGCCAATGCCTCGCGTTGGCACGTTGATCACCCGCTCCAGGGCTGCATCGTTGCCACGACCTTCGATCAAGCGCAGGTAGGCCATGGCGTTCTTGATTTCAGCACGCTCGAAGAAGCGCTGGCCGCCGTAGATGCGGTAGGGGATTCGCTCGCGCAGCAAGGCCTCTTCGAGCACCCGTGACTGGGCGTTGGAACGGTACAGGATGGCGATGTCGCTGCGGGCCAGGCCGGTTTTCAGCGCGCTTTCGATGGTTTCCACCACGTAGCGGGCTTCGTCGTGTTCGTTGAAGGCGGCGTAGAGGTTGATTGCCTCGCCTTCGCCGCCGTCGGTCCACAATTCCTTGCCCAGGCGCCCGGTGTTGTTGGCGATCAGGGCATTGGCGGCCTTGAGGATGCCGGCGGTGGAGCGGTAGTTCTGTTCCAGGCGGATGACTTCGGCGTCCGGGAAGTCCGCCGAGTATTGGTGGATGTTCTCGATTTTGGCGCCGCGCCAGCCGTAGATCGACTGGTCGTCGTCACCCACCACCATCAGGCTGTCACCGCCCTTGGCGAGCAGGCGCAACCAGGCGTATTGCACGGCGTTGGTGTCCTGGAATTCGTCCACCAGTACATGCCGGAAGCGCTTCTGGTAATGGGCCAGCAGGCCTGGGTGGTCGCGCCACAGGTCCAGCGCCCGTAGCAGCAGCTCGGAGAAGTCGATGACTCCGGCACGCTGGCACGCCGCCTCGTAGGCTTCGTAGATGCTGCGCATGGTCGCCAGGAACAGGTCGCCGCTGGCCTGGATGTGTTGCGGGCGCAGGCCTTCGTCTTTCTGGCCGTTGATGAACCATTGCGCCTGGCGGGCTGGCCAGCGCTGCTCGTCCAGGCCCAGCTCGCGGATCACCCGCTTGACCAGGCGCTGCTGGTCGTCGCTGTCCAGGATCTGGAAGGTCTGGCTCAGCCCGGCCTCCTGCCAATGCGCCCGCAACAAGCGGTGCGCCAGGCCGTGGAACGTGCCGACCCACATGCCGGCGGGGTTGATGCCCATCAGTTGCTCGATGCGATGGCGCATCTCGGCCGCGGCCTTGTTGGTGAACGTCACCGACAGGATCGAATGGGGCGAGGCGTTCTCGACCTGGATCAACCAGGCGATACGGTGCACCAGCACTCGGGTTTTACCGGAGCCGGCACCGGCCAGGACCAACTGACGACCCACGGAGGCGGCTACGGCCTGACGTTGGGCATCGTTGAGGGAGTTCAGCAGAAGGGAGAGATCATCGCGCATCGGGGCATTCTAGGGTGCGGCGTCACCCCGGGCAAACCGAGCTTTGCATCAGCCGATAAAAGACCGGTTGTGGATGACCGGCGGGTCATAGGCTACAGCCATTGGCGGGACTCGCTTCGAAGGGGCGCGAGCCAATGAAATAGCGACTTTTTCCGTATTTTTATGAGCTGGGGCAGTGTGGGATGGCCCATGGCTTGTGTATGCTCGGTGCTTGTTTCGGGTTCTCCACGCTCTACTGAATAAGAACAAGAACAGTGCCAATGACCCTCAATTCCGATCCGGCGGGCCCCTGTGTGGAGCCGCGGATCATCTGCAAGCAGTACGCCATGGAGATGGCGGTCGAGCGCACACGTCTGCTGTATCAAGGCTCGCTGCTGCCTACGCTGTTCATGTTGCTCAACGGTCTGGTCTGCGCCGCGCTGTTGTGGGAGCCGCGGCGCTATTTCCTGGTCAGCGTCTGGCTCGTCTGGTTGCTGTCACTGGTGGCCTTGCGGGTGATCCAGGTGGCGGCTTTCGATTCGGCGATGCCAAGCCGTCAGGCACACCCGATCTGGTTGCGCATGTTTTTGCTGGGTTCCGCGATGACCGGCCTGACGCTGGCTGGGGCCGGTATCGCGCTGGTCCCGGCCGACAGCTTCCAGCAGCAGGCCTGGGTGTTTGGCCTGATTGGCGCGGCTGCCCTGTCCGCCAGCGTGGCCTACGCGGTGAGTCTTCCCGCCTTCCTGTCCTTTACCTTGCCCTGCCTGTTACCGGCCATCGGCTATCTCTTCTGGGGCGGCGATGAGCAGCAACGCGGGTGGGGCTGGCTTGGGCTGATTGTGCTGGTCTCGTTGAGCGTGGTGGCCTGGCAAGTCAACCGCTTGATCCAAAGCAGTCTGTTGCGACGCTTCCAGAACCAGGCGCTGATCGAGCACCTGCAGCAAGCGCAAACCCGCAGCGCCCAGCTCAACGACGCGCTGGCCCGGGAGGTCGAGCAGCGTCGTTCTGCCGAGGAAAAACTGCGGGCGGCCCAGGTGGGCCTGGAGGCGCGGGTAGCGCAGCGCAGTCTTGAACTGGAGGTCACCAGCCAGGCCTTGAGCAAGAGTGAGGCGCGTCTGGCCCTGGCGCTCAAGGCCAGTGAACTGGGGTTGTGGGATTGGAACCTGCAGACTGACGAAGTCCATCACACCCAGCTCAAGGAACTCTTCGGCCTGGAGCCCGAATACATCACGGCGATGCTCACTCACCTCACTCCGCGCCTGCACCCTCAAGACCTGCCGGCGCTCAAGCGAGCCCTGGTCGAACACCTCAAGGGCCGCAGCGAGGATTACCAGATCGAATACCGTGTGCGTCACGGCGACGGTCACTGGGTCTGGATCGAAGACCGCGGCCGGGCCGTGGAGCGCAGCATGAGCGGGCGGGTGCTGCGTATGGTTGGCACCCGGCGAGACATCAGCGCCAGCAAGGAACTCGAGCAGCAACGGCAACTGGCGGCCACAGTGTTCGAAGCCGCCAGCGAAGGGATCGTGATTTTCGACCCCCACTACGTGCTACTCGCTGCCAATCAGGCGTTCACGCGGGTCACCGGGTTCAATATCGATGACATGCTCGGGCGCAACGTGGTGGACCTGCCGTGCAGTCGCGACGCGCGCCGGCATTACCCCATCATTCGCCAAGCGCTCAAGCAGCACGGCACCTGGCAGGGTGAGTTGGTAGAGGCACGTGCCAACGGCGAGTTGTATCCGCAATGGCTGCAACTGAACGTCGTGCGCAATGCGCGGGGAAATGTCAGCCATATCGTGGGCTTCTTCGCCGATCTTTCGGCGCGCCGCGAATCCGAAGAACGGATGCGCTACCTGACCCATTACGATGAACTGACCGGGCTGGCCAATCGCTCGCTGTTTCGCGAGCGCCTGCACGAAGCTCATCAGCGTGTGCGCCAGGGCGGACGGCGCAGCCTGGCGTTGCTGCATATCAACCTGGACCGTTTCAAATTGCTCAACGACAGTCTCGGCCATGACATCGCCGACCAGTTGTTGCAGAAAATGGCACGACGCCTGATCAATGCGCTGCCTGAGGCGGATACCATCGCCCGGTTATCGGGCGATGAGTTTGCGGTGTTGTTCGATGCCTATGGCAACCTTTCAAGCCTGGCGCGGGTGGCGACCCGGCTGGCCGCCAAACTGCGTGTGCCGCTGACCATCGAAGGCCATGAACTGGTGCTCAGTGCCTCGATTGGCATCAGCTTGTTGCCCGACAATACGCGGGAAATTGCCACACTGGTCAGCCAGGCGAACATGGCTATGCAGCATGCCAAGCATTTGGGGGGCAACAACTTCCAGTTCTACACCGATAGCCTCCAGGCCAGCACGCTGGAGCGCCTGCAACTGGAGAATCAGCTGCGCAAGGCCTTGGAAGAGCAACAACTGAAGGTCTTTTATCAACCAAAACTGTGCCTGGCGACCGGTCGCCTGAACGCCGCCGAGGCGTTGGTGCGTTGGGATCATCCGGCCATGGGCCGGGTGCCCCCGGGGGATTTCATCGGCCTGGCCGAAGAGACCGGGTTGATCGGGCCGATTGGCGAATTCGTGTTGCGCCAGGCTTGTTGGCAGGCATGCGAATGGCAGCGCCAGGGGCTCGCGCCGATCAGGGTGTCCGTCAATCTGTCGGTGCATCAACTGCGCCAGGGCAAGCTGGTCAGCCTGGTGCGGCAGGTACTGGAAGAAACCGGTCTGGCCCCGCAATACCTGGAGCTGGAACTGACCGAGAGCCAACTGCTCGACAGCGTTGAACACATCATCGCCACGTTCCAGCAATTGCGGGACCTTGGAGTCAAGCTGGCGATCGACGATTTTGGCACCGGCTACTCATCGCTGAGCTACCTCAAGCGCATCCCGGTGGATTACGTGAAGATCGACCAGGCGTTCATTCGCGGGTTGGGTGAGGGCAGTGTGGATGCGGCAATTACCCGGGCAATCATTGCAATGGCCCATGGGCTGTCGCTCAAGGTCGTGGCCGAAGGCGTCGAGCGGCAGGAGCAGCTCGAATTCCTCAGGAACGAACGTTGCGATGAGGTTCAAGGGTATCTGATCAGCCGGCCGGTGGAGGCTGAAGGGTTGGCTGGGTTGTTGCGGGCGCAACACCTGGTTGAATGAGCCTGAACCGCAACGATAACTTCCCGTCAGGCAACGAAGTCGTCTGACGGAAAGTTATGGGGTCTACGCTTAGTTAGTGATTAGCACGTCATCGATGTGGTGCAGTAACTGGCCTTCGAAAAAGATACTGACGCCAGTGACATTGGAGTCGCCCAGCTCTTTGTATTCAACGAACTTGTCGGTCAGTACTTGCAGTGAAACTCCATCGGAATGTTCAAGTTTCAATTCCAGTCGCAGGTCAAAGGACTTGTCCTGTAGGTCGCTGCGTACCAGCGTCGGGGTAACGCCGCTATTGGCTACAGTGACGGTGCCAAAGGTGCGGAAAGATGCGGCACCTGGCATGCGGTCGATTTGTGCGGTCCAATCTTTAGTCGTGATTTTCATGGTTGTAACTCCTGTAGTTAAGTTGATTGCGTCCTGCGGGAGCCAATATATCGACTTTGACTTGAGAGTGTCTGCTCAATTGCGGTTGGTATTGTAAGGAGAAATGAGTTTCCGATGGCTTACTTGGTTCTGTTTTAAGATCTACTGTCTATTGTTACTGGGAGATATTGTTGAGGGGCGCAAGTTGTTTTAGGCGTTGGCTATTGACCGATAGACGATTTTCCCCGCGTTGAAAGCCCAGGACGGGCCTGGAAATCAGCGGATCGGCAGCGTTGAAGGTTTGCGCTACGGCACAAGCTGCTACATCGGGGGATCCTCGGCCAAAACAAAGGGGCAGCGCGGCAATCCAGTTACGTTTTGGACGGGCAAAAAGCCAGTTCTTGTAGTATAACTACAAGCTTGCTACATCCCGGCATCTGCCCATAACAAGAGTCCAGCCCCTTGAACCTGTTGCAACACATCGCCCAGTCACGCCACTTGCTACGCAAGTCGGAGCTGAAAGTCGCCGATCACGTACTGCTTGATCCTGCGGCCGTGATGCATAGCTCCATGGCCGATCTTGCCCACAGCGTCGGCATCAGCGAACCGACCATCGTGCGTTTCTGCCGGGCCATCGGTTGCTCGGGTTTCCAGGACCTGAAACTCAAGCTGGCGCAAAGCCTGGCCGCCGGCGCGAGCTTCGGTCAGTTTGCGATCCACGAAGACGATTCAGTGGCGGACTACAGCCTGAAAATCTTCGACACGACCCTGCATACGCTGATGGAGGTTCGCGAGAAGCTCGACCCGGTGGCGCTGCAAAAAGCCGTCACGGCCATGTCCCAGGCCCAGCGTGTCGAGTTTTATGGCTTCGGTGCCTCGGGTGCGGTGGCAGCCGATGCCCAGCACAAGTTCTTCCGGTTGCTGCTGACGGCTGCGGCCTATTCCGACCCGCACATGCAGGCCATGTCAGCGGTGACCTTGAAACCCACCGATGTGGCGATCTGCATTTCCCAGTCGGGGCGTTCCAAGGACTTGCTGATCACCGCGAACCTGGTGCGCGAAAGCGGTGCCTCGCTGATCACCTTGTGCCCGAGCCAGACGCCATTGGCGGAACTGTCCACGGTCAACCTGGCCATCGACGTGCATGAAGACACCGAGATCTACACGCCGCTGACCTCGCGCATCGCCCACCTGGTGGTGATCGACGTGCTGGCAATGGGTGTCGCCATGGCCCGTGGTCCAAGCCTGGTCAACCATCTCAAGAGCGTGAAGCGCAGCCTTCGCAGCCTGCGGCTGTCGCCCAAGTCGGTGAAGGCGCTGGACGACTGAATCCCAAGCCCTGAGGTCGAGGGGCTTTTGTGGCGAGGGAGCAAGCTCCCTCGCCACAGGGATCGTTTGCCCGAATTCATCGTTCTGTAACGCACGCGCCGCCAAACCGTCATCCCGCGCCGTCATCGTAAAGCTCCCGTATACGTCTTGGGAGTCTCGACATGACCCAGTCCTACGAAGAACGCAGCGCCGTCAAAACCCGTCGTCAGCAGGAAGACCAGCGCCGCATGGCGTTCCGTCGTGCCATCGAAGACCGCTATGAACAGCGCCAGCTCCTGGCCGAGATCAGCGAATTTCCTGACGCGGCAGAGTTCAATTACTGGCAGGCAACGCCGGCGGCTTCCCGTCGAAACGCTCAACCAGGCCGATGATCTGAGCGCGCTCGCCGCGAACGAATGCCAGGAAGGCGTGAGCCACCGGTGACAGGCGTTTGGCCCTGGCTTGCACCAGGCACCAGCTGCGGTACAGCGGCAATTCCTCCACCGGCAACTCGATGAGTGCGCCGGACGACAGTTCCCGGCTCACGGCGTGGCGCGTCAACAGCGCCACGCCCAGCCCGGCCACTACACACTCGCGCTGGGCCTCCGCCGACGCCACCTCCAGTGTCTGGGTGAAATGCACCCGTTTCTCCTTGAAATACTCCTCGCAGGCCAGTCGCGTGCCGGACCCCGGTTCGCGCAACAGCAGCGTATAGGGCTCCAGGTCCTGCAAGCGCAGCGGGCCCATGTGGCACAACGGATGATCGGGCGGCGCCACGGCGACGATGGGGTTGTTGAGAAAGGGCAGGAATTCCAGGCCCATGTCCTGGGGCACCATGGACATGATCACCAAGTCGTCACGGTTGTCCGAGAGCCGACGGATGACCTGGCCGCGATTGACCACCGTGAGGTTCAGGTTGACCTCCGGATGCTGGCGCTTGAACGCGGCGAACAGGTGCGGGACGAAGTACTTGGCGCTGGACTCCACCGCCAGCTTCAATTGGCCTTGCAGCGAACCCTGCATGTCCGAGAGCTGCATGTCGAGGTTTTCCAGGCGTCCGAAGATGTCCCGGCTGGCACGTTGCAGGGCTTCGGCGGCTTCGGTCATGTAGAGCTTTTTGCCAACATACTCAAACAGCGGTTGGCCAATCAGCTCTTCCAGGGAACGAATCTGTAGGCTGACGGCCGGTTGTGTGAGAGACATTTCATCAGCTGCACGGCTGTAGGACCTCAGGTCGCACACCTCGTTGAAAATCTGCAATTGACGTAATGTCATACGCATCAATGACTTACGCATCTTTCAAGCACCCTGGGCCGAGACGGATAGCGCAACTATAAGTCTTTGCTTATGCATGACCCAATAATTATTCATTTTTGTTAATCAACAGCCAGGACTAGTGTGGGGCTGCGACCAATTGTTACATCTGGTCACGCGTCGGCCTGGACCCCAGGCCGTGGTATCACCGGCTCAAGGGAACCTCCAATTGATAACAAAGATCCTGATCGCCAACCGTGGTGAGATTGCCGTCCGCATCGTGCGCGCTTGCGCCGAGATGGGCATTCGCTCGGTCGCGGTCTACTCCGACGCGGACCGCCATGCGCTGCACGTCAAGCGTGCGGACGAGGCCCACAGCATCGGCGCCGATCCGCTGGCCGGCTACCTCAACCCGCGCAAACTGGTGAACCTGGCGGTGGAAACCGGCTGTGATGCCTTGCACCCCGGCTACGGTTTCCTCTCGGAAAACGCCGAACTGGCAGACATCTGCGCTGAACGCGGCATCAAATTCATTGGCCCTTCGGCAGAAGTCATTCGCCGCATGGGCGACAAGACCGAAGCGCGCCGCAGCATGATCAAGGCCGGTGTGCCGGTCACGCCGGGGACCGAAGGCAACGTGGCGGGCATCGAAGAGGCGCTGATTGAAGGTGATCGCATCGGCTACCCGGTGATGCTCAAGGCCACGTCCGGCGGCGGCGGTCGTGGTATCCGTCGCTGCAACAGCCGCGAAGAACTCGAACAGGCCTTCCCGCGGGTCATTTCCGAAGCCACCAAGGCATTCGGTTCGGCGGAAGTGTTCCTGGAAAAGTGCATCGTCAATCCCAAGCACATCGAAGCGCAGATCCTCGGTGACAGTTTCGGCAACGTGGTGCACCTGTTCGAACGGGACTGCTCGATCCAGCGCCGCAACCAGAAGCTGATCGAAATTGCCCCGAGCCCGCAGCTGACCCCCGAGCAGCGCGCCTACATCGGCGACCTGTCGGTGCGTGCCGCCAAGGCCGTGGGCTACGAGAATGCCGGCACCGTGGAGTTCCTGCTCGCCGAAGGCGAGGTGTACTTCATGGAAATGAACACCCGGGTGCAGGTGGAACACACCATCACCGAAGAAATCACCGGTATCGACATTGTTCGCGAACAGATCCGCATCGCCTCCGGGTTGCCGCTGTCGGTCAAGCAGGAAGACATCCAGCACCGTGGCTTTGCGTTGCAGTTCCGTATCAACGCCGAGGACCCGAAAAACAACTTCCTGCCCAGCTTCGGCAAGATCACCCGCTATTACGCCCCTGGCGGCCCGGGTGTGCGCACCGACACGGCGATCTACACCGGCTACACCATTCCGCCGTTCTACGATTCGATGTGCCTGAAACTGGTGGTCTGGGCGTTGACCTGGGAAGAAGCGATGGACCGTGGCCTGCGGGCCCTGGATGACATGCGCCTGCAGGGGGTCAAGACCACCGCCGCGTATTACCAGGAGATTCTGCGCAATCCGGAATTCCGCAGCGGCCAGTTCAATACCAGCTTCGTTGAAAGCCACCCTGAACTGACCAACTACTCGATCAAGCGCAAACCCGAAGAGCTGGCCTTGGCCATCGCCGCCGCCATTGCCGCCCACGCAGGCCTGTAAGGAAGTATGACCATGTCCAAGAAGATCTTTGTTACCGACACAATCCTGCGCGACGCCCACCAATCGCTGCTCGCCACCCGCATGCGCACCGAAGACATGCTGCCGATCTGCGACAAGCTCGACAAGGTCGGCTATTGGTCGCTGGAAGTGTGGGGCGGCGCGACATTCGACGCTTGCGTGCGCTTCCTGAAAGAAGACCCGTGGGAGCGCCTGCGCCAACTGCGCGCGGCGCTGCCCAACACCCGTCTGCAAATGCTCCTGCGCGGCCAGAACCTGCTGGGCTACCGCCATTACAGCGATGACGTGGTCAAGGCGTTCGTGGCCAAGGCTGCGGTCAACGGCATCGACGTGTTCCGTATTTTCGATGCGATGAACGACGTGCGTAACCTGAAGGTCGCCATCGAAGCGGTGAAGGCTGCCGGCAAGCACGCCCAGGGCACCATCGCCTACACCACCAGCCCGGTGCACACCATCGACGCGTTCGTGGCCCAGGCCAAGCAGATGGAAGCCATGGGTTGCGACTCGGTGGCGATCAAGGACATGGCCGGCCTGCTGACCCCATACGCCACTGGCGAGCTGGTGAAAGCGCTGAAGGCCGAGCAATCGTTGCCGGTGTTCATCCACTCCCACGACACCGCCGGCCTGGCCGCGATGTGCCAGCTCAAGGCGATCGAAAACGGCGCCGATCACATCGACACCGCGATCTCCAGCTTCGCCTGGGGCACCAGCCATCCGGGCACCGAGTCGATGGTCGCGGCCCTCAAGGGCAGTGAGTTTGACACCGGCCTGAGCCTGGAACTGCTCCAGGAAATCGGCCTGTACTTCTACGCCGTGCGCAAGAAGTACCACCAGTTCGAAAGCGAGTTCACCGCGGTGGACACCCGCGTCCAGGTCAACCAGGTGCCGGGCGGGATGATCTCCAACCTCGCCAACCAGTTGAAAGAGCAGGGCGCACTGAACCGGATGAACGAAGTGCTGGCGGAGATCCCGCGCGTGCGCGAAGACCTCGGCTTCCCGCCGCTGGTGACCCCGACCTCGCAGATCGTCGGTACCCAGGCGTTCTTCAACGTGTTGGCCGGTGAGCGCTACAAGACCATCACCAACGAAGTGAAGCTCTATCTGCAGGGCGGTTACGGCAAGGCGCCAGGCTCGGTGAGCGAGAAGCTGCGTCGCCAGGCCATCGGCAGCGAAGAGGTGATCGACGTGCGTCCGGCCGATTTGCTCAAGCCGGAAATGACCAAGCTGCGCGGTGAAATCGGTGCGCTGGCCAAGTCCGAAGAGGACGTACTGACCTACGCCATGTTCCCGGACATCGGTCGCAAGTTCCTCGAAGAACGCGAAGCCGGCACCCTGACCCCGGAAGTGCTGCTGCCAATCCCCGAGGCGGGCAGCGTGAGCTCGGCGGGCGGCGAAGGCGTGCCGACCGAGTTCGTCATCGATGTTCACGGCGAAACCTACCGCGTCGACATCACCGGTGTGGGCGTCAAGGCCGAAGGCAAGCGTCACTTCTACCTGTCCATCGATGGCATGCCGGAAGAGGTCGTGTTCGAACCGCTCAATGAATTTGTCAGTGGCGGCAGCAGCAAGCGCAAGCAAGCCACTGCACCGGGCCATGTCAGCACCACCATGCCGGGCAACATCGTTGATGTGCTGGTCAAGGAAGGCGACGTGGTGAAGGCCGGTCAAGCAGTGCTGATCACCGAAGCCATGAAGATGGAAACCGAAGTGCAGGCGGCCATCGCCGGCAAGGTCACCGCGATTCATGTAGCCAAGGGCGACCGGGTCAACCCGGGCGAGATCCTGATCGAGATCGAAGGCTGAATAAACAGCCTCGATACAACGCTTTAACCTCGGGGGGGCATGTGCTCCCCTTTTTTTTGCCTGTCAGAACATCATTCGCCACTGGCCGGTCAACGCGCCGTTGCGGTTGTCCTGCCCCGTTTCGCCGCTGTAGTTCAGTCCCAGGGTATGACGTGGCGATACGGCCAGGTCCAGTCCTGCTTGCAAGAGAAGGCTGTCGCGGTCCAGCTCGACTCCTTTGATGAGGTAGACATTGCCGCCGTTAGCCAGGCGTTGATGGGAGCTGCCCCTGATGTCGCCGTATAGGTGTTTCCAGCCGACATCGACGCGCGGCGTCAATCGCATGCCTTGGTCGAAGACAAAAGGGCGGGCGAGGCGCAGGCCGAGGTCGCTGCTGAAGTGTTCCTGGGTCTGGTCGTGGTATTGCAGCGCGGCATCGCCACCTTTTTCCGCGTAGGCGTCGCGTTGGTAGCGTTGGTACCCCACCTGGACGTAGGGCTCTATATCGAACGGTCCGACGTCCAGGTGGTAGCCGACCTGTCCGAAGACCTGTTGCGTCGTGGCGTCGTAGCGACCCTTGAGGCGATCACTGAAACCGTTGAACGCGACATGGCGCTTGGTGCTGCCGTCGTGATTGCCATGGACAGCGCCCAGGCGCAGCGCCAGCGGACCGTCCTCGCGCAAGGCGTAGGCGCCCACGAGCCAACTGTCGAGCGCTCCGTCGAATTGATAGCTGTCCAGTCGTGTCTGGGTCTTGCTGCCGATGATGCCCAACCGCCAATTGGAGCTGACAGCCCAATCGGTTCCCAGCATCAGGCCCTTGGTCGAATGCTTGAGGGCATAGCTGCCCAATTCCTTGGCGAGGCTACCGCTGTTGCCGATGGCCTGGACCCAGACTTGGCCGTTGTCGTACCCATCCGCCGGACTTCTCCGGCTCATGGCCGAGAGCATTCCCGTGCTGATCGGCGCGACACTGCTCAAGGTGACATTGCCCAGGTCGGCGGTGTCATAACCGCCCAGTTGGTCGATGGCATCGGCAGCGGTGGTCAGGTTGGTGCCGAGCAGCGCATTGACGGCTGCGTTGGGTTGCGCGACGGGAGTGGTGTGCGGCTGGCTGGTGGGTTTCGGTTCAATGCTGGCCACTGGCGACGCTTGGCGGGGATGTTGGGCCGGATCGACTTTCGCTTGGGTGGTAGGTGACCGGACAGCCGCTACATTGTCG
Organism: Pseudomonas sp. CFII68; assembly: GCF_000416195.1. NCBI lineage: Bacteria > Pseudomonadati > Pseudomonadota > Gammaproteobacteria > Pseudomonadales > Pseudomonadaceae > Pseudomonas > Pseudomonas sp. CFII68. The sequence goes on from NZ_ATLN01000125.1 coordinate 305,440, forward strand.
ACAGGCTTGGGCGGCAGTGGCGTGGCCGTTTGCGGATCTTCGATACTGTTGGTGAATCTTTCTGCGTTTTCGTTCTTTGCTGCAACCTTGAGGGGGATGTCGTTGCGCGCATAGGTCAGGCCAACCTCCGTCCCGCTGTAGTGCGGGGTCGCCGTCATGAAGGTGAGATTGCTAATGACCGTGCCGAACTCACCCTCAATGTCCCCCGCTCGGATCACCGTGTGCTCGCTCGTGCCCATGTTTTCGACCGGTACAGCATCGATTTTCAGGGTCGTGTTGTTCAGTGTCGCGGTGCCTTCAACGTTGATCGTCGAGCTACGACCATCAGCATCGACGCCATAGATCAGCTCTGCGCCGCTCAACAGCTCGAAGTTTCCTTTGATCGAGGGGGCACCGGTCTCAGGCCCGACCCTCAACTGACCCGCTACGCTCAGAAATTCCACGGATCCATTGCCGCTGAAACTGGCGTTCTCGCGCACATGGACACCGCCATTGACTGTGCCGGAATTTGTCATGCGGGCGCTTGGTTCGATGATCACGTTGTTGGCGACAACCCCCTTGTTATCGAACGCACCGAGTACCCCGATCTGTCCGTCGATATGGCCGGTGTTGGTCAACGTGGTCTCCGGCTCGATCACTCCCCAACCAGCGAAATTCCCGGTGTGCTCCCATTCGCCTTTAGTGACATGCAAAGCCTCGAAATTGCGGGTCTCAGGTACTTTGGAGTGTTGAGCATCGCCCAATCGCAGAACGTTGGTTCCGCCACCTCCATCAACAGTCCCGCCGAACGTGCCATTTGCGCTGACGTTGACCAAGTCATTGGTCTTAGTCAGTTTCATGCCTTTTTTGCGGGGGGTGACAATACTGTGATGCTTAGTGTCTGTAGCTTCTTCGAGCGCTTTGAGACGCTCTTGAAACTCGGCCGTCGTAGGAGTCTCGGCAGGTGACTGAGCCATCGAAACCTCGACACAGCCGAGCGCCAAGGCTATTGCCAGAGCGAGATGTTGGGGAAGATATGAGTGTTGGGTAGGCATTGAGTACGACCTCTCATGAATGAGGTCGAACTTTAAAAATTTCATCCCGGGTCGCGATGCCAGCCGTCTCCTAGCCGCTGGCGAGACATAGCGATGGAGCTTGTAGGCTGCCCACGCTGTGATCACAGCATCACCGCGCCGGCCTCCGTGGCTCGAAGCATTGCCCTACAGCATACCCAGACCTTTCTGCGTGGCTGAATTCCGAGATCTGTCTGTCAAATATCGAATCTGTAAACCCGTTCCGGGTTTCACGTAGGATAGCTCCGAGATCAAGAAACCCGGTTTTTTGTCATTAGGGCCTCGCCTATAGTTCTCTCGTCATCGACAAATCGGTGACCGATCTTAGCCGGTCGAACAAGAGTGCACGAGCGCCCCCAACGGCGGCGCTTTTTGCTGCCTCCGCGAACGGCGGTAGCTCCTAACTCAAGAGAGCAACCCGATGATCAAGTTCCATCCCCTTCAAGCAAATACCAGCGCCGGAGCCACGCTTTTTATCGACACGGAAGCCGGCGCCTCCGATCTTTTGGAAACTGCTGCGCATCGCATCAAAGTGGCTCGAGATTTACTCAACAGCGTTTCCTGTCTATGCATGAAAAGCGCCGAAGGCTATGACCTGGAGCACTTCACCAGCGCCGCGCATCTGCTGTTGCAGGACGGTTGCGATGCGCTGGAAGTGTTGGGGTGGAGCATTGATGGGTGTGATCTCCAAACTGCACCTGCTAGCGATTCGGCTGCACCTCAGGCGGATTTTCCTGCTTAGTCGTTGAGCTGGGTGGGATTTTAAGGTCGGTGTGTATATCCGTTTCTGCGGTAACGGCCACTTAGGGTTCCGCCCTGACGGCGGGTCACTTTCGAAAAGCCCGGAAGCCGGCCCAGTCGGAAGTAACCAAAGCGCTCTATGCCCCACCACTTGGTGCCTCGCTTAGGCTCGGCATGCCCGCACGCAGCCCTTGCTCCGTGGGCCGCCGCAAAGGGCCATCCATGGCCCAGCGCGGCTACCTCGGCATCCATGCCGAGGTGCCCACTGCGCAAGACCTGCGTGCGGCCATCGTGGTTAATGGGGCGCTGAGATCAACGTCCACCGCGAGGCGGCCTTAT